>NZ_JBIAXU010000010.1:0-233498 GCF_042896985.1 Streptomyces sp. NPDC001194 | reverse complement strand
ATTGCGGACGAGGATGCGGTGGGCGGTCGAGGCCGCGATCTTGCATCGGACGGCCAGCCGCAAGGGTCCGATGCGGTGTTCACGCCGCAGTCGCAGCACTTCCGCCTCGACCTCGGCCGCGGTCCGGCGGGGCTGGCGGCGGGGCCGGCTGGAGCGGTCGCTCATTCCGGCGGTGCCCTGCTGTCGGTAGCGGGTGGCCCAGCGGGCGGCGGTGGTGTGGCTGACCTGGAAGCGTTCCGCGGCCCGACGCAGGGGCCAGCCGTCGTCCACGACACAGCGGGCCAGCCTCAGTCGTCCGGTCTCGGTCAGCGGGGCATTACGGTGGACCACGAGGGCCTCCTCGGATCTGTGTAGATGTCGCAATCCACACCGAACCCGGAGGCCCTCACCCATTTCAAGAACCCAGCACGCGTGTCACCAACGTCCCGGAACAACACACCTAGGTCGTGTCCGCAAAGTCCCGTCCGGCCCGCGTACGTGCGGTCAGTCCGCCACCACCACCCCGAGCCAGGCGCCCACCACCATCAGGCACGCGAACAGCTCCACCAGGACGCTCGTGCCCACCGCCCGCATCACCGCCCGCGCGGAGGCCCAGGCCTCGCCGTGCGTGCCCAGCCGCAGCCGCTCGCACAGGTAGACGCCCCCGACGAACCCCGGAACCGCCCCCAGCACCGGCACCACCACGAAGCCGATCAGCGCGCCGGCGCCCGCGTACACCGTCATCCGGCGGGTGACCCCCACCCCGCGCAGCCGGCGCGGCGGCAGCTGCCACTCGACCACCTGGACCACCAGCAGCAGCACCGTCGCCGAGACCAGCAGGGTCCACGCCGGCGCCGACCGCTCGTGCAGCGCCCACCACAGCACTCCCGCCCAGACCAGCCAGGTCCCCGGCACGCCCGGGACCAGCACCCCGACCACCCCGAGCAGGAGCACCAGCCCCACCAGGAGCAGCTGAGGCAGATCCATGCGCTCAGCCTGACCGACCGGGGCCCATCGGGCCACCCGGCCACCCGGCCGCCCGACCGCTCCTACCGGGCCACCCAGCCCCTCTCGTACGCGTGCCAGCCCAGCTGGAGCCGCGTCGTGACCCCGGACAGCTCCATCAAGCCCTTGACCCGCCGCTGTACCGTCCGCAGCCCCAGCTCCAGGTGCTTGGCCACGCTCGCGTCCGTCATTCCGGCCAGGAGCAGCGTCAGGATCTCCAGGTCGGTGGTGTCCGGCACGCCGCCCGACTCCTCCGCCGCGCCCGTCGCCCCCAGCCGCAGCGGCAGCGCCTCCCGCCACACCGCCTCGAAGAGCCCCATCAGGGACTCCAGCAGCCCCGACGCGTGCACCACGAGCGCCGCCGGCTCCGCCCCGCGCGACGTCAGCGGGACCATCGCCAGGGAGCGGTCCGCGATCACCAGCTTCGTCGGGACGTCCCCCGTCACCCGGACCTGTTCGCCGCGGGCGAGCGCCGTCGACGCCTCCCTGATCCCCGTCGGCAGGGCCAGTACCTCCCGCTCGATCACGACCCGGTACGCCACGCCCCGCACGGCGGCCCGCTCCTCCGCCTCGTTCTCCATCCCGGTGACCACCTGCGGCCGGCCGCTGACCAGGGCGCACACCTCCTCCGCGGCGCCCAGCTGGAGCTGGTGGAAGCGGTGTGCCACCGCGCTCGCGCCGGTCACCACCTCCACCAGGTCGTGCACCGCCGGCTCGGCGGCCTCCGCCCGGTACTCCTGCGCCAGCAGTGCCGAGGCCAGCTCCGCCTGCTCCAGCTCGTGCCGCTGCTGCGTCAGCAGCGCCCCCAGCGCCACCCCCGGCGGGGCCGCCACCCAGCGGCCGGGCCGGGTCGAGGACTGCGCGGCCAGCCCGTGCCGCTCCAGGTGCCGCAAGGCGCGCTCGGTCTGCGGTACCTGCAGCGCCAGCCGGTGCGCCAGGTCGGGCACCTCCGCCGCCCCCAGCGCCACCAGCGCGCGGTATGCCGCCTCCTGGCCCTCGTCCAGGCCTATCGCACTCAGCAACCGGTCCACCCACCCTCTCCGCACCGTTCGTGGCGGGAAGCGGCCACGGCGCAAACCCGCCGCCGACATCATCGCCGCACCTCCCGCCTCTCTGCCAGGGTGACGCCACCGCAGCACCAACATCCGCCGGTCAGAAGCCACTTGCGGGCAGCTTTGCCGTGCAATGCAGCAGTTGGCCGGAATTCACCTGGGGAGAGCGATGCGCCCGATATCGCGTACGGCGGTGGGAGCGGCCGCAGCGGCCGTCCTGGCCGTCACCGCCATCGGCCCGTCGGCGGCGCAGCCGACCGACGGTACGCCTGGAGGAGCGGGGAAGAGACCGATCGCGGGGAGCGGAGCGGCCGGAAAGCAGCCCGCGGCCCCCGTCACCGTGACCCTGGTCACGGGCGACCGGATCCTGGTCTCCACCGACCCGGCCGGGCGCACCGCCGCCACCGCGATGCCGCGCGAGGACGGCTCGCAGCCGCTCGTGCAGACCCGCCAGAACGGCAAGGACCTCTACGTCTACCCCGAGAGCGCGGTCAAGGCCCTCGCCGCGGGCACGGTCGACCAGGAGCTCTTCAACGTCACCGGCCTGATCCGGCAGGGCTACGACGACGCCCGCGCCAAGAAGCTCCCGCTCATCGCGGTCTACGAGGGCGCCGCCGACCTGGCGCGCAGCGCGCCGCCCGCTCCGCGCGGCGCCGAGCGCTCCCTCGTCCTCGGCTCCATCGGAGCCGTCGCCCTCACCGCCGACAAGCAGCAGGCCGCCGCCTTCTGGGCGGACGTCACCGACACCCGCTCCCGCGCCGCCGGCGGGCTGAAGAAGCTGTGGCTCGACGGCAAGGTCCAGGCGAACCTGGAGCGGTCCACCAAGCAGGTGAACGCCACCGCCGCCTGGGCCGCCGGGTACGACGGCAAGGGCACCAAGGTCGCCGTCCTCGACACCGGCACCGACCTGGAACACCCCGACCTCAAGGGCCGCGTCGCCGCGTCGAAGAACTTCACCGACTCCGACACCGACGCGGACCGCCAGGGCCACGGCACCCACACCATCTCCACCGTCGGCGGCTCCGGAGCCGCGAGCGGCGGCGCCAAGAAGGGAGTCGCGCCGGGCACCGCCCTGCTCAGCGGCAAGGTCCTGAACGACCAGGGCTACGGCCTCGATTCGTGGATCATCGCCGGCATGGAATGGGCCGTCGAGAGCAAGGCCGACGTGGTCTCCATGAGCCTCGGCGACCCCTCGCAGACCAGCTGCGACGACCCCATGTCGGCCGCCGCCGAGCGGCTCGCGCAGAGCAGCGGCACCCTCTTCGTGATCGCCGCCGGCAACTCCGGCCCCGGCAACAACACGGTCTCCTCGCCCGGTTGCGCGCCCAGCGTGCTCACCGTCGGCGCCGTCGACCGCGACGACACCACGGCCTCCTTCTCCAGCCGCGGCCCCGCCGGGCTCCAGCACACCCTGAAGCCCGAGATCGCCGCCCCCGGGGTCGGGATCTCCGCCGCCGCGGCCGGCGGGCGCGGGGTCTACGCGTACCAGTCCATGTCCGGTACGTCGATGGCCACCCCGCACGTCGCGGGCGCCGCCGCCATCGTCAAGCAGCGCCATCCCGACTGGACCGGACAGCAGGTCAAGGCCGCCCTCGTCGGCTCCGCCGACTCCGGTGTCCCCGGGGACGTGCGCCAGACCGGCGGCGGCCGCCTCGACGTCGAGGCCGCGATCGACACCACCGTGACCGGCGCCCCCGCCGTGCAGGGAGGCTCGTACCACTGGCCGCAGGAGCGGGGCGACCGGACGACCGTCCAGATCCCGTACACCAACACGGGCACCCGGCCCGTCACCCTGGACCTCGCCGTCGAGAAGGTCACCGGCAACGACGGCTCGGCCGTGCGCAGCCGGATCGCGGGCCTGGACCGGCGTACGGTGACCGTCCCGGCCGGAGCCACCGTCAAGGTGCCGCTGGCCCTGGACCCGGCGGCCCGGCTGGAGCGCTCCCAGTACGGGGACGTCACCGGGCGCGTCGTCGCCACGGCGGACGGCGTGCACGTCTCCACGCCCTTCTCCCTCTACGTGGAGCCGCAGACCGTCACCCTGCGCGTCAAGCTGATCGACCGCGCGGGCGAGCCCGCCGCCGGGCCCTCCTCCCTCGACGTCATCGGCACCGACGACGCCAGTGGGGAGCGCCGCTTCAACGACGGGGCCGCGGACCAGGTCTACCGGGTGCGCCCGGGCTCGTACTTCCTGTCCGCCTTCGTCGGCACGCCCGACGCCGGTGACGGCGCCGCGCTGTACGACTCCCTCACCTACCTGGGCCGCCCCCAGGTCGAGGTCAAGAAGGACACCGTGGTCGTACTGGACGCCCGCAAGGCGGCCCGGCTCTCGATCGCGACCGACCGGCCGACCGAGGCGCGCAACACCACCCTCGCCTTCTCCCGCCACTGGGACGAGTCCTGGCTGCACGCGGGCACCGCTATGGGCGGACGGACGATCCGCGGCTACTACGCCTCGGTCGAAGGCCGTGCGCACGAGGGTGATTTCGAGTTCGGCAGCTACTGGCGGGCGGCCGCGCCGCTGATCTCCGAGCTGAAGGTCGCCGGGGGTCCGGCACTGCATCCGATCACCGCCTCCACGGGCAGCGACAACCTCGACGGGACGGGCGGCGCGCCACTGGTCGACGCGGGCGCCGGCACCCCCGAGGAGCTCGCCGCGGCCGGGGCCAAGGGCGCGATCGTCCTGGTCAAGGCCGTGGACGGCTCGCTGTACCAGGCCGCGGCGAACGCGAAGGCGGCCGGGGCCAAGGCCGTGCTCGCCCACCGGGAGGCCCCCGGCCGCTGGACCGGCTCCACCGGTTACGCGGGCGGTTCGCTGCCCGCACTGACCATCGAGCAGCCGGAGGCGAAGGCGCTGCTCGCGCGGCTCGCGGCGGGCAAGGTCACGCTGAACTGGAAGGGCAGCGCGAAGAGCCCGTACGTCTACAACCTGGCGCAGGTGGAGAAGGGCGAGGTGCGGGGGGAGCGGACCTACCGGGTGCGCGACCGCGACCTCGGCTCCGTCGAGTCCGCGTACCACGCGATGGGCGTGGCCGCCGACTTCACCGACCTGACCGGCGCGTACCGGCCGCTGGGCAACGCCGTGTACTTCGGCGGCCTGGACACCGTGGCCGTGCCGGGCAAGCGCACCGAGTTGTACTCCGCCGGGGACACGGCATGGGACCACATGGTCTCCAGCAGCTTCCCGTGGGGCGAGTTCATGACCGACCAGCAGCGCACCTACGCCAAGGGCGGCAAGCGGAGCGAGAGCTGGTACGACGGGGTCATCGGCCCGGTCGCCGGCCGTGACCTCGCGGGCCGGCCGCAGCTGGCCGCCGAGCGGCAGGGCAACCTGATCGGCTTCGCCTCCGCGATGTGGGGGGACACCGGGCACTTCGCACAGCCGGGCTCCTTCGGGGACGTCGGCTCCCTGGTCCTGAAGCGGGGCGGCGAGCAGATCGGGGACAGCTGGTACCCGACCGGGGTCTTCGAGGTCCCGGCCGAGGAGGCCACCTACGAACTGACGCAGCAGATAGAGAAGTTCGGCCAGCCGGCGCGCACGTGGCAGCGCTCGCAGGCGGTGACCACCACGTGGACCTTCCGCTCGCACGAGGACCCGGCCCGGTACTCCCAGTCCATCCCGATCCTGTTCCCCTCCCTCTCGATCCCGGCGGACGGCATGAAGACGCTTCCGGCGGCGAACGGGCAGCGGATCGGGCTGGGCGTGACGGGGCACGCGGGATACCTCCCGGGGGCGCTGAAGTCGGTGGGGCTGGCGTACTCGTACGACGGTGAGCACTGGACGCAGGCGGCCGTCGCCGAGCGGGACGGGCGCTGGACCGCGGTCGTGGACCACGCCGGGGCCGGGGCCGGCCGGCAGGTTTCCCTGAAGGTGGAGCTCACCGACGCGAACGGTGCGGCCGTCACCCAGACGGTCGTGCGGGCGTACGACATCCGCTAGGCCGTACGAGAGATACGGAAACGGGGTCCACCGGGCGGCGTGCCGGTGGACCCCATTTCGCGTATTCGGCGTTTTCCGCCGCTGCGGGGGGCCAAGAATGAGCCCATGAGTCAGCAGGGCGCGGACGACTGGTGGCAGAAGCTGTACGAAACCCCGGACCCGGACCCGGCCGCCACCCCGGACCCGGCCGACACCCTGGACACCCGCTTCCACTCGGCATCGTCCCTCACGCACCAGGTCCCGCCCCAGGGCCAGGCCCCGCCGGGGCCGCAGGGCGTGCCGCCGGAGGCCGGGGCGGGAGCCGGGCTCCCGGGGGTGCCCCCGGAGCCGCCCGGGGCGCCGCCGCACTCCGTGCTGCCCCGGCCGCGCCGGGAGGCCGGCCCGGAGCCGGTGCTTCCGCCGCCCCGGGACCCCCGGGAGCCCGGCACGACGGGATACGGCCTGGGCAGTGTGACGGTGCCGCCGGTGCTTCCCGAGGAACGGCCCGAACCGCCGCTCGGGCGGTTCGGCGCCCCGCCCGGGCCCCCTGCCGCCGGTGCGTTCCCCGAACGGACCCCTGAGGGGGACACCGGCACACCATCCCTGCCCGGCACGGACGGGGTTCGCGCGCCCGCGGCGGGCACCGGTGCGCCCGGTGCCGCCCCGCCCGTATCCGCGCCCGCATCCGCACCCGCATCCGCGCTCCCACCCGGCCCCGGCTCCGGCCCGGGGCCCCAGGCGGGCCACGAGCCCCCGGCCGTCCCCGGTCACGTACCGGACCCGCGTGCCGGTGCCGCTGCCGAGGACGACCGCGATGCCGGTCCTCCGGCTCCGTGGGAGGTCTCCGGTGCCGGGCACCGGCCCGGTGCGGCTCCCCTGGCCGTGTCCGGGACCCCCGTCGCCGGTGAGCCCTGGGACGGCGCCGGGGGCGGGGAGCGGCCGGCCGTGGGCTTCCTCGGGGACCGGGCTCCCACCTACGCCGCCGAGCCCGGGGCGCTGCCGCTCGCGGATCCGGGGGCGCTCGAGGATCTCGTGCCCGACACCGTGCTCGAAGGGGCCCGGCACGGGGCGTGCACCCTGCGCGCCACCTCCGTGCGCGGGGACTCCGCCCGGTTCCGCGGGGAGGCACGGCGGGACTTCCTGCTGACCGCCCGCTTCGGCACCGGCGACGACGCCCTCGTCCTCGTCGCCCTCGCCGGAGGGGACCGCGCCGCCCCCGGCGCCGCCGAGGCCGCCGCCGAGCTGTGCCGGTGGATCGCCTCCGCCGTCGGCCGCAGCCGCGAGCGCCTCGCCGACGACATCCGCGCCGGCCGGCGCGACGCCCTGTGCTCGGGGCTCCAGCGGCTCACCGACCGCGGCTACGGACGGCTGCGCGCCCGCGCCGCCGAACTCGGGCTCCCGGAGGAGGCGTACACCGCCGGCCTGCGCGTCCTGCTGCTCCCCATCGATCCCGAGTGCAAGACCCGGGTCTGCTTCGGCTCCGGCGCCGGCGGCCTGTTCCGGCTCCGCGGCGGGACCTGGGAGGACCTGGAGCCGCAGCGGGCGGAGCCGGCCGAGAGCGGTGCCGACCAGTTCCGGTTCCGTGCCGCCATGGCGCGGCCCCGCGACACCCTGCTCCTGTGCTCCGGCGGGCTCGCCGACCCCATGCGCGAGGAGGGCCTCCTCCCGGCCGAACTCGCGGCCCGCTGGGCCGACCGGGAACCCCCCGGCCTCGCGGTCTTCCTCGCGGACACCCAGCTCCGCCTCAAGGGGTACGCCGACGACCGGACGGCCGCCGCCGTCTGGGAGGCGTGACGGCGCGGAGTGTGGATGGATGGACGGGCGTACCCGGCAGGCAACGAAAGGGCGCCACTCCATGGGCAAGCAGAACGTGGCAGAGCAGTTCGTCGACATCCTCGTACGCGCCGGCGTGCGCCGGATGTACGGAGTCGTCGGCGACAGCCTGAACCCCGTCGTCGACGCCATCCGCCGGACCGGCGGCATCGAGTGGATCCAGGTGCGGCACGAGGAGACCGCCGCCTTCGCCGCCGGTGCCGAGGCACAGATCACCGGCCGGCTCGCCGCCTGCGCGGGCTCCTGCGGTCCCGGCAACCTGCACCTGATCAACGGCCTCTACGACGCCCACCGCTCCATGGCCCCGGTCCTCGCGCTCGCCTCCCACATCCCCTCCGGCGAGATCGGCCTCGGCTACTTCCAGGAGACCCACCCCGACCGGCTGTTCACCGAGTGCAGCCACTACTGCGAGCTGATCTCCAACCCGCAGCAGATGCCCCGCGTACTCCAGAGCGCGATCCAGCACGCCATCGGCCGCAGCGGCGTCGGCGTGGTCGCACTGCCCGGTGACGTCGCCTCCCTCCCGGCTCCGGAGAAGAGCATCGAGCACGCGCTCGTGACCGCGCGGCCGACCGTGCGCCCCGGTGACGGGGAGATCGAGAAGCTGGTCCGGCTGATCGACGAGGCCGACAAGGTGACCCTGTTCTGCGGCAGCGGCGCCGCCGGGGCGCACGCCGAGGTCATGGAGTTCGCGGGCCGGGTCAAGGCCCCCGTCGGGCACGCCCTGCGCGGCAAGGAATGGATCCAGTACGACAACCCGTACGACGTCGGCATGAGCGGGCTGCTCGGCTACGGCGCCGCCTACGAGGCCACGCACGAGTGCGACCTGCTGATCCTGCTCGGCACGGACTTCCCGTACAACGCCTTCCTGCCCGACGACGTGAAGATCGTCCAGGTGGACATCCGCCCCGAGCACCTCGGCCGCCGCTCGCAGCTGGACCTGGCCGTCTGGGGGGACGCGCGGGAGACCCTGCGCGCCCTGAACTCCCGGGTCAAGGTCAAGACGGACCGCCGGTTCCTGGACCGGATGCTGAAGAAGCACGCGGACGCCCTGGAAGGCGTGGTGAAGGCGTACACCCGCAAGGTGGAGAAGCACACCCCGATCCATCCCGAGTACGTCGCCGCCGTCCTCGACGAACTGGCCGACGAGGACGCCGTGTTCACCGTCGACACGGGCATGTGCAATGTGTGGGCGGCACGCTATCTTTCCCCGAACGGAAAGCGGCGCATCATCGGCTCCTTCAGCCACGGCTCCATGGCCAACGCCCTCCCGCAGGCCATCGGAGCACAGTTCACCGACCGCACCCGTCAAGTGGTGTCGATGTCGGGCGACGGTGGATTCTCGATGCTGATGGGAGATTTCCTCACCCTCGTGCAGTACGACCTGCCCGTCAAAGTGGTCCTCTTCAACAACTCATCGCTCGGCATGGTCGAGTTGGAGATGCTGGTTTCCGGCCTTCCGTCGTACGGAACGACCAACCGCAACCCGGATTTCGCCGCGATCGCCCGTGCGGCGGGTGCGTTCGGGGTCCGGGTCGAGAAGCCCAAGCAGCTCGCAGGGGCTTTGAAGGATGCGTTCCGGCACGAGGGACCCGCCTTGGTGGACGTGGTGACCGATCCCAACGCCTTGTCCATTCCACCCAGGATCAGCGCCGAGATGGTGACGGGTTTCGCACTTTCCGCCAGCAAGATCGTGCTGGACGGTGGCGTGGGAAGGATGATCCAGATGGCTCGATCCAACCTGCGCAACGTGCCGCGCCCGTAAGTCCGCAGGAGTGCGGATTGCCCCGGCGGGCATGCATCCCCGTAGACCAGTTCGAGATCCACGGGAACTCATCGGGGGAGGGGCATCGCCGTGCGGGTGGGGGCGAAGACCGGGAAGCAGTGGAGGAGAGGGCGGCCCGAACCGCGTGAACCGTCCGTCGAGGGCGGGAGGGCAATGGAAGCGCTGGAGATCAGCCGGAGCATACGCCGGGCGGATCTCAAGGCCGTGGGCGAAGTGCGCCGGGCGTTGCGGGAGTTGATGCGCCACCGGTGCCCGGCCGACGCCGCCGAGGTGGCGGAGCTGCTGATCACCGAGCTCGTCACCAACGCCCTCGTCCACACCGACCAGGGGGCCGAGGTGTCCGCGCGGCTCGCCGCGGACCGGCTGAGGGTGGAGGTCCGTGACCACGTCTCGCGCCGGCCCCGGCCGTACGTACCGACCGCCGACGACGGTACGCACGGCCGGGGGCTTGTGCTGGTGGAGGCCCTCGCCGACGCCTGGGGCGTGGACGTGCCCGCGCAGACCGGAGGCAAGGTGGTCTGGTTCGAGCTGGACGGCTCCCTCGGCGGCCGGGCCTACGACGGGGCCTACGAGGGGTCCTACGACGCGCGGTACGAGGCGGGGTACGACGCGGGGCCCGCCTGACGGCGGGCCCCGCGGGGGTCGGTCCTGTGCGCAGCGGTCAGCCGAACTGCTGCTCCAGGTCCTTGAGTTTGCGTTCGAGGGAGTCGAGGCGGGGGATCGTCTGGGTGTCGTCCTCGGCGGTGAGGTCCACCGTCCGGGTGCCGTTCACCTCAGCGGTCTCGGGTCCCTGCACGGCCTGCAGGGAGGGCCGGCGGCGCGGAGCGGGCAGCTGTCCCGTTTCCGCTATGGCCGGCTCCGCGCCGACCGGCGCGGAGCCCGATCCGGGGGTCAGCCCCGGTACGTCGACCTGACGGGCGCGGGAACGTCCGAACGCCCGGTTCTGCCGGCCCAGGGCCTTGATGCGGGCCCGGTCCAGCCGGTTCTGGTCGCGCCGGCGGTGGCGGTCCTGCTCCCGCTCGCGCTTGTCCTCGCGCACCTCCTCGACCGCCTCGTCGAGGGTGCGGACCCCCTCCAGCAGCATGAGGGACCAGGCGCCGAAGGTCTCCCGGGGGGCCCGCAGCCAGCGGACCATCCGGATCTGCGGCAACGGCCTCGGGATCAGGCCCTGTTCGCGCAGCGCCGCCCGGCGGGTCTGCTTGAGGGCCCGGTCGAAGAGGACGGCCGCCGAGAGGGACATCCCGGAGAAGAACTGCGGGGCGCCGTCGTGGCCCATGCCGCGCGGCGCGTGCACCCAGTTGAACCAGGCGGCCGCGCCCGCGAACAGCCAGACCAGCATGCGGGAGCCGAGGGCCGCGTCACCGTGGCTCGCCTCGCGGACGGCGAGCACCGAGCAGAACATGGCGGCGCCGTCGAGCCCGAAGGGGACGAGGTACTCCCAGCCTCCGGAGAGGTTCAGGTTCTGGCGGCCGAAGCCGACCAGCCCGTGGAAGGAGAGCGCCGCGGCGACCGCCGCACAGCAGAACAGCAGGACGTAGGAGGCGGTTCCGTAGACGGCTTCCTTGCGCCGCCGCCGCTCTTCGCTGCGCTCCCAGGTGTCTTCGGCCGCGGCCTTGTCGCCGTCCCGCTTGCCCCGGGCCAGTACCGCAACTGCCGCAAGTACGCCCAGGATCAGCAGGCTGCCGGGCAGCAGCCAGTCCAGCGATATGTCGGTCAGTCTCATGCGGATGTCCCTTGCCTCTGCCTCGCGTGTGCGGCCTTCCGGGAGCCATGGTGACGCAGGAGATCGGCCCGGCATGGGGGTTTCGGGGCAAGTGGACGCCATCGGGGGGCTGGGCCCGCCGGATAGGGTGTTGTGTCTCGAACTACCGCTCGTGTGACAGAGTTGTGTTCGATTACGGTCAGTCGTACGAGTGGGTTCAGAGGTCAGGCGGCAGCCGTGAGGCGGACGATGCGGTCCGCGTCGCAGGTGCGGGGACAGGTGGTGCAGGTCTCCTGGGGCCGGATCGTGTAGAAGAGGCAGCAGCTGGCCCGGTCCCGGGTGGGGAGCTGTTCCCCGCGCGGGCCGGAGAGCGTGCGGAACGCCGCGCCGGCGGTGTACGGGGCCGTCCGGCCGGGCAGCAGCGCCTCCAGCTCGGCCATGGCCCGGGGCTCCTCGTCCAGGAGCTTCCCGAGGTGCCAGACGCCCGAGACGATCTCGTCGGTCACCATGCCCCACAGGGCGCGGCGGCCGCGCCGCATGCGCGTGCCGAAGCCCTCCAGCAGCGGTTCGAGGTGGTGGGCCACCGCAGCCCGCACCTCGGCGCGCAGCGCCTCCTCGTCGGGCACGACACGGGCCCCGGGGAGCGCGGCCGCGGGATCGTCCGGCAGGCAGGAGAAGGACTCGACGCGCACGCTCATGCGTCCCTGGGTCCGGTGGAACGCCACGTCCCGCGCCGACAGGCGGGGCACCCGGCGGTCGAGGAACCAGGGGGCCGTGATGAGCAGGCACGCGGGCCACGCGTACCGGTGCAGCCCGAAGGTGGCCACCACGTCGGGGCGGGCCTGGCGGCCGTAGTCCCGCAGGACCTGGGCGTCGTCCCAGGCGAGGTAGCCGTCCACCTCGGCCCCGCCGGCCGCGAGCGCGTCCGCGCCGATCCACCCCGCACCGCGAGGGGCGGGCTCGTGCGCCGCGCGCTCGACGGCCTGGAGGCGGGGGTAGGCCTTCGACAGGCGTTCGTACGCGTCCGCCACCGGGGAGCCGGCCGGGGGCGGGGCGACGACGGGGCTGTCGGGCATGGCGGAACCACCGATTCACACGGTCGAGAGCGACAAAGGTAAGCCTTACCTTAGCTGATCTAGGGCGGTCGTACCAGCGCCTGCCGGACCGATTCGCCTATTCTCGGGATGCTTGCGTCAGGTCGAGACCCCGAGGAGGACCGAGTGCACGAGGCGGCCCACGGCAGGGTGGCGGCGCTGATCCCGGCGCAGACGGCGGCGGTGCAGAAGCCGGCGGTGCAGAAGCCGGCGGTGCGGAAGGTGCTGCGCCATTCGGTGCGCGGGCAGGTGCTCGACGCGCTGCGCGCGGCGCTCGCCGACGGGGAGCTGGTGCCGGGGGAGATCTACTCCGGGCCCGCCCTGGGGGAGCGCTTCGGCGTCTCCGCGACGCCCGTGCGCGAGGCGATGCAGCAGCTGGCGCTGGAGGGGGCCGTGGAGTGCCTCCCGAACCGGGGCTTCCGCGTGCTGTCGCGTACGCCGCGGACCCTGGCGGAGCTGGCGGAGGTACGGGCGCTGCTGGAGGTGCCGGTGGTGCTCGGCCTGGCCCGTACGGTTCCGGCGGAGGCCTGGGCGGCGCTGCGGCCGGCGGCGGCCGCGGCCGCGGCGGCCGCGGCGGCGGGTGACCCGGCGGGGTACGCGGACGCGGACCGGGCCTTCCACCGGGAGCTGCTCTCCCTCGGCGGGAACGAGCAGCTGGTCTCCGTGGCGCAGGACCTGCACCGCCGGTCCCAGTGGCCCCTCCCGGGCGCCCCGAGGGCGCGGCGGGCGGAGCTCGTGCGGGACGCGGCGGAGCACACGGCCCTGCTGGAGGCCCTGGTCGCGGGCGACCTCCCGCTCGTGGAACAGGTGCTCCGCCCGCACTTCGGCGTGGGCTGAGCCCCGCCCCTCAGACGCCCGCGGGGCTGGGCTTGTCCGGGTGCAGCTGGTCGGCCAGCCAGGTCGGGATGCCGCCCAGCAGGTGGAACAGCCGCCGGGCCTCCGCGCGCAGGCGGGCCGCCTCCGGTTCCGGTTCGGCTTCGGCCAGTGCCGCCAGCGCGGGGGCCGTGCCGATCAGGAATCCCAGGTCCTCCCGGATGCGCAGGGACTCCGCGAAGCCCTTGCGGGCCTCCGCCACCTCCCCGTCCCGCAGGGACAGCGCCGCCAGGTGGCGCCAGGTGAAGGACAGCAGCAGGGTGTCCCCGTGCGCCAGCGCCCCGGCATGGGCCCGGCGGTACGCCGGACGGGCCGACTGCGGGGCGTCCGCCAGGTGCTCCGCGACCAGCCCGCGTCGGAAGTCCAGCAGCGGGCGCGTCCGGGACCCGGGGGACAGCAGCGCCGCCGCCCGGCCCAGTGCGGAACGGGCCTCGTCCGAGCGGTCGCGGACCCCGAGCACGGTCGCCGCGTACGCCAACTGCCCCCGCTCGCACGCCGCCGCGCCCCGCTCGTCGTCGTCGTGGGCCACCGCCTCCGCGACCCGCAGCGCGTCCTCGGCCTCGGCCCACCCCTGCCCGGTGAACAGGCACCGCTCGACCAGCAGCGCGGTGCGCTGCACGGCCGCGCCGGCGTCGTGCAGGTGGGGCGTCAGCAGGGCTGCCGCGTCGGTCCAACAGCCGCGCGAGCGCAGCCGCCATATCGCCCGCTGGAGGGGGTCGTCTCCCCCGGTAGATCCGGCACCGGACATGGCGGTATCCGCCACATTGCCCTCCCCAAAGCAACCAAGCAGCACGTCGTTGAGCCCTGGGGCGAAATGAGAGCACGGATCGGAGCCTTCGGCCAAGGGGTCGGGTGAACTCTTTCACAAAGTCCGGACGACGTGTCAGGCGCCCTCCCGCCGCCTCGCGCCGACTCCCGGCCGCGCGGGGCGGCTCCGTGGCCGGATCCGCTCAGCTCATCCGCAGTGCCAGGAAGAAGTCGAGCTTGTCCTCCAGCCGCGAGAGGTCACGCCCCGTCAACTGCTCGATTCGCCCGACCCGGTACCGCAGGGTGTTGACGTGGAGGTGCAGCCGCGTCGCGCACCGCGTCCACGAGCCGTCGCAGTCCAGGAACGCCTCCAGCGTCGGGATGAGCTCCGCGCGGTGGCGGCGGTCGTAGTCCCGCAGCGGGTCCAGCAGGCGGGCCGTGAAGGCGCGGCGCACGTCGTCCGGGACGAACGGCAGCAGCAGGACGTGCGAGGCCAGCTCGTGGTGGCCCGCGGCGCAGACCCGGCCCGGGCGGGCCGCGGCGACCCGGCGGGCGTGCCGGGCCTCCTCCAGCGCCCCGCGCAGCCCCTCGGCGGAGTGCACGGCGGCGCTGACGCCCAGGGTGAGCCGGCCGTCGTCGGCCAGGCCCGCCTGCAGGGGCTCCCGTACGACGGAGAGCAGCTCGTCGGCGTGCAGGGCGCGGTCCGGGCCCTTCTCCTCGCCGGGCTCCGCGGAGAGCGCGGGCAGCGGTACGAGCGCGATGGCCTCGTCGCCCGCGTGCGCCACGGCGATCCGGTCCGAGGGCTCGGGCCCCGAGACGGACTGGTCGACCAGGATCTCCTCCAGCAGCGACTGGGCCACCGGGCCGCCGGGGATGTCCCCGCCGTCCCAGTCGACCCGCGCCACGACGACCTGCCAGTGCGGGGCGCTGCCCAGCCCGGGCAGCAGCACCGGCGCCGCGACCCGCAGGCGGGCGGCGATCTCGGCGGGCGGGGCACCCGTCTGGACCAGCTCCAGCACCTCCTGGGCGAGGCGGCGGCGCACCGTGCGGGCGGCATCGCGCCGGTCCCGCTCGACGGCGATCAGCTGGGTCACGCCCTGGAGCAGGTCGAGCCGCTCGGCGGGCCAGTCCCCGGCGTCCGCCTCGACGGCGAGCAGCCAGTCCGACAGCACGCTCTCGCGCACGTCACGGGCCCCGGGAGCGCCCGGGCCGCGGCCCGCTCCCCTGATCGGGAAGAGGGAGTAGGTAATACCCTGGATGGAGATCCGGTGCGGGCCCCTGCGCCCGGTGCGGACCGCCGCCAGGTGTTCTCCGGCCAGGGCCGCGCAGACGCCCGGGGCCAGGGGTTCGCCCGCTCCGGCGATCTGCCGGCCCGTGGGGGACAGCACCCAGGCGCGCAGATCGAGGTCGGTGGTGAGCAGATCGAGCACCACATCGGGTCCACCGCCCGCCGGGCCGGACGTCATCAGGCGGCGGTGCCGGTCGACCACGGCCGCGAGATCGCCGGCGCGCTCTCCGGAGACCTGCCGCACCACGTACTCCGTGATCGTGGCGAATGCAACGTCTTCGTTCACGGCGAACAGCGGCAGCCGGTTGCGCCGACAGGCTGAAACGAGATCGTCGGGGATGTCCCCGAGCTCCGCCTCGCCGGCCGCGAGGCCCGCGACGCCCGCGCTCGCGAGGATTCGTACGAACGGCTCGGAGTCGGCCGAATTTCTTCGCCAGGCCAGGCCGGTGAGGACGAGTTCGCCCCCGGTGAGGTATCGGCTGGGATCCCGTAGGTCGGTCGTCATGACGCCGCGGACCGTCCGGTCGAGTTCGTCCTCGCCGCCCAGCAGCCGCAGCCCCAGCGCCTCGGTTTCCAGCAGTGCGCGCAGCCGCATGGTGTCGCCGCCGATCTGTCTCGAATGTTGCCGTTGGAAATCGGGCAGGTCGTTGCATCCTGCCTTTCATACGAATCTACAAGACGAGGGAGGCCGCCAGCCAACTCCTTCATGGTTTCGGTGACTGCACCCGAAGGACGCACGGCTTGTGTACTGACTCCACACCGCGTTAACAGCACGTGAACGACCAGTCGAGGGCCCGAGGGCCTCCTGGCTTGAAGTGAACGACACGATGAAGAAGAAGAGAGCCGCACATGGACTTCCTTCGCCCCGCCAGCTGGGAGGAGGCGCTCGCCGCTAAGGCCGAGTACCCCACAGCTGTGCCGATTGCGGGTGGCACCGACATCATGGTCGAGATCAACTTCGACCACCGTCGGCCGGAGTACCTCCTGGACCTGAACCGCATCGGTCTGCTGCGGGAGTGGGAGGTCGGCGAGGACGTGGTCCGGCTGGGCGCCTCCGTTCCGTACACGCAGATCATGGAGAACCTCCGGACGGAGCTCCCGGGGCTCGCGCTCGCCTCGCACACGGTCGCGTCCCCCCAGATCCGCAACCGCGGCGGCGTCGGCGGCAACCTCGGTTGTGCCTCGCCGGCCGGCGACTCCCACCCCGCGCTGCTCGCGGCGGGTGCCGAGGTCGAGGTGGAGTCCGTACGCGGCTCCCGCCTGATCCCGATCGACGAGTTCTACACCGGTGTGAAGCGCAACGCGCTCGCCGCCGACGAGCTCATCAAGACCGTCCACGTGAAGAAGGCGGACGGTCCCCAGCAGTACTCCAAGGTCGGCTCCCGCAACGCGATGGTCATCGCCGTCTGCGCGTTCGGTCTGGCGCTGCACCCCGAGACCCGCACGGTCCGTACCGGCATCGGATCGGCCGCGCCGACCCCGATCCGTGCGAAGGCCGCCGAGGAGTTCCTGAACGCCGCGCTCGAAGAGGGCGGTTTCTGGGAGTCACGCAAGGTCATCACCCCGTCGATCGCCAAGCAGTTCGGTGACCTCGCCACCGGCGCGGCCAACCCGATCGACGACGTCCGCGGCACGGCGAAGTACCGCCGTCACGCGGTCGGCATCATGGCTCGCCGCCAGCTCGTCTGGACCTGGGAGCAGTACCGCGGAACCGGCCACGGCCGCTCGCTCGAAGGGGCTGCGTAATCATGCGCGTCAATTTCACCGTCAACGGCCGTCAGCAGGAAGCGGACGACGTCTGGGAGGGCGAGTCCCTCCTCTACGTGCTCCGCGAGCGCCTGGGCCTGCCGGGCTCGAAGAACGCCTGTGAGCAGGGCGAGTGCGGTTCCTGCACCGTCCGTCTCGACGGCGTGCCGGTCTGTTCCTGTCTGGTGGCAGCCGGACAGGTCGAGGGCCGCGACGTCGTGACCGTCGAGGGCCTGGCGGAGTTCGCCAAGCAGCGCGAGGAGCACGGCCACGGCGGTGCCTGCGGCACCGGTGGCGGCTGCGGCTCCCAGGGCGGCGTCACCCTCGACGCGGCCAAGCAGTGGCAGGCCAAGCCAGCCGACTCCCAGACCGGCGAGGGCGTGGAGCTCTCCAACATCCAGCAGGCGTTCATCGACGCCGGCGCCGTGCAGTGCGGCTTCTGCACCCCCGGTCTGCTGGTGCAGGCCGACGCGCTGCTCGAACAGAACAGCTCCCCGTCCGACCAGGACATCCGTGAGGCCCTGTCCGGCAACCTCTGCCGCTGCACGGGCTACGAGAAGATCCTCGACGCGGTCCGCCTGGCGGCCGCACGTCAGGGAGAGGCGGTCTGACCATGGCTCAGAACACCCGCACGGTACCGGCCGGCACGCCGACCAACGTCACCCAGAAGCACAACAAGGGCGGCATCGGCGAGTCCACGCTCCGCCCCGACGGCACCCTCAAGGTCACCGGCGAGTTCGCGTACTCCTCGGACATGTGGCACGAGGACATGCTCTGGGGCCAGACCCTGCGCAGCACGGTCGCCCACGCCGAGATCGCCTCGATCGACATCTCCGAGGCCCTCGCGATGCCGGGCGTCTACTCGGTGCTCACGTACGACGACCTGCCGGCCGAGATGAAGAACTACGGCCTGGAGATCCAGGACACCCCGGTCCTCGCCAACGGCCGGGTGCGCCACCACGGTGAGCCGGTCGCCCTCGTGGCCGCCGATCACCCGGAGACCGCCCGCCGCGCGGCCGCCAAGATCAAGATCGACTACCGCGAGCTGCCGGTCGTCACGGACGAGGCCTCCGCCCTCGCCGCGGACGCCCCGCTGATCCACCCGGGCCGCGACGACCACCACTCCGGTCACGTCCCGCACCCGAACATCGTGCACCGCCAGCCGATCATCCGCGGCAACGTGGAGGAGGCCCGCAAGCGCGCCGACGTCATCGTCGAGGGCGAGTACACCTTCGGCATGCAGGACCAGGCCTTCCTCGGCCCGGAGTCCGGCCTCGCCGTGCCCTCCGAGGACGGCGGTGTCGACCTCTACGTCGCCACCCAGTGGCTGCACTCGGACCTCAAGCAGATCGCCCCCGTCCTCGGTCTCCCCGAGGAGAAGGTCCGCATGACGCTCTCGGGCGTCGGCGGTGCCTTCGGCGGCCGCGAGGACATCTCGATGCAGATCCACGCCTGCCTCCTGGCGCTGGCCACGAACAAGCCGGTCAAGATCGTCTACAACCGGTTCGAGTCCTTCTTCGGCCACGTGCACCGCCACCCGGCGAAGCTGTACTACGAGCACGGCGCCACCAAGGACGGCAAGCTCACGCACATGAAGTGCAAGATCGTCCTGGACGGCGGCGCGTACGCGTCCGCTTCCCCGGCGGTCGTGGGCAACGCCTCCTCGCTGTCGGTCGGCCCGTACGTCCTCGAGGACGTCGACATCGAGGCGATCGCGCTCTACACGAACAACCCGCCCTGCGGCGCGATGCGCGGCTTCGGCGCCGTCCAGGCCTGCTTCGCGTACGAGGCCCAGATGGACAAGCTCGCGGCGAAGCTGGGCATGGACCCGGTCGAGTTCCGCCAGCTGAACGCCATGGAGATGGGCACGATCATGCCCACCGGCCAGGTCGTGGACTCCCCGGCGCCCGTCGCGGAGCTGCTGCGCCGGGTCAAGGCCCGCCCGCTGCCGCCCGAGCGCCAGTGGGAGACCGCCGGCGAGGGCGCGGACGTCCGCGCACTGCCGGGCGGCCTCTCCAACACCACCCACGGCGAGGGCGTCGTGCGCGGCGTCGGCTACGCGGTCGGCATCAAGAACGTCGGCTTCTCCGAGGGCTTCGACGACTACTCCACCGCCCGCGTGCGCCTGGAGGTCATCAACGGCGAGGCCGTCGCGATGGTCCACACGGCCATGGCGGAGGTCGGCCAGGGCGGTGTCACCGTCCACGCGCAGATCGCCCGTACCGAGCTGGGCGTCACGCAGGTGACCATCCACCCGGCCGACACGCAGGTCGGCTCCGCCGGTTCCACGTCCGCCTCGCGGCAGACGTACATGACCGGTGGCGCCGTGAAGAACACCTGCGAGGCCGTACGTGAGGCCGTCCTGGAGATCGGCCGCCGCAAGAACGGGTCCTACCACCCCGCGTGGGCGACCGCCGAGCTGCTCCTCGAAGGCGGCAAGATCGTCACCGACGGCGGAGAGGTCCTCGCGGACATCGCCGACATCCTCGAGGGAGAGGACGCGATCGACCTGGAGCTGGAGTTCCGGCACCGGCCGACCGTCGCCTTCGACCTGAAGACCGGCCAGGGCGACGGCCACGTCCAGTACACCTTCGCCGCCCACCGTGCGGTGGTCGAGGTGGACACCGAGCTCGGCCTGGTGAAGGTCGTCGAGCTGGCGACCGCGCAGGACGTCGGCAAGGCCCTGAACATGCTCTCCGTGGTCGGCCAGATCCAGGGTGGCACCACCCAGGGCCTGGGCGTCGCGATCATGGAGGAGATCATCGTGGACCCGAAGACCGCGAAGGTGCGCAACCCCTCCTTCACGGACTACCTGATCCCGACCATCCTCGACACCCCGACCATCCCGGTCGACGTCCTGGAGCTCGCCGACCCGAACGCGCCGTACGGCCTTCGCGGCATGGGCGAGGCCCCCACCCTGTCGTCCACCCCGGCCGTGATCGCGGCGATCCGGGCGGCGACCGGTCTGGAGATCAACAAGACGCCGATCCGTCCGGAAGCCCTCACCGGCACCCTCTAGGACGGCGTGGTCCGGGGGCCGCGAGGCCCCCGGATCCCCACAGACTCTCCGGGCGGTGTGACACCGGGAACGTCACACTTCCTGTCCACCGCCCGGAGCCAGAAGTCCGGAGTACGAAAAACCGCACCGCTCGCGGTCGTTCCACCGGCAGTACCCCCACCGAAACACCCGGTGGCCCCGGCACCCCGGAGCCGTCACCAGCACCACACCAGTACCGCAGAACCCCCGCAGTACCCGCAGTACACGCAGTGCATTTCGCGTCGCCTCGGGCCGTCACCCCGGGTCGTGCAGCCAAACGGAGTTTCCCAAATCCCGCGTCTCCAATCTTCATGCGGGTGCCCCTTTGAACCTTGGGAGTTAGGCACCATGACCCAGTCGTCTGTGGAGCCCAAGACCAGCGCGGAAGAGGCCGGCGACGGCTCTCGCACCCCCGCCGGGCGTTCTTGGCTCGACCGGTACTTTCACATCACGCACAGAGGTTCCAACGTCGGCAATGAGATTCGTGGCGGAGTCACGACCTTCATGGCCATGGCGTACATCCTCCTGCTCAACCCGCTGATCCTCTCCGGCAAGGACGTCGCCGGAGACACCATGAGCCAGAAGGCTCTCATCACCGCCACGGCCTTCGCCGCGGCCCTGACCACGCTCCTCATGGGCTTCGTCGGCAAGGTCCCGCTGGCCCTGGCCGCCGGACTGTCGGTCTCCGGCGTGCTCTCCTCGCAGGTCGCACCCCAGATGACCTGGCCGCAGGCCATGGGCATGTGCGTGATGTACGGCGTCGTGATCTGTCTCCTGGTCGTCACCGGCCTCCGAGAGATGATCATGAACGCGATCCCCCTCGCGCTCAAGCACGCCATCACCATGGGCATCGGCATGTTCGTCGCCCTGATCGGCCTCGTGAAGGCCGGGTTCGTCGGCAACGGCGGGGAGTTCGCCCCTCCGGTCCAGCTCGGCCCGGTCGGCCAGCTCGCCGGCTGGCCCGTGCTGATCTTCTGCATCACCCTGCTCGCCATCTTCATGCTGCAGGCCCGCAAGGTCCCCGGCGCGATCCTGATCGGCATCATCGGCGGCACCGTGATCGCCGCGATCGTCAACGCCGTCGCCGACGTCGACCCGAAGGCCTGGAAGAACGGTGCGCCGACCCTGGACGGGTCCGCCATCTCGATGCCGGACTTCTCGCTCTTCGGCCAGGTCTCCTTCGGCGGCTGGGGCGACGTCGGCGCCATGACGATCGGCATGATCGTCTTCACCCTGGTGCTCGCCGGCTTCTTCGACGCGATGGCCACCATCATCGGCGTCGGCACCGAGGCCAAGCTGGCCGACGACAAGGGCCGCATGCCGGGCCTGTCGAAGGCCCTGTTCATCGACGGCGCCGGCGGTGCCATCGGCGGCCTGACCGGCGGTTCCGGCCAGACCGTGTTCGTCGAGTCCGCCACCGGCGTCGGCGAGGGTGCCCGTACGGGCCTCGCCTCGGTCGTCACCGGCCTCTTCTTCGCGGCCTGCCTCTTCTTCACCCCCATCACGCAGATCGTCCCGGGTGAGGTCGCCTCCGCGGCCCTGGTCGTCATCGGCGCGATGATGATGCAGAACGCCCGCCACGTGGACTGGGCCGACAGCGCGACCGCCATCCCGGTCTTCCTGACCGTGGCGCTCATGCCCTTCACGTACTCGATCACCGCGGGTGTCGCCGCCGGCGTGATCTCGTACGTGGCGATCAAGATCGCCCAGGGCAAGGCCCGTGAGATCGGTGCCTTCATGTGGGCGCTGACCGTGATCTTCGTGATCTTCTTCGCGGAGCACCCCATCGAGGCATGGCTCGGGGTGAAGTAAGGCGGCGCCGGTGATCCGGCCCTGACCCTCCACGCATCCGATACTGGTAACCGAACCCCTCCGAGGAGGCCCCCATGCTGGACATCGCCGAAGAACTGAACCGGTGGGTCGAGCAGGGACGTGACTTCGCCGTCGCCACCGTGGTGGCGGTCGGCGGGAGTGCGCCCCGCCAGCCCGGAGCCGCGCTCGCCGTCGACAGCGAGGGCACGGCCATCGGATCGGTCTCCGGCGGATGCGTGGAGGGCGCGGTGTACGAGCTGTGCCAGCAGGCGCTCGAAGACGGCGAGACCGTCCGGGAGCGCTTCGGGTACAGCGACGACGATGCCTTCGCCGTGGGTCTGACCTGCGGCGGGATCATCGACATCCTCATCACCCCGGTGCCCGTGGGATCCCCCGCCCGGGAGGTGTTCGCGTCCGCCCTGGCCGCGGCCTCCCGCGGGGAGGCGGCGGCGGTCGCCCGGATCGCCGAAGGGCCGGCCGAGCTCCTGGGACGTGCCGTGCTCGTCCGGGGCGAGGGCGGCTTCGAGGGCGGATTCGGGGGACACCCCGAGCTGGACCGCGCCATCGCCGAGGAGGCCCGCGCCATGCTCGACGCCGGCCGGACCGGCGTGCTGGAGATCGGCGCCGACGGCCGGCTCTGCGGAGAGCCGCTGAAGGTGCTCGTCGAGTCCAGCGTCCCGCCGCCGCGGATGATCGTCTTCGGCGCGATCGACTTCGCGTCCGCCCTGGTGCGGATCGGCAAGTTCCTCGGCTACCACGTCACCCTGTGTGACGCCCGGCCCGTGTTCGCGACGAAGAACCGTTTCCCCGAAGCGGACGAGATCATCGTCGAATGGCCGCACCGCTACCTGGAGGCCCAGTCCTCGGCGGGCGCGGTGGACGGCCGGACCGTCCTGTGCGTGCTCACCCACGATGCCAAGTTCGACGTCCCGCTCCTCGAACTGGCCCTGAAGCTGCCCGTCGCCTACGTCGGCGCCATGGGTTCCCGCCGCACCCACGAGGACCGCAACAAGCGGCTCCGGGACGTCGGCGTGACCGAGCTGGAGCTCGCCCGGCTGCGTTCCCCGATCGGCCTGGACCTCGGCGCCCGCTCCCCGGAGGAGACCGCGCTGTCCATCGCCGCCGAGATCGTCGCCAACCGCCGCGGCGGCTCGGGCGCGGCGCTCACGGGGGCGCACATACCGATCCACCCGGACACTTCGACGACGGTGATCGGCCGGATCGGCTCGGTCGCCTGAAGGGCGGCGCCGTAAGGGCGCCGGGGGAGAACTCAGGGCGCGACCCCGCGGGGGTTGCGCCCTTTCGCCGTCCCGCCTATTTTACCGGCCGGTAACAGCGCCTTCCTTTAACGGAGTTGAGCGGATGTCCCGGACCGCACGCACCCCCCGCACCCTCGCCCGTACGCTCCTCGCCGGCTCCGTGCTGGCCGCTGCCGCGCTCGTGGCCGGGCCCGCGGCTGCCGACGGCCCCGGTGTCCGCGAGGTGCTCTTCGTCGGGAACAACTGGGAGGGCACCGCCGATGTGCTCGCCTCCACCGGCGACCTCGCCAAGATCGGCCGGCTCGACATGATCCCCGACAAGGAGGAGCGGCTCCGGGAGATCTACCTCAACCCGATCAAGCTCGCCTTCTTCCTCGGCATCCGGGGCGGCGCGGGCGAGGGCCACGACCAGTTCGTCGACGACATGTACACCACCCCCGACGGCTCCGCCGTGGTCGCCTCCCGCCCCAGCTTCGCCGACGTCGTCTCGATCGACGTGCGCACGGGCCGGATCAACTGGCGCTTCCCCGTCGCCGGCTTCCGCTCCGACCACATGGCCGTCTCCCCGGACGGCACCCGGGTCGCGGTCTCCGCCTCCACCGCCAACACCGTGCACGTCCTCGACATCGCCACCGGGCGGCAGCTCGGCTCCTTCCCGACCGGCGACAAACCCCACGAGAACACCTTCAGCCGCGACGGCCGCCACCTGTGGAACAGCTCCATCGGGGACGTGACCTCCGCGCTCGACGCGCCCTGGCTGGACTGGACGAAGGGCGACCGGAAGATCACCGTCGTCGACGCGCAGACCTTCCGCACGGTCCGTGTGATCGACATGCGCGCCCGGCTCGACGCCTTCGGCCGTTCGGACCTCTCCGACGCCGTCCGGCCGATGTCCTTCAGCCCCGACGAGTCGAAGCTCTACTTCCAGGTGTCCTTCTTCAACGGGGTCGTCGAGTACGACGTGGCCTCCGACCGGATCACCCGGATCAAGGAGCTGCCCCGCAACCCCGCCACCAACCCGGACCGCACCACCTGGGTCAACGACTCGCGCCACCACGGCATGTCCATGAGCCCGGACGGGACGAAGCTCTGCGTCGCGGGCACCATGGACGACTACGCCACCGTCGTGGACCGCGCCTCCCTCGCCGAGGGGCCGCTGGTGCCCGCGAACAAGCCGTACTGGGCCACCGTCGACGGGGACGGAACGGCCTGCGTGATCTCCGAGAGCGGCGCGGACCAGGTCACCGCCATCGACTTCGCGACCGGCGCCAAGCGGGTGTCCGTCCCGGTCGGAGACCACCCGCAGCGCGTGCGCCTCGGCCACGTCCCCACGGGCTGGTCGGGCCCGCGCTAGGGCGTGTCCACAAAGTCCCGCCTGCCCCGCGACGCCCGGCACGCGCTCTCGGCGCACCGGGCGAAATCCCGAGTACGTCCAGTACAAGGGCTTCCGCCCGGCACACCGAGAGCACGCACCGGACGCCGCGGGACCGCCCTCCGGGCGGACGGCGCCACTTTGCGGACACCCCCTAGGGAGTGTCGTCAGAGTCCCGCCCGCCCCACCGCGCCCGGACACCCCTTGCGGTGCCTACCGGCCACCCCGGCCCTTATGGGGTGACCGGTCCGCGATGACCGATTAGTCTCCGGATCATGGTGGACATCCGTGAGGTACCCGAAGCCGACATCGACCGCGCTCTGGAGCTCGCGTACCTGGTCTTCCACGACCGCCCCGACGAGGCGGGCCGCGAACGCCACCACGCCCTCCTGCGCCACTGCGCGCGCCTCGGCGCCTACGACGGGGACGCACTGGTCGGGTTCATGGCCGCGCACGGGTTCCGGCTCTCGGTGCCCGGGGCGGACCTGCCCTGCCCCGGGCTCACCTTCGTCAGCGTCGCCCCCACCCACCGCCGCCGTGGCGTGCTCACCGCGCTGATGGACGAGCAGCTGCGGCGCACGGGCGCCGCGGGCAGCCCGATCGCCGCCCTGTGGGCCTCCGAATCCGCCATCTACGGCCGCTTCGGCTACGGTTCGGCCACCCAGGGCGCCACCATCGAGATCGACTCCACGCGCCCGCTGGCCCTGCGCATCGAGCCGGACCCGCGCCCGCTGCGGCTGGTCGACCCGCAGGACGCGCTCGCGGTGATCGGGCCGTACCACGAGGCCGCCCGCGCCGGGCGGGCCGGCCGCCCGACCCGCGACGCGCAGCGCTGGAGCGAGTCCTGGCTCTGCGAACAGGACGAGGAGGACGAGGAGCTGGGCCCGCCCCGGATCATCGTCCTCGGCGATCCCGGCGAGCCGATCGCGGGGTACGTGCTTTACCGCACGAAGCACGAGGGCGACGGCGGCCCCGCCCGCAGTCCCGGTCTGGTCCGCGTGGACGAACTGGAGGCGGACACCCCGGCGGTGGCCGCCGCCCTGTGGGACTGCGTGGCCGGCCTCGACCTGACCGGCAGGGTCTGCGCGTGGGGCCGGCCGCAGGACGACCCGCTGCTGCGGTTCGCCGCCGACCGGGACCAGGTCCGGGTCACCGCCCAGTTCCCGGCGCTCTGGCTGCGCCTGGTCGACGTACGGGCGGCGCTGACCCGGCGGTCCTGGGCCGCGCCGGTGGAGGTGGTGCTGGAACTGGCCGACGTACGGCTGCCGGCGAACGCGGGGCGGTTCCGGCTGAAGGCGGGGCCGGGCGGGGCGACGTACGAGCCCGCCGTGGCCCCCGCCGACCTGGAGCTGGAGGTGCGCGACCTCGCGGCCTGCTACCTGGGCGGGACGCGGATCGCCGAACTGGTCGCCGCGGGACTCGTGGCGGAGCGGACCAAGGGAGCGGCGGCGGCCCTCGACGCGGCCCTGCACACCCCGCTGCTGCCGCACACGGCGGACGAGTTCTGAGGCGTAGGGGGCCGCGCGGGGGCGGCGGCGGGCGGGGACGGCCGCGGACGAGCGGGGGCGGGCGAGCGGACCGCCCCCGCCGCCGGCTCCGCGGGATCAGGCGGGCAGGGAGATCCGGGCCGCCGCCATGCCGAACGAGGAGCTCTGGCCGAGCCGCGCCCCCCGGACGCCTCCGGCGGTCCTCGGATACAGGTCCTCGTCGCGGTAACGGCGCACGCTCTGGTGCCAGTTGAGGACGGCCGCCATCCAGTCCTCCAACTCCTTCACGTACGCGTCGAGCGAGGCCCGTGCCCGCGCGTCGAGCCCGTGGTCCTCGTACAGCACCGGCAGCTGGTGGTCGCGGATGTGCTCGAACTCCTCGGTGCGCTGCACCATCAGGTCGGCGACGATCGCGAACGCCTGCGAATAGCCGATGTCGAAGAAGTTCTGGGTGACGAGGACGTGGTTGTGCACCTCGCCCTCGACCTCGATCTCCTTCTGGTACGAGAACAGGTCGTTGGTGATGCACCCGACGTCCGCCGCCGCGCTCTCCAGCGAGCGCATCACCCCGTCCCGGTAGACCTCCGGCGGCACGCCGTCGTCCTCATGGCCGAGTTTGGCCAGGAACATCGTCATGTACGTGCCGAAGGTGAAACGGCGCATCTCGGCGTAGTCGACCGGGTCCGGAATCCGGTTCGCGACGGTGTTGCCGATCTCCCAGACCCAGCTGTCCAGCATCCCGACGAGGTGCCCGCGGAACTCCGCGCGCATCGCGGGGCTCATCCCGGCGACGGTCCGGGCCCACAGGTCCTTCAGGCTCCGCTCCATCGCGGTGACCGGCTCCGGGGCCTTGGCCGGATCGACCGGGATCATGGAGATCAGCCGGTCGGTCGCCACCCGTGCGGCTCCCGGGGATTTCGCCCCGCCGAACACCTTGGGGTAGTAGTCGTCCGCGTACGTGCCCCAGGTCAGCCACTGCGCGCTCAGGCACAGCGCCCCGGCGGTGGCGTCGGGGTCGATGCCCGCCGCGCACAGGGCGAAGTCCATGCCGGCCAGCTTGTCCTCGTCCCAGATGTCGGAGCCCGGATCGCCGGGCTGCGGCTCCAGCATGCCCATCTCCCGGGCCCAGAGCACCAGTTCGCGGCGGGCCAGGTCCAGGTGCGGGCTGAGCGTCAGCGGGAACGGCATGTGGAAGTCGGGCAGCAGCGAAGGGCCCACCTTCCGGAACGGCACGTGCGTGAAGCTGCGCCGGCGCAGCTCCACGGAGCGGGGGGTGAACAGCGAGCGCAGGTCGAGGGCGGCGGTGCCCGGTCCGGTGGGCAGGAACGGCAGGCGGAGCGGGGCCGCGGCCGCCCCCTTGGCCTCCTTGTTCATGTAGCGGCTGGAGACCATGTGCCATTCGTGGCCGCCGGACTGCCAGTCCTGCAGGCCCTTCGCGTACGCGAGTACGGACGCCATCTCGACGGGGTCGAGCCCGTGCTGCGCGGCGAGCGCGGGGACCTCGGCGAGGGCCGTGTACTCGAACTGCTGGAGCCGGGAGGTCAGCAGGTCGTTCGACAGGTCGGCGGCCTCCTGGGTGGTGCAGCCCAGGAAGGTCTCCAGGACCAGGACGGCGTTGGAGAGTTCGCCCTCCTGCTCCACCTCGCGCTGGTAGGAGAAGAGGTCGTTGCGGATGTGCACCGCGTCGGAGAAGGCGTCGCGGAGCACCTCGAGCGGGCGCGCGTGCGCGACGCGGGCCGGCACCTCGGCGGACACGTACTCGACCAGTCCGGCGGACCACGGGGCGCCGCCGACCTTGCGGCGCATCTCGATGTATTCGAGCGGGTTGGCCACCCGGCCGATGTTGATGTTGTGGAGCTCCCACATCGACTCGTTGAGGAGGTTGCGCGTCGACTCGGAGAACCGTTCCCTCCAGTCCATCGACATCGCCGGCACGGTCCGCGACCACAGGTCCTTGAGGCCCGCCTCGACCGGGTTCGCCGGCTCGGGGAACCCGTCGGCGAGATCCATCGGCATGAAGGCGGCCAGCCCGTCGAGGTACTTCTTGGCGCCCTCGCGGTCCTGGGTGCGCTTGTAGACCTCCAGGAAGTGGTCATCGAAGAAGAAGACCCACACGTACCAGTCGGTGACCAGGTCGAGCGCGTCGCCGCCGCAGTCGGGGTGGGTGTACGAGCACAGCAGCGCGTAGTCGTGGGCGTCGAGGTCCCGCTCGTCCCAGACGCCCGACCCCTCCAGCATCCCGAAGCCGCGGGCCCACCGCTTGGTGTGCGCTCGGGCGGCCTCCAGATGGGGATTCAGGCGCGCCGGATACGGCACATAGAAATCCGGCAGTTGAAACGGCTGTGTCACGGCGGGCTGGACCTTTCGTCCGGGGGCGCGGAGGGCCCCCTTGCCTGCGGCCCCCCGCACGAGATCAGCACCCGCCTACCCCTGCCGGCCCCGGGATAAGGAACACTTCACCGCATCAGGTGACGTGAGAGCCGTTCCGCGGCGGCGGGGGCGCGCGGGGGATAGGCCCCGCGCCCCGGAGCTCCGGTCGGGGGGAGACGGTGTGACCGTGAAGCGCGGCAGGCCGTCCGGCTGCGTCCGGAAGGGCGCCGAGCGGGACGGACGGGTCCACCTCGGCATGTACTGCCAGAGCTGAGCGCGACGCACGGCGCCCGGCCCACCGAGGCGGTGTGCCGGGCGCCGTTCCGTGTGCCGGGGGCGGCTACTCCGCCTCGGCCTCCAGGTTGCCTTCCGTGTCCAGGTAGACCTGGCGGAGGGATTCGAGGATCTGGGGGTCCGGCTTCTCCCACATGCCGCGGGACTCGGCTTCCAGGAGGCGTTCCGCGATGCCGTGCAGGGCCCAGGGGTTGGCCTCCTCCAGGAAGGCGCGGTTGGTCGGGTCCAGGACGTACGTCTCCGTCAGCTTGTCGTACATCCAGTCCGCCACCACGCCCGTCGTGGCGTCGTAACCGAAGAGGTAGTCCACCGTCGCCGCGAGTTCGAAGGCGCCCTTGTAGCCGTGGCGGCGCATCGCCTCGATCCACTTCGGGTTCACCACACGGGCGCGGAAGACGCGGGACGTCTCCTCCACCAGGGTGCGGGTCTTGACCGTCTCCGGGCGGGTCGAGTCGCCGATGTACGCCTCCGGGGCCGTGCCCCGCAGGGCGCGGACCGTGGCCACCATGCCGCCGTGGTACTGGAAGTAGTCGTCCGAGTCGGCGATGTCGTGCTCGCGGGTGTCCGTGTTCTTCGCGGCCACCGTGATCCGCTTGTACGCCGTCTCCATCTCGGCGCGGGCCGGGCGGCCCTCCAGGCCGCGGCCGTACGCGTAGCCGCCCCAGACCGTGTAGACCTCCGCGAGGTCGGCGTCCGTACGCCAGTCGCGGGAGTCGATCAGCTGGAGGATTCCGGCGCCGTACGTGCCCGGGCGCGAGCCGAAGATACGGGTCGTGGCCCGGCGCTCGTCGCCGTGCTCGGCCAGGTCCGCCTGCGCGTGGGCACGGACGAAGTTCCGGTCGGCGGGCTCGTCCAGGGACGCCGCCAGCCGTACCGCGTCGTCCAGCAGGCCGATGACGTGCGGGAACGCGTCCCGGAAGAAGCCCGAGATGCGCAGGGTCACATCGATGCGGGGACGGCCCAGCTCGTCGAGCGGGATCGCCTCCAGCCCCGTGACGCGGCGCGAGGCCTCGTCCCAGACCGGGCGGACGCCCAGCAGGGCGAGCGCTTCCGCCACGTCGTCGCCCGAGGTGCGCATCGCGCTCGTGCCCCACAGGGACAGGCCGACCGAGGCCGGCCACTCGCCGTTGTCCGTGCGGTAGCGGGTGAGGAGGGAGTCGGCCAGCGCCTGGCCCGTCTCCCACGCGAGGCGGGAGGGGACGGCCTTCGGGTCGACCGAGTAGAAGTTCCGGCCCGTGGGCAGGACGTTCACCAGGCCGCGCAGCGGGGAACCGGACGGGCCCGCCGGGACGAAGCGCCCGTCCAGGGCCGCCACCACGTTCGCGATCTCGTCCGTCGTGCCGGCCAGCCGCGGGACCACCTCGCGGGCGGCGAAGTCCAGTACGGCCACCACGTCGGCCGAGTGGCCGGCCGCGACCGAAGCCACCGCCCCCGGAGCCCAGTCCGCGTCCTCCATCGCCTGGACCAGCGCGCGGGCCGCCTCCTCCGCCTCGTCGGCGGTCGTACGGGTGGCCGCGGACTCGTCCAGGCCGAGCGCCTCGCGCAGACCGGGCAGGGCCGTCGTACCGCCCCAGATCTGGCGGGCGCGCAGGATCGCGAGGACCAGGTTGACCCGGGCCTCACCGGTCGGGGCGCCGCCCAGGACGTGCAGGCCGTCGCGGATCTGGGCGTCCTTGACCTCGCACAGCCAGCCGTCGACGTGCAGCAGGAAGTCGTCGAAGCCCTCGTCGTCCGGGCGCTCCTCCAGACCCAGGTCGTGGTGGAGCTTGGCGGCCTGGATCAGCGTCCAGATCTGCGCGCGGATCGCCGGCAGCTTGGCCGGGTCCATCGCCGAGATCTGCGCGTACTCGTCGAGGTGCTGCTCCAGGCGGGCGATGTCGCCGTACGACTCCGCGCGCGCCATCGGCGGCACCAGGTGGTCGACCAGGGTGGCGTGCACGCGCCGCTTGGCCTGCGTGCCCTCGCCCGGGTCGTTGACCAGGAACGGGTAGATCAGCGGCAGGTCGCCGAGCGCGGCATCGGGCGCGCAGGCCGCCGACAGGCCGGCGTTCTTGCCCGGCAGCCACTCCAGGTTGCCGTGCTTGCCCAGGTGGATCATCGCGTCGGCGCCGAAACCGCCGTCCTCCGCCCGCGCCTGGATCCAGCGGTACGCGGCCAGGTAGTGGTGCGAGGGCGGCAGGTCCGGGTCGTGGTAGATCGCGATCGGGTTCTCGCCGAAGCCGCGCGGCGGCTGGATCAGGACGAGCAGGTTCCCGCGGCGCAGCGCCGCGAGGACGATGTCGCCCTCCGGGTTGGCCGAGCGGTCCACGAACATGTTGCCCGGGGCCTCGCCCCAGTGCTCCTCCACGCTGTCGCGCAGCTCGGCGGGGAGCTCGGCGAACCACCGCTTGTAGTCGGCGGCCGGGATGCGGACCGGGTTGCGGGCCAGCTGCTCCTCGGTCAGCCAGTCCTGGTCGTGGCCGCCGGCCTCGATCAGGGCGCGGATCAGCTCGTCGCCGTCGCCCGAGACCAGGCCCGGGACGTCCTCGACGGGGCCGAAGTCGTATCCGCCCGCGATGAGGGTGCGCAGCAGCTCCACGGCGCTGGCCGGGGTGTCCAGGCCGACCGCGTTGCCGATGCGGGAGTGCTTGGTGGGGTACGCCGAGAGGACGAGCGCGACCTTCTTGTCGCGGCGCTCGATGTGCCGCAGCCGGGCGTGCCGGACGGCGATGCCGGCCACGCGGGCGGCGCGCTCGGGGTCGGCCACGTACGCGGGCAGGCCGTCCTCGTCGAGCTCCTTGAAGGAGAACGGGACGGTGATCAGGCGGCCGTCGAACTCGGGCACGGCGACCTGCGTCGCGGCGTCGAGCGGGGAGAGGCCCTCGTCGTTCTCCTCCCAGGCGCTGCGCGAGCCGGTCAGGCACAGGGCCTGCAGGATCGGCACGCCGAGCCCGGCGAGCGCGCCCGCGTCCCAGGACTCGTCGTCGCCGCCGGCCGAGGCCGTCGCGGGCTTGGTGCCGCCGGCCGCGAGCACCGTGGTGACGATCGCGTCCGCCGACTCCAGCCGCGCGATGAGCTCCGGCTCGGGCGCGCGCAGGGAGGACACGTACAGCGGGACGGGCGTCCCGCCGGCCTCCACGATCGCGTCGCACAGCGCGTGCACGAAGGCGGTGTTGCCGCTCATCTGGTGGGCGCGGTAGTACAGCACCGCGATGCGCGGGCCGTACGGGCGCACCGGGGTGCGCTCCAGCGGGCCCCAGGTGGGCGCCGCGGCCGGCGGCTCGAAGCCGTGTCCGGTGAGCAGCACGGTGTCGGAGAGGAAGCGCGCCAGCTGGTCCAGGTTGGCGGGGCCGCCGTGGGCGAGGTAGCCGTGCGCCTCGGCCGCGATGCCGATCGGGACCGTCGAGGCCTCCATCAGCTGGGCGTCCGGGGCCTGTTCGCCGGTGAGGACGACCACCGGGCGGGTCTGGTCCGGCGCCAGGAGCAGGTCGAGCCCGTCCTGCCAGGCGCGCAGGCCGCCCAGGAGGCGTACGACGACCAGGTCGACGCCGTCGAGCAGGGCGGGGAGGTCGTCGAGGGGAAGGCGGGAGGGGTTCGCGAACCGGTACGGCACGGGGCCGTCCGCGGCGCGGGCGCTGAGCAGATCGGTGTCGGACGTCGACAGCAGCAGGATCATGCGGCGGCATGCCTTCCTCGGGGTTTCCGCGCCCCGGGCAGTGAGGACAGCGGGAGTTCCTGACTCACCCGGCGGATCGCTCCGCGGGGTTCACAGTGGCGGGACCGCGCCGGATTCGCACCGGGCTTCCTCCCAGCGGGCCACGTGGCTCCGCCGGTGGTCATCTTAGGTGGCCTTCTCGCGGGCCGGGAGTGGGGGTGGCCGCGCCCGGGGAGCGGATCGGGGCAGGTCGGGCGGAGGGCGGGGCGCACGGGGCGGGTGGTGACGGACACAGGCCGGGGCAGGTCAATCGTGGGTATGCTCGCCGCCATGCCGCCCCAGCCCCCTTCCGCCGCACCGCGGGACGAACCGGTCATACGTGACCGCGGTGACGCCTGCCCCGGTGCGCTGCGGCTGCACGCGGCGGACGACGGGTACCTGGCCCGGATCCGGATACCCGGCGGAATGCTCGACGCGGACGCGGCCCTGCTGCTGGCCGACGCGGCGGACCGGCTCGGCGACGGCCGCATCGACCTCACCTCGCGGGGCAACGCGCAGCTGCGCGGGCTCGGCGCGAGCTGCGGGGGCGAGCTGCAGGGCGTGCTCGTACGCGCCGGGCTGCTGCCCGCACCCACCCACGAGCGGGTCCGCAACATCGTCGCCTCGCCGCTGACCGGCCTGGACCGGAGCGGTCTGCCCGATGTGGCGCCGTGGGTCGCGGAGCTGGACCGGCTGCTGTGCGCGAGCGGGGCGGCGGCCGGGCTGTCCGGACGCTTCCTGTTCGCCCTCGACGACGGACGCGGGGACGTCACCTCGCTCGACGCCGACGTGAACCTGGCAGCGGTCCGGGGCGGGGAGCGGGCCCTGCTGTGGACCGCAGATCCCGCGGACGCCCTGCTCGTGGCCGCCGCCGACGGGCCGCGGGCCGCGCTCGTCGCCGCCTCGTACTTCCTGGACGCCGTCCGCCGGGCCGGTACCCGGGCCTGGCGGGTGTCCGAGCTGCCCGCCGAACAGGCGCTGCGTTCCGCCGGGTTGGGGGTCCTTCTGGCCGCCGCCGGGATCCCGGCCACCGTTGTACGGGGCTCCGCCGTCCCGCGCGCGGCGGCACCCGAACCGGGCGTGGTGGAGGGTCCCGAGGGCACCGCGGCGCTCAGCGTGTTCGCGCCGCTGGGCCGCCTGACCACCGCGCAGTGGCGCCGCCTGGCCGGCCTCACGGGCCGCGTCCGGCTGACTCCTTGGCGCGGGATCGTCGTTCCCGGCCTGCCCGCCCGCGCCGCCGAGGACGCCCTCGCCGGGCTCGCCGGGGCCGGGCTCGTGACCGGCCCCGACGATCCCTGGCGGTCCGTCACCGCCTGTACGGGACGGCCGGGTTGTGCGAAATCCCGCGCGGACGTGCGCGCCGACGCGCGCGCCGTCGTGGCGCAGGCACAGCCGCGGCAGCCGCCCCCGCAGGGCACCCGGCTGCTGCCCGTGCACTGGTCCGGCTGCGAACGCCGGTGCGGGCACCCCCGCGGCACCGCCTGGGCGGACGTGGTCGCCACCGCCGACGGGTACGACCTGTCCGCCACCGGCCACGCCCCGCTCCGCGGTGTCCCGGCCTCCGAACTTCCCGCGGCCCTCGCGGCCGTACGCCGCACCACCTCCCACGACGCAGCGAAGAAATGAGCGAGTACACAGTGTTCGAGTACGAGAAGGACGGCGCGGCGATCTACCGCCAGTCCTTTGCCACGATCCGCGCCGAGGCGGACCTCTCCGGGCTGCCCGCCTCCGTCGCCCAGGTCGCGGTGCGCATGATCCACGCCTGCGGAATGACCGACCTGCCCCAGGACCTCGGCTACACCCCGGACGTCGTGCTCCGCGCGCGGGCCGCGCTGCACGCCGGCGCGCCGATCCTCTGCGACGTGCAGATGGTCGCCAGCGGCGTCACCCGCAAGCGGCTGCCCGCGGACAACGAGGTGATCTGCACCCTCTCCGACCCCGCCGTCCCGGCCCTCGCCGCCAAGATGGGCACCACGCGCAGCGCCGCCGCCCTCGAAGTCTGGCGCGACCGCGGACTGCTGGAGGGTTCCGTGATCGCCGTCGGCAACGCGCCGACCGCGCTGTTCCGGCTGCTGGAGATGATCGAGGAGGGCGCCCCGCGCCCCGCGGCCGTCATCGGCGTCCCGGTCGGCTTCATCGGCGCCGCCGAGTCCAAGGACGCGCTCGCCGCCCACGCCTCCGGGCTCGACCACCTGATCGTGCGCGGCCGGCGCGGCGGCAGCGCCATCGCGGCCGCCGCCGTCAACGCGATCGCGAGCGAGGAAGAATGAGCACCGCAGCCGGTACCGGAAAGCTGTACGGCGTCGGGCTCGGCCCCGGCGACCCCTCCCTGATGACCCTGCGGGCCGTCGAGATCATCGCCGAGGCCGATGTCGTCGCGTACCACAGCGCCCGCCACGGCCGCTCGATCGCCCGCTCGATCGCCGCGAAGCACCTGCGCGCCGACCACGTCGAGGAGCCGCTGGTCTACCCGGTCACCACCGAGACCACCGACCACCCCGGCGGCTACCAGGGTGCGATGGAGGAGTTCTACGAGGCCTCCGCCGCCCGGCTCGCCGCGCACCTCGACGCCGGCCGGACCGTGGCCGTCCTCGCCGAGGGCGACCCGCTCTTCTACGGCTCGTACATGCACATGCACAAGCGGCTCGCCGACCGGTACGAGGCCGAGGTGATCCCCGGTGTGACCTCGGTGAGCGCCGCCGCGGCCCGCCTCGGCACCCCGCTCGTCGAGGGCGAGGAGGTGCTGACGATCCTGCCCGGCACCCTGCCCGAGGAGGAGCTCACCGCCCGCCTCGCCGCCACCGACTCCGCGGTCGTGATGAAGCTCGGCCGCACCTTCCCCGCCGTACGCCGGGCGATGGAGGCCAGCGGCCGCCTCGCGGAGGCCCGGTACGTGGAGCGCGCCACGATGGCGGGGGAGCGGACCGGAGTCCTCGCCGACACCGACCCCGACAGCGTTCCGTACTTCGCGGTCGCGGTCGTGCCCAGCCGCATCGGCAACCCGGGCAGCGTGCCGTCCGGCCCCGGCGAGGTCGTGGTCGTCGGCACCGGACCGGCCGGGCCGCTCTGGCTCACCCCCGAGACGCGGCGGGCGCTGGCCGACGCCGAGGTGCTCGTCGGGTACACCACCTACCTGGACCGGGTCCCCGCGAAGCCGGGGCAGATCCGGCACGGCTCCGACAACAAGGTGGAGTCGGAGCGCGCCGAGTTCGCGCTCGACCTGGCCCGCCGCGGCAAGCGGGTGGCCGTGGTCTCCGGCGGCGACCCGGGCGTCTTCGCCATGGCCACCGCCGTCCTGGAGGTCGCCGGGCAGCCCGAGTACAAGGACGTGCCCGTACGGGTCCTGCCGGGGGTGACCGCCGCCAACGCGGCGGCCGCCGCTGCCGGGGCCCCGCTCGGCCACGACTACGCCACCATCTCCCTCTCGGACCGGCTCAAGCCGTGGGAGGTCATCGCGGAGCGGCTGCGCGCCGCCGCCGCGGCCGATCTGGTGCTCGCCCTGTACAACCCGGGTTCGCGCAGCCGGACCTGGCAGGTGGCCCGGGCCAAGGAGCTGCTGCTGGAGCTGCGTCCGGAGCGGACCCCGGTGGTCGTCGCGCGGGACGTGGGCGGTCCGGAGCAGTCGGTCCGCGTCCTCGCGCTCGGTGAACTGGAGCCGTCCGAGGTGGACATGCGCACGATCCTGCTGATCGGCTCCTCGCAGACCCAGGTCACGGAGCGCCCGGACGGCACCCGCGTGACGTGGACCCCGCGCCGCTACCCCGAGGCCTGACCGGCGGTACGCACAGGCCGCCGCCCGGGGGCGCGACGAAGCGCCCGCGGGCGGCGGCCGGCCGCCCGCGGCGGCGGGCTCAGCACTGCCAGAGGAACGCCGCCCGGCCGCAGGGCTCGCAGACGTGCGCATAGGCGCTGCCGGAGCCGAAGTTGGGGGCGGTGAGGGGATCCGGACCCTCGTCCAGCCGGGCGACGAACTCCATGGGGCGGCCGCAGCCCGTGCAGTCGGGGGTCTCGTCGTACTGAAGCCAGTCGGCGGTGCCGCCGAGCCGGCCGAGCACCTCGTGCGCCGGGCGCCCGCTCCGCTCGGACCAGGCCTTGCGCGCGAGCCGGTACTCCGGCTCGGCCACCGTGACGAGCTCGACGGTACGGACCGCCCCCAGCTGCCGAACGTCCTCCTCCTCGTCCTCCTCGTCCTCGCCCTCGTCGTCTTCTTCGTCCTCGTCCTCGTCCTCGGCGGCGGGGAGCGCGGGCAGCGGCATCGGCACGAGCCCGGCCGACGGGAAGAGGTACGCCCTGTTGCCGCCGGACGTCGCGCTCCACTCCCCGCAACTGCCGGGGTCGTTGGCGCACATGAAGACGGCGAGGATCCCGCGCCCGCCGTCGAGGACGATCTGCGCGATGAAGCAGAGCGGCCCGGAGCAGGTCGTACAGGTGGGCCAGCGCGTGCCGGAGGGCGCCAGCGGAAGGCCGCCGATGCGGGTGACCGGGGCGTCGGGCGCGGCGGAGCCGTCGTGGATCAGCAAGGTGGTGGTGCTCATACCGACGAGGGTAGGAGCGGCCACCGACAACGGCCGGGCGGGGTCAGGCCCGGGCCGCCCCGAGCCACTCCAGGGCCGTGTCCGTGTCCCCCGCCTCCGCGACGCCCTCCGGGACCCGGGGCCTGCGGACCACCAGGACCGGGATCCCGGCCCGGCGGGCCGCGGTCAGCTTGGGGGCGGTCGCGGAGCCGCCGCTGTCCTTGGTGACCAGGACGTCGATCCGGTGTCGCGCGATCAGATCACGCTCGCCCTCCAAGGTGAACGGACCCCGGTCGAGCAGGACTTCGAGCCGCGGCGGGACCGGCGCCTGCGGCGGGTCCACCGAACGCACCAGGAACCAGGTGTCGGTGAGGTGCGCGAAGGTGTGCAGGCCCATGCGGCCGGTGGTCAGGAACGCGCGGGAGCCCAGGCGGGGCAGCCGTACGGCCGCCTCGTCGAGCGAGTCCACGAAGGTCCAGTCATCGCCAGCCTGCGGAGTCCAGCCGGGGCGCCGCAGCGCCAGCAGAGGCACCCCCGTGAGCGCCTGCGCCTCGGCGGCGTGGAAGCTCATCCGCTCCGCGAACGGGTGGGTGGCGTCCACGATGCGGGTGACGTCGTGGGCGACGATCCAGGCAGCCAGCCCCGCGATGCCGCCGAAGCCGCCGATCCGCGTATCGCCCGGCGGGAGCACAGGCGAGGCGACCCGGCCCGCCAGCGAGGTGGTCACATGGCAGGAGGGGACGGCGGCCAGCGCTTCCGCGAGGCGGCGGGCCTCCGTGGTGCCGCCCAGGATCAGGACGTGGTGGGCCGGGAGGGGGGCCGGCTCAGCAGGCATGCCGGTCGCGCTCGGGGGAGTACAGGTGGCTGTCGCGGAACTGCTCGGCGCCGAGCGTACGGCCCACGATGATCACCGCGGTGCGGACCAGGCCCGCCTCCTTCACCTGGGCGGCGATGTCGGCCAGCGTGCCGCGCAGGATCAGCTCGTCGGGGCGGCTGGCCATCGCCACCACCGCCACCGGGCACTCGGCCCCGTAGTGCGGCAGCAGCTCGGAGACGACGCGGTCCACGTAGCGCGTGGCCAGGTGCAGCACGAGCAGCGCGCCGCTGCGGCCGAGCGTGGCCAGGTCCTCCCCGGGCGGCATCGGCGTGGCCTGCTGGGCGATCCGGGTCAGGATCACGGTCTGGCCGACCGTGGGCACCGTCAGCTCCCGCTTCAGCGCGGCCGCCGCCGCGGCGAACGCCGGGACGCCGGGCACCACCTCGTACGGGATGCCGGCCGCGTCGAGCCGCCGCATCTGCTCCGCGACCGCGCTGAAGACCGACGGGTCGCCGGAGTGGAGCCGCGCCACGTCCTCGCCCGCCGCGTGGGCCCGTACGCACTCGGCGATGATCTGGTCGAGGTTCAGCTGCGAGGTGTCGACCAGGCGGGCGTCCGGCGGGCACTCGGCCAGCAGTTCGCGCGGGACCAGGCTGCCCGCGAACAGGCAGACCGGGGCGGCGGCGAGCCGCCGGGCACCGCGCACCGTGATCAGGTCGGCGGCGCCGGGGCCCGCACCGATGAAGTACACGGTCATGTCGTCTCCTGGTCCTTCGCGGTCTCTTCGGTCTCTTCGGGCTGTTCGGGCCGTTCGGTCTTCGCGGTCTCCTCGTGGGCCGCCGCGGGCCGCTCCGTCCGCGGCCAGGGCTTCGTCACCGACCACTGGGTGACCGGCATCGCCTGCCGCCAGCCCGTGAAACCGCCGACCGGCACCGCGTGCGCGACGGCCAGCTTGACCAGGTCGCCGCCGTGGCGCCGGTAGCGCTCGGTGAGGACCGCCTCCGACTCCAGCGTCACGGTGTTGACCACCAGCCGGCCGCCGGGGGCCAGCGCCGCCCAGGCCGCGTCCAGCAGGCCCGGCGCGGTCAGCCCGCCGCCGATGAACACCGCGTCGGGGACCGGCAGCCCGGCCAGCGCCCCGGGCGCGGCGCCGGTGACCACGCGCAGCCCCGGGACGCCGAGCGCGGCGGCGTTGCGGGTGATGCGGGCGGCCCGCTCCGGGACGCGCTCCACGGCCACCGCCCGGCAGGAGGGGTGCGTCCGCATCCACTCGATGCCGATGGAGCCGGAGCCGCCGCCGATGTCCCACAGCAGCTCTCCGGGGGCCGGGGCGAGGGCGCACAGGGTGGCGGCCCGGACGTGGCGCTTGGTGAGCTGGCCGTCGTGCTCGTACGCGGTGTCGGGCAGGCCGGGGGTGGCGCCGAGCCGGGGGACGGCGCCGTGCCCGTCCCGGCGGCAGTCGACGGCCACCACGTTGAGGGGGTCGCCGGGCGCGCGGTCCCAGCTCTCGGCCCGTCCCTCGTACGCGTCCTCGCGCTCGGAGCCGAGCTGTTCCAGCACCCGCATCCGGCTCGGGCCGAAGCCCCGCTCCCGCAGCAGAGCGGCGATCTCGTGCGGGGTCGCCGCTCCGGCGCTGAGCACCAGCACCCGCCGGCCCTCGTACAGGGCGGCCGCGAGCCGGGCCACCGGGCGGCCGACCACCGTGACCACCTCGGTGTCCTCCACCGGCCAGCCCAGGCGGGCGCAGGCGTACGAGACCGAGGAGGGGTGCGGGTGGACCCGCAGGGCGTCCGGCCCGAGCTCCTCGGCCAGCGCCCGGCCGATCCCGTAGAACATGGGGTCGCCGCTGGCCAGCACCGCGATCCGGCGGCCCGCGTACTCGGCCATCAGCTTCGGCACGGCGGGCCGCAGCGGGCTCGGCCAGGCCACCCGCTCGCCCGGGCACTCTCCGTCCGGCAGCAGGTCCAGCTGGCGCGGCCCGCCGATCAGCACCTCGGCGCCGGTCAGCGCGGTCCGCGCGGCGGCGGTGAGCCCGGCCCAGCCGTCGGCGCCGAGGCCGACGACCGACACGGGTCTGGGGAGCGGCGGTGCGGAGCTCACTGCGCGGTACCTCGGGAACGGGAAGGGGAGCGGGCGGGTGGACCCGCAGCCTACTGGCCGGGGTACCGGCCCCCGGCTCCACCCCCGGGAAGGGGGAGGTCTACCCTCGGTAACCCCACGGTGACCGAGGCCGTGGCCCCACGGCCCGACCGTCTTGACCGTCTTGACCCCACGTCGCGAGGGAGCTCACATGACCGGCTGGAACGCCGAGAACATCCCCGACCAGAGCGGCCGCACCGCCGTCGTCACGGGTGCCAACAGCGGTATCGGCTACGTGGCCGCCCGCGAGCTCGCCCGGCGCGGCGCCGACGTGGTGCTGGCCTGCCGCAGCTCGGCGCGCGGCCGGGCCGCGGTGGTCCGGCTGCGCTCCGAAGTCCCGGGCGCCGAGGTGGAGTTCATCCCGCTGGACCTGGCCGACCTGGCCTCCGTACGGGAGTTCGCGCACGTCCACGGGCAGCGCCGCACCTCCCTCGACCTGCTCGTGAACAACGCCGGCGTGATGGCGCTGCCGTACGGGCGGACCGCCGACGGCTTCGAGACCCAGTTCGGTGTCAACCACCTCGGCCACTTCGCGCTGACCGGACTGCTCCTGCCCCAGCTGCTGGCCGCGGCCCCCGGGGCCCGGATCGTCACCGTCTCCAGCGGCTTCCACGCGCTCGGCGACGTCGACCTCGACGATCCGAACGGCGAGCTCGGCTACCGGCGCTGGATCGCGTACGGCCGCTCCAAGACCGCCAACCTCCTCTTCACGCACGAGCTGGCCCGGCGCCTCGAAGCCCGCGGCTGCGGGATCGTCGCCGCTGCCGCGCACCCCGGCTACGCCTCGACCAACCTGCACGCCGGGGCCGCACGCCAGGAGGGCCACCGGCCCATGTCGCGGCTGATGGGCCTCGGCGCCGCCGTCCTCGCCCAGTCCGCCGCCTCCGGTGCGCTGCCCACGCTGTACGCGGCCACCGCGCCGGGGGTGGGGCCCGACGCCTTCTACGGACCGCGGCTCGGCTGGCGCGGGGCGCCGGCCGGCTCCTGGCGGGCGAAGTGGACCCTGGACGACGCGTCCGGCGAACGGCTCTGGGCTCTCTCGGAGAAGCTGACCTCCGTCCCGTACGAGATCCCCGCCCGCTGAGGGGGCCACCCGATCCGGGTGGCCCGGGCGCCCCGGTGTGAGCCCCCCGTCCGCCCCCGGGGTGCCTCGGGGCGCCCCGGGCGGGACCTGATCCGCCACGGAGCCGGCGCGGGAGACTCGGCGCCATGGACGACGACACGGACAACCACCCAGAAGTCCGGGAAGCCCACGATCACGCGGTGGTCCTCGGCGCAGGCCTGGCGGGGCTGCTGGCGGCGCGGGCACTCGCCCAGCGGTTCGCGCGCGTGACCGTGGTGGAACGGGACGAACTGCCGGACACCGGACCTGCCTTCCGGCCCGGTGTGCCGCAGTCCCGGCACGTGCACGTGCTGTGGTCGCGGGGCCTGGAGCTGATGGAAGGGCTGCTGCCCGGGGTCACCCGCGAGCTGCTGGCGGCCGGGGCGGCGCTGATGGAGACGCCGCGGGACTTCCTGTGGCTGAGCCCGGCCGACTGGTTCCACCCGGTTCCGGGGTCCCGGATCCTGATCGGCAGCCGGGAGCTGATCGACTGGACGGTCCGCCGGGAGGTGCTGCGGGACGAGCGGATCCGGGTCCGCTCCGGATCGACGGCGACCGGACTCGTCGCCGGACCCGACGGCCGCTCCGTCACCGGCGTACGGCTGCGCGAGGGCGACCCGCTGCCCGCCCGTTTCGTGGTCGACGCGACCGGGCGGACCTCCCGGGCCCCGGCCTGGCTCGCCGCCCTCGGCCACCCGGCCCCGGCGACCACCCGCTACGACTCCCACCTCGGCTACTCCAGCCGCTACTACGAGATCCCGCCGGATCCGGCCCGCCGCTGGCAGGGGATCTACGTCCAGGGCCGCCCCGAGAATCCCCGCGGCGGCGTGCTGGTGCCCCTCGACGACGGCCGCTGGCTCGTGACGCTGACCGGCAACGGCGAACACGCCCCGCCGACCGGGGACGAGGAGTTCCTCGACTTCACCCGGACCCTGCGCAGCCCGGTGCTGTACGACGCGCTCCGGGACGCCAAACCGCTCTCGACGCCGACGGGTTACCGCAACACCGTGAACGAATGGCGGCACTTCGAGCGCCTCGACCGCTGGCCGGCCGGATTCGTCGTCCTCGGCGACGCCGTCTGCCGGGTCAACCCCGTGTACGGGCAGGGGATGACGGTGGCCGCCCTCGCGGCGGACGCACTGGCCGGGGCCGTCCGGGGGCTCGCGCCCCGGGAGATCGCCGCGGCCTCCCGGCGGATCCAGCGGCGCACGGCGGCCGCCTCCGACGTGGCCTGGCAGATCGCCACCAGCGAGGACATGCGCTACCCGGAGACCGAGGGGCCGCCGCCCGACCGGGCGACCAAGGTCCTTCAGGCCTACATGTCCCGGGTGATCGTGGGCGCCAACGCCGACCCGGAGATCTCCCGGCCCTTCTTCGGCGTGCTGTCGCTGGCGCTCACGCCGAACGTACTGCTGAGCCCGGGCACGGTGATACGGGTGCTGTCCAAGTGGCGCCTGCCGACGGCCCCGGAGACCGCCGCCTATCCGCCGCACCACGACGCCCCGGCCGGCGCCGGGACATAGGAGCGGAGCCGACCTGGGGGTGCCTTGCCGATCACGCCGGGCACGCGGTCCGGCCCGATCGGCACGACACCCCCTGGGGCGTGTCGGCAAAGTCCCGCCTGCCCCGCGACGCCCGGCACGCCGAGAGCACGCACCGGACGCCGCGGGACCGCCCTCCGGGCGGACGGCGCTACTTTGCGGACACCCCCTGGCGGGCCGCCGCGGCGCGCTCGTACACGGCCCGCACCCCGTCGCCGAACAGGCTGCTGTACGAGGTCGTCTCGTCGCCGCCCCCGTCGCGGCCGCCGACCACCCCGATCAGGGTGTGCGCGTCGGTCAGCACCGGACCACCGCTCGTGCCGTCGGGTACGTCCGCGCAATCCAGCCGCAGTTGCGCGGGCCCCTCGGCACGGGCGGTGTTGAAGCACTCCACCGGATACTCGGTGGCGTTCGGATAGCCCACGACCCGGGCGGGCGCCGGCAGCCGGGGCCCGAACCGGATCGTCTGGGCCCCGGTGGCGTCCTCCAGCCGCTCGCCGGGGTGCCCCGGCCGGCGCATCCGCAGGAAGGCCACGTCGTAGTCGGGGTCCTGGTCCTCGATCCAGCGGGGGTCCACGTCGATCCGCGTGGGCACCCAGACCCCGTACGGGGCCGTGCCGTCCCGGTAGCCGGGGGCGAAGACCAGGTTCGTACGGAAGCCGAGGACACCGCGGTACACGCAGTGGGCGGCGGTGGCGACGAGGTCGCCGCCGGGGGAATGGACCACGCTCCCCGAGCAGTGGTGGTCCTGGTCCGCGTCCTCGCCGGGGGAGAACAGCGCCCCGATCGCGGGCTCCGCCGCGGCGGGCCGCGCGACCAGCGGGTCGGAGGGCCGCCACCCGCCGGACCGCCACTGCGCGCCGGCAGTGGGTCCGCCCGGGCCGCCCGGGCCGCCCGCGCCCTGCGCGCCCGGCGGCTCCCGGGGCGGGACCTCCCGCGCCGGGCCCTCCAGCACGGCCGCCGCCGCGCGGTCGGCCTGCCCGGGGTCCTGCGCGTAACTCCCCTCCGCCGGATCCCCGTCCGCCACGTACGCCGCCATGTCGTGCAGCTTCCACAGGAGCCCGGCGCACCCCATCAGCACGGCGCAGCCGACGCCGACGAGCAGGCAGACCCGTACGGCCCGCCCGCGAACCCTGGTGAACATGTGGCACTCCCGCCCGGACGTGCCGATCGGCGTCCCGACCGGCTCCCTGTTCGACGGACGGCGCGACGGCGGCGGTTCCGGACCGGAACGTGTCCGTCCTCACAGCCGGGGCGCCCGACCGTCCCCGTCATCCGGCGTCCTTCCGCACTTCACCCAACCCGCCTACTCTCCGGGCGAGTTGAACCGTGGCGCACCGAATGGGCAGACAGGAGCCGAAAGCATGAGATCACGGAACCGGATGGCGGGCGCGGTGACGGCGGGCCTGGCGGCACTGGCCTTCGTACTCGGTACGGCCCCGGCAGGGGCGGCGGGGGCCGAGGCGGCCGGGGCCGCCGCCGACCTCCCGTACGCGGGATCGACCGGCGTCGGCGTGCACAACGCGTACGAGAAGGCCAAGTTCCCGTACTTCGCGGACGCCCTCGATTCGGGCGCGGCGATGCTGGAACTCGACGTGTGGACCAACTTCTTCGGCAGCTCCTGGCGGGTCTCGCACGACAACCCCTTCGGCAACGACAACAACTGCGAGAACGCCGCCGGCCCCGCCCAGCTGCGCACCAAGTCCCGCAACCAGAACCTCGCGGGCTGTCTCTCGGACATCCGCAGCTGGCACGAAGCGCACCCCGGCCACCGCCCGGTCGTCCTCAAAATGGAGCTCAAGGACGGCTTCGCCGCCAACCTCGGGCGCGGCCCGGCCGAACTCGACGCGCTGCTGAACTCGAAGCTCGGCGACGCCGTCTACCGCCCCGGCCAGCTCGCCGCCGGCCACCCCGACCTGGACACCGCGGCCCGGGCCGGCGCCTGGCCGAGCCGCGCCGCGATGGCCGGGAAGTTCCTCGTGGAGCTCATTCCCGGCACGCTGGAGGAGGGCAACGCGAACGACACGCTGTGGACCGACCGGGAGTACGGCCAGTACCTGCGCTCCCTCGCCGCCGCGGGCCGGCTCGGCCAGGCGGCCGCCTTCCCCGCCGTGCACCGGGCCGAGGCCGGCGACCCGCGCGCCCGGTACGCGGACGCGACGCTCCGCCCGTGGTTCGTGGTCTTCGACGGGGACGCGAGCGCGTACGCGGGCGGCTCGATCGACACCGCCTGGTACGACCGCAACCACTACCTGCTGATCGCCACCGACGCCCAGGCCGTGGCGCCCGCCATCGACGGGGTGCACCCCACCGAGGCCCAGGCCCGTGAGCGGGTCGCCCTGATGGCCGCGCACCACGCGTCCATCGCCTCGGCGGACTGGTACCCCCTGCCGTCCGTGCTGGCCACGGTGGTCCCCCGCGGCTAGTACCCTTATTGCGAACTATTCGCAATAAGGGTCGGGTGTGCGGGTCTGATGGCTGCTTCTCCGGTGGTGCTCGGCATCGAGTCCTCCTGCGACGAGACGGGCGCGGGCATCGTGCAGGGAGGCCGGCTCCTCGCGCACGTCGTCGCGTCGAGCATGGACGAGCACGCCCGCTTCGGCGGGGTCGTCCCCGAGATCGCGGCCCGCGCCCACCTGCACTCCTTCAACCCGGTGGTCCGCCAGGCCCTCGACCGGGCCGGACTGCGGGCCGACCAGCTCGACGCGGTGGCCGTCACCACCGGCCCCGGCCTCTCCGGCGCGCTCCAGGTCGGACTGGCCGGGGCCAAGACCCTCGCGTACGCGCTGGGCGTACCGCTGTACGGGGTCCACCACCTGGCCGGGCACGTCGCCGCCGACACCCTGGAGCACGGGCCGCTGCCCCGGCCGTGCGTGGTGCTGATCGTCTCCGGGGGCCACACCTCGCTGCTGCTCGTGCGGGACCTCGTGCGCGAGCCGATCCTGCACCTCGGGGACACCCTGGACGACGCGGCGGGGGAGTGCTTCGACAAGGTGGCCCGGGTGTTCGGCCTGCCGTACCCGGGAGGGCCGGCCATCGACAGGGCGGCCCGCGGCGGCGACCCGAAGGCGGTCCCGTTCCCGCGTCCGCTGACCGGCGGGCCGCGCGGGGAGGACCCGTACGCCTACTCCTTCTCCTTCTCGGGGCTGAAGACGGCCGCCGCCCGCTGGGCCGAGGGCCACCGGCAGCGCGGGGAGCGACTGCCGGTCGCCGACGGGGCGGCCTCGCTCCAGGAGGCCGTGGCCGACGTGCTGACCCGCAAGGCGGTCGCGGCCTGCACGGCCCACGGCGTGAAGACGCTGGTGGTGGTCGGCGGGGTCGCGGCCAACTCGCGCGTCCGGGCCCTGGCGGAGCGGCGCTGCGCCTCGGCGGGGATCGAACTGAGGGTGCCGCCGATGACGTTGTGCACGGACAACGGCGCGATGATCGCGGCGGTCGGCGACCTCCTGGTCCGCGCGGACGCCCCGCCCGCCCCGCTCACCCTCACGGTCGACCCGTCGGCCCCCCTGGAGTACGCGGCGCTCCACCCGGTGGCCTGACGGCCCGGGGCGCGGCGGGCCGTTGCCGCTCCGGGGCGCCCTCGTTGGGCAGTCCCGAAGGCGTGATCACGGGACCCGCGAAGGGACGTACGACATGGACAGGGACATCGACGAAGTGAAGACGGTGCACCTCACCGACGAGGTGTATGCGTACCTGGTCGCCCAGGCCGAGCCGCGGAGCGGTGTGCAGGAGGAGCTCGTCGAGCGGACCCGCGCGCTCGGCCGCGAGGCGCAGATGCAGGTCCCGCACGAGCAGGGCGTCTTCCTCACCCTGCTGGGCAAGATGCTCGGCGCCCGCCGGATCGTCGAGGTCGGCACCTTCACCGGCTACTCCACGCTGGCCCTGGCGGAGGGCCTGGTCCCGGGTGGGCGGGTCCTGACCTGCGACGTCTGCGAGGAATGGACGTCGATCGCCCAGGAGGCCTGGAAGGCGGCCGGGGTCGGCGACCGGATCGAGCTCGTGATCGCCCCGGCGCTGGAGACGCTGCGCGCGCTCCCGCACGAGCCGGTGATCGACCTGGTGTTCCTGGACGCGGACAAGCCCGGCTACCGCTCGTACTGGGACGAGCTCGTGCCGCGCCTGCGGCCCGGCGGGCTGATCGCCGCCGACAACGTCCTGTACGGGGGAGAGGCGGTGGACGCCGGGGCCCGGGGGAACGCCCTGGCCATCCGGGAGTTCAACGCGCACGTGCGCGCCGACGAGCGCATGGAGTCGGTGATGCTCCCGATCGCGGACGGCCTCACGCTCGCACGCAAGCGCTGAGGCGCGTCGGGCATCCTGGGGCACCCGACCGTCCTACGAGGAGCCCCAGTTGCCCGACCAGAACACGCCCTCGCACCAGCGCCACATCGGCTTCGACCACCTGCACAACTTCCGCGACCTGGGCGGCTACCGCTCCGCCGACGGCCGTACCGTCGCCTGGGGCGCGCTGTACCGGTCCGACTCGCTCGGGAAGCTGGCGGGGGCCGGAGCCCGGGCCGACTGGGACCGCTTCCTCGGCCTCGGCATACGTACGGTCATCGACCTGCGCTACCCCTGGGAGATCGAGGCCAAGGGCAGGATCCCCGAGCCCGGGCGGTTCACGTACGCCAACCTCAGCATCGAGCACCGCCCGTACGACCAGGCCGCCATCGACCCCGGCATCGACCCCTGGCGGTACCTGGCCGACCGGTTCGCCGAGGTGACCGAGGACGGCGTCGACGAGATCCGCCGGGCCATCGAGCTCATCGCCGACGGTCCCGGTCCGGCCGTCTTCCACTGCACCTCGGGCAAGGACCGCACCGGCCTGATCGCCGCGTTCGTCCTGACCCTCCTCGACGTGTCCGAGGAGGAGATCCTGGCCGATTTCGCGCTCACCGAGCTGGCCACCGCCCGCCTCACGGCCGACTGGCACGCCGCCAACCCGGGCCGCACCATGCGCTGGCCCTCGTACGGCCGCGCCCCGGCGCAGATCCTGTCCCTCGTCCTCGCCGACCTGACCACGCGCTACGGCTCCCCGGGCGAGTACCTCGCCGCGCGCGTCGGGATCACGCCGGCGACGGCGGACCGCCTCCGGGACCGCCTCCTGCGCTGACGCGCGCACTCCGAAGCCTGAAACCCGCCAACTCTGGCCACATCCTTGCCTGTTGATGCGCACGTCCCAACAATGCACATGACAACCGGAGGATCTTCGGTTGCATCGTCATCAGAGGGGAACCCCCACATGCGCAAGCCTCTCGTCGGCGCCGTGCTGTCGCTGCTCCTGATGGGAGCGGCGGCGGCACCGGCCGTGGCCGCGACACCCCGGGACAAGGCGGCCCCGGCCGTCACCGTGAACTACGCGGGCACGGTCGCGCTCAGCAACTGCTCCGGCTCCGTCGTCCGAGCCCCCGGCTCCCAGCCGAACGACCCGGCGCTCGTGCTCTCCAACGGGCACTGCATCGAATCCGGCTTCCCGGGGCCGGGCGAGGTCGTCAAGGACCAGTCGTCCAGCCGCTCGTTCTCGCTGCTCAACGCGTCGGGCTCGCGCGTGGCGACGCTCCGGGCGAGCAAGATCGCGTACGCGACGATGACCGACACGGACATCTCGATCTACCAGCTGACCAAGACGTACGCGCAGATCCAGAGCCAGTACGGCATCACCGCGCTCACCCTGAACGACGCCCGTCCGGTGCAGGGCACGGCGATCAAGGTCGTGTCGGGGTACTGGAAGCGCATCTACAGCTGCAACGTGGACGGCTTCGCGTACCGCCTCAAGGAGGGCGAGTGGACCTGGAAGGACTCGGTCCGCTACACCTCGTCCTGCAACACGATCGGCGGCACCTCGGGCTCGCCGGTGATCGACACGACGACGGGCAAGGTCGTCGCGGTCAACAACACGGGCAACGAGGACGGGCAGCGCTGTACGGAGAACAACCCGTGCGAGGTGGACGAGACCGGCAAGGTCACCGTCCGCCAGGGCATCAACTACGCCCAGGAGACGTACATCATCGTCCCGTGCATCGGCGCGGGCAACACGATCGACCTGACCCGCGCGGGCTGCACCCTGCCGAAGCCGTGAGGCACGCGGCCGCCCGCCCCGCCGGCGGGGCGGGCGGCCGCCCATACACGGAACCGACGGAAACCGGGTCAGACTGGACCCACCGAAGTCGACCGAAGGCCGAACGCATGAAGAACCACCCGGTGATCGCCGCCCGCCGCCTCGAAGCAGTGACGCGGGAGGGCGAGACCTTCCCGGTCACCCTCCAGCTGGGCGCCCCGTACCCCGATCCCGACCCGGCCGGGGACTGGATCTGCCCGTGCCGGCTCGAGGGCCTGTCCGAGACCACGTACGAGATCCACGGGGTGGACGGGATCCAGGCCCTGGCCCTGGCCACGGAGGTCCTGGGCAGCGGGCTGACCGAGGCCGCGCAGGAGCGCGGCCTGACCTTCACCTGGGGCGGGGAGAGCGGACTGACCGCGGCCGAGGTCCTGCTCCACTCGAACACGGCGGGTCGCTGACACCGGCCGCGGCGGATGTGCCAGCGTGGACGGGGTGCAAGCCGCCCAAGACGCCCTCACGCCGTTCCTGCACAGCGACATCCCCTATCCGGAGAAGGCGCTCCGCACCATCGGGGTCTACGTACTGATCCTCCTGCTGCTCCGGATCGTCGGCAAGCGCCAGCTCGCCCAACTCAGCACGTTCGACCTGGTGGTCATGCTGCTGCTGGCCAACGTGGTGCAGAACGCCGTGATCGGCCCGGACGACTCGGTCCTCGGGGCGGCCTTCGGGGCAGCCGTGCTGCTGGCGGTCAACAACGTGGTCGTCCGGGCGGCCGCCCGCTACGAATGGCTGGGACGCCTCCTGGAGGGCAGCCCCACCACCCTGGCCCGCGACGGACACTGGCTCGCCCCGGTGATCCGCCGCAACGGCCTGCGCCGGGCGGACCTGGACGCGGCCGTCCGCCACCAGGGCGGCGACGACGTCACGGAGACCACGGAGGTCACCCTGGAGCCGGGCGGCGCCCTGGTGGTCCAGCTGGCGGAACCGGAGCAGTCGGCGGACAAGGCCGACATCGCGGCCCTCAAAGCCGCGCTGGCCGCCCTTGACGAAAAAGTGGACGCCCTGCGCGCCCGGTCCCGGTAGCGGGTGTTCGGCGGCGGCCCGGAACGGGCATCTTCCCGGCAGGACCGCGCAGAAGCGGTCGAGGCGCGCCATCTCGTGTCGTCCATTCGGGTCGAACAGTCAACTCCCGTACAGGAGACGGTAGTCCGGCTTTCGATTCGCCGCCCGCGCCCCCTACGATTTACCTGGCTCCGCGGCGCCGACGCATGGGGGTGCAGGGCGACGTTCGCGGGCCGGGAGGGGGAGGGGCTGTGACGAGAGGTGGACGTGTCCGGCCATGGCGGCTGCCGGAACCGATCCCGGCGGTCGTGGCCGGCGGGATCGCCGCGCTGCTGGTCGGCGTGACGATCGGGCTGTTCACGGAGCCGGCGGCGCTGCTCGGCAGCGGCGGCTACCTCTACGGCACGGGGCTCCTGCTCGCCGTCGGCCTGTACGGATCCACGTACTCGATCGATCTCGGGGCGCTGCGCTCGGACCTGTCCGCGGTGGTGGCGGCCGTGACGCTCGGCGTCGTCCTGAAGGCGTCCCTCATCGCGGGCGTGATGGTGCTGGCGTTCGACCGGCCCGACTACCTGGTGCTCGGCATCGCGGTGGCCCAGATCGATCCGCTGTCCGTCGCGGCGCTCGCCAAGGGCGACCGCATGTCGCCGCGCGCCCGCTCGCTGCTCTCGGCCTGGGCCTCGTTCGACGATCCGATGACGGTGCTGCTGACGCTGTACGTCGCGGCCTACGCCTACACGGCCGCGGGCCACGAGGGCGCACCGGCCGTCGCGGGCGGCGGGACCGGCGGCTACGTGAGGGGCCTGGTCCTCAACGCCGCGCTGCTCGCCGCGGTGCTGCTGCTGTGGTGGGCCGGGCGCAGGGCGCTGCGTGCGCTCGCGGGTTCGGGGGCGGCGGCCACGGCGCTCGCGGGCACACCGCGGGGCCGGCGCGCCGGTGCGGTCCTCACGGGAGCACTGGTGATGGCGATGGTCGCGGTCGCCGCGTCCGGCATGCTGATGCTCGCGGTGGCGCTGGCCGGGCTGGTCGTCCGCACGGGGGCGTTCGACAAGGTCGTCGACCGGGCCGTCGCCGTGGCCTATCCGGCGGCGTTCCTGGCACTCGGCCTGTTCCTGGCCCAGGGCGTGGCGCTGCTGCCCGGACTGCTCCTCGGCGCGGCCGCGTTCGGCGCGCAAGCGGTGGTCGCCCTGGGCGTGATGCCCCTGTTCGTACGGGGACTGGAGCGGCGGGACCGGATCGGGCTCGGACTGGGGCAGCAGAACGGCATCACGGCCGTCCTGATCGCCCTCGCCCTGGAGCGCGACTTCCCCGGCACGGTATCGATCGTCGGCCCCGCGGTGCTGGTCGTCAACCTGCTCCACGGCACCTCACAGGCGCTGCTCGCCCGTCCGCCGCGGCCGTGGCGGCGCCGGGGCGGGCCGGAACCCGACGCGGAGGAGGGACGTCCCCCGCAGAGGGCCGCGCGGGAGCCGTTGACCAAGGGGCGGTCGCCCGCCTGACGGACGCCGGGGCGGTGGCGGCGACCGGGCGGGGCCCGGGGGGACGAGCCCGGGGGGAACGAGTCGAGGAACCGGCGCGGGGCGCGGCCGGAGGGGGAGGGTGCGCATGAGGCGGAGAACGCGTCACGGCCGGACGGTGCTCGGGACGGCCGCCGTGGTCCTCGTGCTGCCGGCGGCCGCCCCGGCGTTCGCCGCGCCCGCCGGGTCCAAGGAGCGCGACGTACAGCTCGTGTACTGCCTCGACGCCGCGCACCGGGCGGAGCTCCTCACGGCCGCCGCACGCCTGGGACTCCTGGAGCCCGCGGCGTCCGCCCCGGTCTCCGTCACGGCCACGGACTCCGTGATGCCCACGGCCTCCGTCGGGCGCATGACGCCGCAGGCGTGGTCCGTGCGCCGTCAGGACGACTTCGCCCGGGCCTGTTCGGCGCTGATGGGAGCCGCGTCCGATGCGCCGGGAGCCGCGGCCGAGGAGAAGAAGGGGGAGGACGGATGGTTCAAGACCTTCCTCACCTCCCTCCCCCTCCTCGCGGTGGGCGCCCTGCTCACGCTCGGCGGACAGGCCTGGGAGCGCATCTCCGTCGAACACCGTTCACTCAAGCAGCAGTTGGAGAGCGGGCGGACCTCCTTCCGGGCGGCCGCCCGGGAGTACCTCAGGGAGTACGAGGACAATCCGGCGGCGGACCACACCGCGGTGCTGGCCGCGCGCGAGGCGCTGGGCGCGGCCCTCGCCCAGGTCACCGCGCCCGGCGCGCGGCGGGTACGGGCCCATCGGCTGGCGGACGAACTGCCGCTGGCCCGGCCGCTGCCCGAGTTCGACGGCGACCGGCGGCTGGGAACCGACGCGCGCGCCCGGAGGGCGCAGGAGGCGCGGCAGTCGGTGGACCGTAAGCTGAGCGCCGTGTCGGACCTCAACAGGCGCAGGATCCACTGGAGATGGCGTACCGCACGCGAGCGCCTGGCTCGCACGACCCCGGGAGCGGCCGCATGACGGTGCCTCCGCAGCACAATCCGTACAGCGTGCGCGTACCGAAGAAGAAGCAGGCCCTGCGCAACGCCGAGTCCCCGCCCCGGGTCGACTACCCGCTGGTGCCCTGGAGCGAGACGAGCCACTGCGAGCAGTGGGTGGACGTGGATCACGCCAAGGCGCAGGTGGACGCCTTCCGGACGTGGCTGGAGAGGCTTCCGGACGTGGTCGACGGCGGGGTGGACTACGGCTCTCTGGTGGTGGTGACCGGCCCGATCGGCATGGGCAAGACCACCCTGATCCACCGGTGCGTCCACGAGGCGCAGAAGCACATCGAACGGATGGACCCGGACCCGCCGCTGAACCAGGTCGTCGCGATGACGGCCGGCTACGACAACATCGGCGACGTCATCAGCCTCGACGACAACGGCCGGTTCGCCACCGTTCCGGCCATCAACGCCGGCATCGTCAAGCAGGTCGTCGGCGAACTGCGCACGAAGCTCGCCCACGTCGACACGGGCATCTCCAAATGGCCCCCGGGCGAGGCGTTCGAAGCGATCAGCGAGCTCCTGGAACAGCAGGACGCGCTGCTCTTCGTCATCGTGCCGCACATCGCCTGGAAGGACCCGGGCGTGCGCAGCGAGTTCCTCCTGACCTGCCTGAAGCATGCGCGGAGCCGGATCGTCCTCTTCGTCGAGATCAGCCACGGGGGGACCGGCCGGGCCAAGGAGGTGGTCAAGGAGGTGGGCAGGCATCCCGCGGTCACGCACCTGGAGCTCGGCCACCTGAAGGGGGAGGACAGGGTGGCGTTCGGCCAGGCCGCCCGTTCGGGCCACCCCGACCCGGACGCGACGCTCCTGACCGGCTGGGAGCCCGCCGACGTACGGGAGCTGCGGATGGTCTACCACGCCGCGGCCGAACACCAGATACGCGCGGGCGAACCGGTCCGGATCACGGCGCGCGAGCTGAGCCACCACGCGGAGCGGCTCAGACGCGAGGCCAGGGAGGAGCTGCTCGGGGCGCTCGCCCACGACTCCCCGCCCGAGGGCTCCCCGCCCGACCATGCGCCGCCCGACGGCTCCGCCCCGCCGGCGAGCCCCTGACCCCGCTCCCACGCCCCCGTCCGCCCGCCGCTCGGATCGCCGTCACCGGAAACACGAGGAGTGCCCGCCGTGGCCCCAGACAGTGGAGACATCTGGCACAGCAACCCCTTCCCCCTGAGTCCGGTCGTGCGCCTCGGTCCAGCGGCCGATCTGGGAAACGTGCCCGTCGAGGCGGCGGACTCGGGCAACGCGACGATCGGGACGCCGACCACCGTCGAGCTCACCCGGCTGGTCGACGACTACCTCGGCAGCCGGCCGACCGGGGGCCGGCGCGGCCGGGTGATCGCCCTGGTGGGTGAGTTCGGTCTGGGCAAGAGCCATGCGCTGCGCAAGGTGTACGCCGATCTGAGCCGGCTGCCGGACCCCCTGGCCATGTGGATCATGGACGAGCCGGTGCAGGACATGGGGCGGATGTACCGCGACCGGCTGCGCGGCCCCGGTGACACCCCCCAGGGGAAGCGCGCCTTCGAGGAACTGGTCCGCAACTACTACGCGTACGCGACGGCCAACCGCGTCGACACCCAGGGCAGCGACGCGCGGCTGGGCGCGCTCGGCGAGATCGCGGCGGGGCTGCGGGGCGGCAGTCTCGACCCGGACAAGGTGGTGTCGGCACTGCGCTACGACCCCGAGGTGATCCACGCGGACCTGCGCCGCACGCTGGGCGAGGTCACCGAGCACCGCCGCTTCGCCACCGCGCTGGCACTGCTCCAGGATCCGTCGTTCAACAGGATGGTGTGGGACTGGCTGAACGGCGGCGAGCCCGCCGAGCCGCTGCGGGAGCGCGGCATCACCGAGGCCATCGGGCCCGCGGCGGGGCAGGGCGGCCACGAGGACCCCGCGGGCATCGACCGGGTGTTCGACACGCTGGCGGTGCAGGCCGTCCTGCACGGCCGGGTCGGCAAGCCGTACGCGCTCCTGATCGACTCCCTGGAGAAGGTGCTCGAGTGGCGCGACGAGCACCGGCGCACGTTCATGGACGCCTTCGAACGGCTCGTCAACATCTACGCGAGCCGCGGCGGCCTGCTGGTCTTCTGCGTCTCGCCGAGCGGGCTGGGGGAGCTGCGGCAGAGCGTGCACGAGCGGCTGGTGCAGCTGTGGCCGAGCGGATTCGACGAACGGCTCACCGGCGACCTGGTCGCCGCGTACGTCCACGCCGGCCGGGACGGCGGCGGCGCGCCCCGCGGCGTGGCGCCCGACGGGTCGGCGGGCCCGTTCGACGCGGAGGCCCTGCGGCTGCTGCACGAGCTGACGGACGGGGTGCCCCGCGAGGTCCTCAAGACCTGCCGGCAGGCCTGGCAGCTCGCCGAGGACCGGGACCGGCTCGGCGGCGGCGCGGGCGCGGTACGGGACGTGCCGGCCGCCAGGGTGCTTCAGGCGGTGCGCGATCTGCACGAGGGGGTCGCCCGGCGCCAGGTCGAGACGGACGTGCGCAAGGCCCTGGACATCGGCCAGTGGCGGATCGCCTCGCGCGATCCGGTCCCGGCCCGGCTGTCGGCTCCGCCGGGAGGGCGTGAGGAGGTGCTGCACTGGCTCTCGCCCGCGCCGAACGCCTACCTCGCGGTGATCCTCACCCGCTCCGTCCTCGTCGCCGACGACGCCGAACGGATCGCCGCCCAGGTGCACGGGCTGCGCAGTGCGGTGCGTCCGGGGCGGTGCGAGGTGCTGCTCGTGGTCAACGGCCACGTCTCGCAGGCCATGCAGGACCGTCTCGGGCGCTCGATCGGGTCCCGGCCGCTGGTGTACCGGCAGGGCGGCTTCGCCGAGAGGGCGGACAAGGCGCTGCGGAAGCTGGACGGGCGGCTCGCGGACGGGCGCCGCGAGGAGGGTCTGGTCCAGCTCGGCGAGCGGATGCGCCGGGACCTGGAGCAGCAGACCGCCGAACTCGCCGAGCTGCGCCGGGCGGTGGCCTCGTGGACGCCGGAGCCCCGGCCGCGCGCCCTGCCGGCCGCCGCCGACGAGCGGGGCGCCCCGTCGCCGGGAGCGGCGGCGCCGGTGCTCGTCGACGGCCGGTCCGCGCCGGAGCCGGCCGCCCCCGATCTGCCGGGACCGGTACGGCGCCGGTTCCAGGAGGCGCTCGCGGTGCTCGACACGGTCACCCGGCGCGTCGCCGGCACGGCCGTGAAACGCCGTACCACGGCGACGTCGGCGGAGCTCGGCGTGCTCGGCTGCGCCACGCTGGTCCGCACGCTGACCGAGAACTTCCGCGGCGCGGTGGCCGCCTGGCACCGGGCCGCCGCATCCGGTGCGCCGACCGAGCGCCAGTGGGGCGAACTGCGCAGGATCTGCCGGGAGTACGAGAGCGCGGTCGAGATCCTTCCGGTGCACCTGCTGGGCAACCCCGGCCCCCCTCACCCGCTGACGGCGGCCCGTACGGTCGAGGTGCTCGCGGAGGAGGTGTGGGGCACGCTCAGCGCGGCGGCGCCGTGACCCCCCGCACCGCGCCCGCGAGCCGCTGCAGCTGCGCGTCGGCGTTGGCGACCTGGGTCTGGTCGAGGGTGACGCCGACGAGGAACTCGCGGGCCGAGGTCCAGACGAGGTAGATCGCGCCCTCCTGCACGTCCAGGACCAGCCGCTCCACGGCCGGACGGCCCGCCCGCACCGGGGTGACGAGGCCGAGTGCGTCGGAGAGGCGTATCAGGTGGCCGCGCAGGCTCCTGGACAGCTCGCGGTAGGCGGTGCGCCGGGTGCGGACGCTGACGCTCAGGAACTTCGGTCCGAGGTCGTCCGATTCGAAGACGTCGCCCGCGCACACCAGGGTCCAGTCGCGGTAGTAGGCGGCGTACTGCAGGTCGGTGGTGTTCACATGGCCGAGCCACAGGGCGCGCAGCCGCTCCTCGTAGGCGGGGTCGGGCGTGGCGGCCGTACCGAAGTCGACGCGCAGCGGAGTGCGTCCGCCGTCGACGGCGGAGAGACCCGGCTTGGCCGCCGGGTCCCCGCCGGGCAGTTCGTCGGAGAGCCGGTGCACCTCCGTACGGATCCGGGTGACCAGGGCGTTCATGGACGCGTCCATGGCGTCGGCGCCGTCGGCCGTGTCGGTGACCGCGGCCAGGTACTCGCCGGGCTTGACGCGCCCGCCCCACAGGCACCCCTCGCCGTTGGCGACGACGGTGCGCATCAGCTCTCCGGTGCCGAGCGGCTGCAGGAGCACGCCGATGTCCTGGGTGGAGAGCAGCAGGCGGCTTCCGGGCAGCGACTCCTCGTCCCGTTCGTCGCCTAGGTCGCCGATCACGGCGCCGAGCGGGCGCCGGTCGGCGCGGCACACGACGAAGTCGAGGATGCCGTTGCCGAAGTGGGACAGCGACCTGATCCCCGGGGTCGAGGCGACCGCCTCGTCGCACAACGAGGTTATCCGGCCGTGCCGTTCGGGAGCCCAGTGGTGCTCCGTCAGCGTCTGGGTGCCATGCGGTGCGGGGGCTGCCACGAGCACGTCGCCTTTCGGTGGATGACTGGGGGCCTCGGGGTCCTACCGGTACCTACAGATTGCTACAGCTCCCGTCGAAGTCCTACAGCCCCGGCAGCTCCAGATCGATGTCGAAGCCCGACTGCGGGACCGGTCGCGGGTCGCCCGGCGTGGTCAGACGGGCGTGGTGCGCCTTCACGCGCCGGCCGTCCGGGCGGTGGGCGACGCCCAGGTCCCGGAGTCGGGTCAGGGCGCTGCCGGCGAGTTCGGCGGCCTCCTGCGCATGGCCCGCCGCGGCGAGGGTGGCGGCGAGGGAGTTCTCGGCGGCGGCGACCCACGGGTGCGCCTGGCCGAGCTTGAAGGCGAGACGGGTGAGGGCGTGACGGCCGGCCGCCTCCGCGGACGTCAGATCTCCCGTCGCCCGCAGGTAGACACCGTGGCGGACGTCGCTGAGCGCCGTGTACGGGTGCGTCACGCCGAACCGTTCCGCCAGCGAGGCACCGCACAGCCGCGCCTGCAGTTCCGCCTCGTCCGCCTTGCCGAGCGCGTGCAGGTCCGCCGCGTAGCTGAACTGGCAGCGCAGGGTGTCGATCCGGTCGGCGCCGAACCGGCTGACGTACAGCTTGAGGGCGCGCAGGTCGCGCTCGTGGGCCATCTCGTACCCGTACCGCGGGTCCTTGACGGCGGGGAATCCGTCGGCGAGGCGGCGCTCGCTGACGGCGAGGCCGACCTCCGTCCTCAGCCGCGCCCCGTCCCAGACGTCGCCGTGTCGGCGCAGCCGCTGCCGCAACAGGTCCCGGGCCTCGCCGTCACGCCCCATCGCCCGGTACAGGTAGGCGAGCAGGTCGGCCTCGGACCAGGCGGCCGGGTCGCCCTTGCCCTTGACGGCCTGCTGGTAGCGGAAGCGCTCCTGGACCCGGCCGAGCGCGGCGGCGACGCGCCCCGTGAGCGCCTCGTTGAGGGCCAGGTTGTGCTCGACCTGGATGGTGGCGGGGTGCTGCCGCCCGAGCAGCAGGGTGAGCCCCTCCACGGAGGGCCTGAGCTCCGTCAGGGCGTCCTGGAACCGGCCGAGGGCCCGCAGGGTCGCGGCGTGCGAGTCGGCCGAGAGCAGGGTGCGGGGGTGGACGAGGCCGAGGAGCCTGCGGTGGCCGCGCAGGGCCTCCCGGGAGAGCACGCGGGACTCGTCGTACGCGCCGGCGAGACGGTGGGCGCGGGCGGTGAGGTTGAGCAGGCGCAGGTACTCGGGCGGGGGCTCGTCGCCCTCGACCCGCCACGCCTCGCGGGCCTTGCCGGCGATGTCGAGGAGGCGGGCGAGGTCGGTGCTCTCGGCGCGTGCGCCGAGCGCCTGCAGGTGCCGCAGCAGCGAGCGGCGTACGCGGGGCCGGTCGTCCTCCCACAGCCTGAGCGAGTACACCTCGCGCGCCCAGTCGGGGGGCAGGTCCTCGTCCTGCCGCACGTACTCGGCCAGCACGCCGCGCAGGACGGACTCGATGCGCTCCCGGGCCTGCGGCAGCATGCCGTCGCGGATCAGGTCGCGCAGCGCGTGGTGCTGGGTGAGGGGCTGGTCCCTGCGGTCGAACTCGACGTTGAGCAGGCCGACCTGGGCGAGCGCCCAGAGGGCCACGCTCACCATGTGCTCGTCGGGCAGCTGGACCTGGTCGGGGTGACGGACGCCTTCGTCGCCCTCGGGGGCCACCGGTCCGGCGGAGTCGTCGCGGGCCAGCTCGGACAGGATGCGGCGCGAACGCAGCAGCTCCAGGCCCATGCCGCGCCCGGTGAGCAGGGAGGCGGCCTGGAGGAGCCAGTCCAGTGCGTCGGCGGCGGGACGCTCGGTGCGCCAGGCGGCGGCGCCCGGAGTGAACCGGGCGAACTGCCGGGCGACGCGCACCATGACGGCGAGGGAGGACACCGCTCCGGTCGCGCTCTCGCCGATGAGTCCGGTCTTGCCGGCCCGGTACTCGGCGAGGAGGTCCGCGACGGCCGCGCGGGCGGCCGCTTCCGGCGTCATGTGGTCCTCGCGCCGGTGGGAGGCGGCGCGCTCGGCGAGACAGCTGGCGGCCAGCTGCAGGGGGAGCGGGATGAAGTCGACGATGCCGGCGACCTGTTGGGCCTGTTCCGCGGTGAGATCCGGCAGCCGTTCGCCCAGCAGGTCGCCGCTCTCCGCCCGGGTCATGGCCGGCATGGCGCAGGACGCCAGGAACGGCGGGCGCGTGTCCCCGGGGGCCCCGGGGTCCTCCCGCGCCGGGGAGACGCGACTGGTGATCAGGACATGGCCCCGCTCGTGCGGGATCGGGAGCAGCCCGTTCAGTTCGGCGGGGTCCGTCGCCCCGTCGTAGACGATCAGCCAGCTGGTCTCGGTGTCGGGGCGCGAGAGGCGGTTGAGGAGCGGGGAGATGTCCCCTTCGGCGGCCACGGCCGCGAGCCGGTCCTCGGCCGTGCCGAGGCGTCCCGCGAGCCGCACCAGGCTCCTGCGCAGGCGCTGCTGGTCCCAGGAGCGCACCCACCACACCACGTCGTACCCGGGGCCGTGGCGATGGCACAGCTCGCGGGCGGTCTCGCTCTTGCCCCAGCCGCTGGGGCCGTGCAGCACCAGGGCCGCGCCGTCGCGGCCGGCCTCCCGCAACTGCTCGTCCACGGTGGAGAGCAGGTCGTCGCGGTCGGTGAAGCCGCCCCGGCGCGCGGTGACGTTGGTGATCTCGGGAAGCCGGGGGAAGCGGGCGCCGGCGGCGCCCTCGCCGGGCTGCCCGGGGCCCAGGCCGAGGGCGGAGTAGAGGATCCGCAGCGCCTCGTCCTCGGTGGTGTCGCGCAGGTCGATGCGCTCGTGGTGCGCGGCCTCGGCGTTCGGGAAGGGCTCGTCGACCAGGACGATGCGCACGTCGGTGTGGGAGAGCGCGCCGATCTGGGCGAGGAGGGCGTCGTCGGCGTCGCCCGGGGAGAGGAAGAGCAGCGCCGTACCGGTCTCGGGACGCTCTCCCGTGTAGGTGTCGACCCTGCGCAGTTCGCTGCGGACGCCGCGTTCGCCCAGCCGGTCCCGCAGCCAGGCCGCCCAGGCGACGTGGCGCCCGGAGTGGACGACGGTGGCGTCGGTGAGCCGGGCCTCGCGGCGGGCGCGGAGCCAGTCGGCGAGCTGCGCGTAGGACGGGCGCAGGCCCACGACACTGCCCGCGTCCTCCGTCTCGACGGCGAGGCTTCGGCTGTCCAGGTACAGGGGGTTGTACGGGATCTCCAGGAAGGGGTACTCGCCCGCGCCGCGGGCCTGGGCGAGCGCCGAGAACTTGCGGCGCACCCGCTCGCGCCCCTCGCGCAGCCGGTCGTGCACCCCGATGTCGCTCTTGAGCCCGAGGGTGAGCAGCCGTACGGGCCGGTCCGCGCGGCGGCCCACGAGCTCCTCGGCGAGGGCGGCGGCGCCGTCGATGGACCAGGCCGTGAGGGCGAAGCACATCACGAGCGCGTCGGCGAACTCCACGAGCCTGCCCGGCGCCTCGTCGCCGGGAGCCGCCGGGACGGGCGCCTCGATCAGGACGTGGTCGTAGCGCGTCGCGACGGGATCGTCGAAGAGGGCGGTGAGTTCGCGCGGGGCCGCCCGCCCCACCGCGGCGACCTGCCCGGCCTCCGGTGCGGGCACCGCGGCCCCGTCCCCCGGGGCGCCGGGACGGCCGTCCACGAGCAGCACGCTGCGATTGCCCTCGGCGAGGATGTCCGCCGCGTTGCGCAGGGTGGTGCTCAGCCCGAGGTTCTCGGACGTGGTGTAGAAGACGGCGAACGAACCCGTGTGGCGCTGGGGGTTGGCGTCTGGCATGACCTCTCCACTCGGCGAGGTGACAGCGAATGACGATGGACATAACGGGCATGCAGGGGTGCAAGTATAGGGGCCGTCGCGCCTCGTTCCCCTCCGGACGCCCGTGGCGTCCGGAGGACCCGCACGCCCCGGCCCGCGCTCGGCCGCACCCGGCCGCGAGCGGTCACAGGCTCTCCGAGAACCCGGTGACGAAGGGATCGCCCGCCGTGTCGCGCACCCGGCGCAGAAGAGCGCCCAGCACCGAGTCGGGGAGGGCGGCGACTTCCTCGGGCGAGAGCCCGGCGATGTCCAGGACGACGGACTCCGCATCGGGTCCCGCGGGGGCCGCCGGGACGGCGCCCTCGGCGTCATCGGTCACGATGTCCACTCCCGGAGGTCGCTGCGGACCGGCGAACCGGTGTCCTTTCCAGGGTAGCGCCGCCCCTCCGCCCCGGGGCAACCGCCGAACGCGCCGGAACTGCGCCAACTCCGCCCCCCGTGCCACCCGTTGGCTCGTTCGTGATGTTGACGGTCGGCGCACCCCAACCGAATACTGGACGAACGGAGTGCGCACGTACCGATGCGCGACCGATCGGCGCACGCTTTCGGGGGGGAGCGGATGAGTCGACCGTCACTGCGCCCGGGCCGGCCGCCCTGGCCGGGCGCCGCCGACGTGCTGGCCCGCGAGGCGGCCGGCTGGGTTCCGCACCCGTTCCACTCCTTCGTCCTCAAGGTCCACAGCCGCTGCGACCTCGCCTGCGACTACTGCTACATGTACCGCTCGCACGACCAGAGTTGGCGTCAGCAGCCGCGCGCCATGGCGCCGGCCACCGTCACGCGTACGGCCGAGCGGATCGCCGAGCACCTGGCCGCGCACGGACTGACGGAGGCCGGCGTCGTCCTGCACGGCGGTGAACCCCTCCTCGCCGGAGACGAGGCGCTCGCCCGCACCGCCGGGGTGCTGCGCGCCACCCTCGGCGCGGGCGTGCGGCTCCACCTGGCCCTGCAGACCAACGGCGTGCGGCTGACCGAGGAACGGCTCGACCTCTGCGCCGAGTTGGGCCTGCGGATCGGGGTGAGCACCGACGGCGGGCGCGCCGCCCACGACCGGCACCGCCGCAGCGCCGACGGCCGCGGCAGCCACGCCCGGGTCCAGGCCGCGCTGGACCTGCTCGGCAGCGACCGCCACCGGCCGCTGTTCGCCGCGCTGCTGTGCACGATCGACCTGCGCAACGACCCCGTGCGGACGTACGAGGAACTGCTCGTCCACCGCCCGCCCGCCGTCGACTTCCTGCTGCCGCTCGGCAACTGGCACACCCCGCCGCCCGGCGTGGATCCCGCCGGACGCCGCACCCCGTACGCCGACTGGCTGTGGTCCGTCTTCGAGCGCTGGTACGACGCCCCGGTGCGCGAGACCGGCGTCCGCCTCCTGGACGACCTCATGGCGCTCCTGCTCGGCGCCGCCCCGCAGACGGAGGCCCTCGGGCTCGCCCCGGTGCGCTACGCGGTGGTGGAGACGGACGGCTCCCTCGCCCAGGACGACACCCTGCGCACCGCGTACCGGGGAGCGGCGCGCACCGGACTCGACGTGTGGCGCCACACCCTGGACGAACTGCTGCGCCATCCCGGGGTCGCGGCCCGCCAGTGGGGCGCCGACGGGCTGTGCGCCTCCTGCCGCGCCTGCCCGCTGCACACCGTGTGCGGCGGCGGCCACTACGCGAACCGCTACCGCCACGACACCGGCTTCGCCAACCCGAGCGTGTACTGCGCCGACCTGACGGCCCTGATCGGGCGGGTGCGCGAACGGCTGGCCGGGGACGTGCGGGGCCTGGCCTCCGCCCGCCGTCCGCTGCCGGCGGAGGCCGTATGACCCCGTCGCCGCACCGTCTGCCCGGCGAACTGTTCGACGCGATCGCCGCCGGCGGCGGCGGAGCGGAGGCGATGCGCCTGCTCGCCCGCGCCGAGCACAGCCGGCGTCTCGCCTGCCTGTACGCGATCCGCGCCGCCGCCCGGGAGGCCGGCGGCGCGGCCGCCCGGAAGGTGCAGGGCGCCTGGGAGTTGCTGGAGACCGTCCACCGGGCGGACCCCGCCGCCGCGACGGCCGTCCTGACGCACCCGGCCGCGGGTCCCGCACTCGTCGACCTGCTCGCCCACCTGACGCGGCGGCCCGAGGGCGCCGATGCCCCCGTGCACCTGCTCACGGCGCTCGCCGCCGCGGCGGCGGTCCGCGCCCGGGTCCCCGCCCGCGCGCGATGGCCGCTGGCGGGGCCGGGCCCCTGGGTGCCGCTGCCCTCGCTCGGCCGGGCCCACTTCCCCGGCGCCCGACCCGGGAACCACGTCGAGCTGCGCGTGGGAAGCGAGGGCCGGGCCTCCATCGCCGTCCCGGACGCCCCGGTCCCGCAGGCCCCGGTACCGGTGGCGGGCGATCCGTACCGCCCCGGAGGCGACCGCTGGCGGGGGGCGCGGCTGCTGGCCGCCCTGGACACGGGCGCCACCCTCTCCCTCGACTCCCTCGATCCGCCGTCCTTCCCGACGGCCGCGGGGCACGCGGCCCACCCCGGCGCCGACGAGGCGCACCGCTGGGCGGCGCGGGCGGAGGCGGCCTGCGCGCTGCTGCGCGCCGACCACCCGCAGCCCTACGCGGAACTGGCCGCCGGTCCCTGGCTCCTGGTGCCCCTGCGCGCCCCGGCCCGGGGCATCGTCAGCGGCAGCAGCGCCGAGACCTTCGGCTCCATGGCGCTGTCGCTGCCGCCGAGCGGCACCGTCCTCGCGGTGACGATGGCGCACGAGATGCAGCACAACAAGTTCGCGGCGCTGCTGCACCTCTTCGACCTGTTCGAGGAGGGTCCGCAGGGCAGCCGGGAGCGGTACTACGCGCCGTGGCGTCCCGACCCCCGCCCGCTGGTCGGCCTCTTCCACGGGGCGTACGCGCACCTGGCGGTCGCCCAGTTCTGGGGCAGGCGGGGGGAGACGGAACCGGACCCGGAACTGCGGGCCCTCGCGCACACCCGCTTCGCCCGCTGGCGCTCCGGGGCCCGGGAGGCGACGGCCGTGATCCTGGACTCCGGCCGGCTCACCCCGCTCGGCCTGCGATTCGCCGGCCGGATGCTGGAGACCCTCGACGGCATGTGCGGCGTCCCCCTGCCGGCGTCGGCGATACGTCGCGCCGAGACGGCGGCACGGGAACACATGGAGGCGTGGCGCGACGCGGCGGGAGGCGCGGCGGCGCCCGCGGCCGGCCGCGCTTCGTGAGGACGACGTACGCGCGCGGGCTCGGGCGGAGGCCGGCCCGGCCACGGGCGCGGGGCGCGTGCCCGGCCCGGCCACGGGCGCGGGGCGCACCGGGCGGATCCCGCTGGTGGGGCGGGGGACGACCCCGTTAGCATCCGACGATGATCACGCCGGCGGAGGAACCGTTCCACGACGCGCTGCGGCGGGCCGACCTCGGCCTGCTGGCCGTCCATCCCGACGCGCGGCGCTGCCCGTCGGCCGTCTTCCGGCTCCTCGTCCGCCACGGCGATCCCCGTCTGCGGCACCTGGGGCTGGTCCTGCTGCACGAGCGCGTCACCTCGGGCCGGCTGGGCGACGAGCAGGAGACGGCCGAGCTCGCGGGGCTGCTGCCGGCAGAGGTGGAGGGAGCGCCGGAGGCGGCGCTCGTCCTGGCCCGGCTCCACGAACGGCTGGGCCCGTACCGCCGCGGGCTCCCCCGGCCGTCGTGGCGTACGGCCGGGCTCCCCGTACGGGTGCGGATCGCCTGGCTGCGCGCCGAGCTCCTGAACGAGCCGGCGGTGATCCGCCAGGAGCCCGCGGGCGAACTGCTCTACCAGGCCGTGCGGGAACTGACCGCCACCCGCGCGCACCGGCCCGAGCAGCTCGTGAACGAGCTGGTGGACAGCGGTGATCCGGTGCTGCAGACAGCGGCACTGCGGCTGGCCCGGCAGGGGCTGCACGCCGGTCTGCTCGCTCCCGCGCGGGTCCGCGGGTACGCGGCCGGCCTGCTCGGCGCCGACAGCGCGGACGTGGCCGCCGCCGCCCTGGATGAACTGGCCAGGCCGTGGGCCGCGCTGGAACCCCTGCCGCAGGGGCGCCTCGCTCCCTTCCTCACCGCCGACGCGGTGGTCACGAGGCCCGAGGCGGCCGAGGCCGCGATCGCGGCCGCCGCCCGTCACGGGCACCGCGCTCTGCTGCGCCGGGTCGTCGAGGATCCGGATCTGCCGCCGCGTCTTCGCCGGCGCGCGATGGAACTGCTCGGTGACCTGGCGGAGCACGCTGAAATCGGCGCACTGACGGCCGTCGCCGCACGCGACCCCCTGCTGTTCGGCGGGCCGGTGGTGGCCTGCCTGCGCGGGCTCCACCGGCGCGGTCACTTCCCCGACGAAGCACACGTCCCGGCCCTCATCGGCCTGGCGCTGGCCGATCACTCGGTCCCGCCCCACGAGATCGCCACGATCCTCTTCACCTGCCGGCGGGCGATGTTCCGCGTACTGCTCGACGCGGACGCCGACGATCCGAGCTGGCCGCGGCGGCTCACGCTGCTGGTCGCCCTCGCCGGGCAGGGGACGGGGGAGCTGCCGATCGCAGACGCGATCACCCGGGCCCTTCCCTCGGCTCCCGCGCCGGGGCCGTTCCTCGACGCGATCCGCGCATTGCGCCACGTGGAGGCGGAAGACGCCGTGATCGCCCTCCTGCCGGCCGCCCCCGCAGCCGCCCTGGAGGCTCTGGAGGCCATCGGAGGCCACCGGACCACGGCGGCGTTGCGTGAGGGGCTCGGTCTCGCCGGGGCGGAGGGCGCGGGCGTCATCGCGCCGCACCTGCGCGCGGTGCGCGGCCGCGCCCTCGAGGTGCTGTGGCATCTGACCGACGATCCGTCAGGGCGGCGTGCCCTCCTCGTCCGTCTCGATCCCGCCGACCTGCCGGCGCGCATCGCGACGGATCTCGGTGGCCCGGACGAGCGGGAACTGGCCCTGCTCAGTTCCCACCTGGACCCGGACGAACCGGCGGCGGCACTGTGCAGACTGGCCGCGCACGGCGGCGCCGGCACGCTGCCGGCCATCACGGACCTGCTCCTGCGCATCGTGGCCGAGCTGGCGCGGTCCCGGGAACCGGGCGGAGCCCGCACGCGGCGTGACGGCGGCCGGCCGGCCGCGGAGCCCTTCGTACCGCAGGAGATCCTGGACGCCCTCCAGGGTCTGGGCCGCCGCCTCCACGAGCGGGGACGGATCAGGCCGTCCTGCCTGCTCGACGCGGAGACCGCCCCGCAGGCGGGCCACGCACTGGTCGCCACCGTGGCCCTGGACCTGCTGGACAGGCCCGGACTGTCCAGCGCCGAGCAGACGATCCTGCTCGAACTCCTGCTCCGGGCCCCCTACACGGGTACCCGCGCGCGGGCGCACCGCCTGCTGCGCCACCGCGACCGGCACGTGCGCAAGCACGCGATCGCGCTGCTCGCCCGGGACGCCACCGGGGACGGCGCGCAGGCGCTGTCGGCGACGCTGATCGCGCTGACCGCCGCCCAGGACGTCCAGACCGTCCGGCAGGCGCTGCTCGCACTCGGTCACGCGCGGGCCCGCTGGGCCTCCAGCGCGATCGCCGCATGTCTCGACCATCCGAACATGAACATCAAGAAGACCGCCGCCGAGGTGCTGGTCGAGGTGGGCACGCCCACGGCGGTACCGGCACTGCTCCGCCGGCTCGGCAGCCACGACAACCCGGGCCTGCGGAGTTCGCTCGTCGAGGCACTGCGCGCGGTCCTCGGCGACGCGTACCCGGCGACCGTCCTCGCCGCCGCCGAACAGGGAGAGGACGGCCGGGCCCGCGAGCTGCTGCTGGCGGCCCTCGACCGCACGCTCGCGGCGCGCTCGGTCCTCGCACTGGAGGACCAGGCGTCGCGGGTCGCGCCGGTCCTGCTCGCCCTGGTGGCGGCCGGCCGGGTCGGCCTCGCCTCCGGGACGGTCGAGGAGCTGGCTGCGGCCATGGCCCGGCACGGGATCACCCCGCCCGCCGCACCGGGGCCGGCGCCGGACTTCGCGGCGGACCCGGACGTCAGGTCGCTGACGGTGCAGGGCTGGGACCCGTCGGCCGCGCTGCGCGTGGCCGAACGGCACGGGCGGACGCACCCCGACCGGCTGCGGGTGCTGCGGCCCATGCTGGCGGACTGGCTCCGCCTGGCCGGCTCCGAACCCGCCGCACGAGGCCGCGTACTCGGCCTCGTCCTGCGGCTCTGCCCGGCACCGTGGACGCCTGAGGAGCTGACGGCCTTCGCCCGCTCCGCGGGGGTCCTGCTCGACGCGCTCGCCCGGCTCGACGTGCTCGACGAGGCCTCGGCCGCGGAGCGGCACGACCTCGTCGCGGTACTCGCGGCGGCCGCGCCGGCCGTGCCGGCGGCCCTGAAGCCGGCGGTCGCGGAGGCGGTACGCGCGCTGCCCCCCGCCCCCGGGGGCGGGTCCGTACTGCCGCTGCTGCGCGCCCTCGGCGCGGTGGCGGTCCGTGCCGACCTCGAGCAGGCGCTCGCTTCGGCCCGGCTGGGCGCCGACCCCTGGCGGGCCGAGACCGCCGTACTGCGGGAGGCGTTCGGCGCCCCGCTGCCCCCCGCCGCCACCCCGTCGGCGGATGCCGGGGCCCGGGCGGGTGCCGGTGCCGGGGCCGGGGTGGGCGCGTGGCGAGCCGCGCTGGAGGCGGCCGTGCGCGCGCCGGGCGCCCCGGAGCGGCTGCGCCGGCTCCGCGGGTCGCACGAAGGCGTCCCGGACTCCCGGGAGCGGCTGAGCGCGCTGATCGACGTACACGCCTCGGCCGGGCCCGAGGTCCGCTCCGCCCTCGTCGACTGGATGACGGACGTCCAGCCGCTCGACGCACCACCCTGGACCATCGCCGAGACCGCGCGCGCGGCGGAACACGCGACTGCGCACGCGACGGCGCACGCGACGGCGCCGCCACCGCGGGCGGTACGCGCCGACGACCTCGACCAGCCCCGCTCGACCGCACTGCGGGAGCGCCTGCTGGCCATGCTGGGGGCATCCGCTCCGGAGCACCGCCGCACCGCGGCCCTGGCACTCCTGGAGTGGCCCGAGCCCGAGACCGGGCTCTGCGTGCTCCGGGCGTTTGTGCACGGCCGCATCGACATACCCGTCGGCGCCCGCCTGGCCCGGAGGCTGACGGCGATCGGCGAGGCGGAACTCCGCGCGGACGGCGTCCTGCGCGACAGGGTCGCCCTCGTGGCGAGCGCGCTCGAACCGTCGGACCTGGAACCGCTGGTCCCCCTTCTGCTCGACTGGTGGGAGCACGAGCCGCCGTCCAGCGGCTCCGCAGCCGGGCGGGCGCTGCGCCACGTCCCCTGCGACGTGCTGGCGGAGCACCTCGGCGGCCGGCTCGACGCCGGCGCCTGGGGGTTCCTCGACCTGCTCCGCGGGCGTCCCCTGCTGCGCACCCCCGCGCTGACGCGGACCTGCCGGCGGCTGCGCGACGAAGGACGCGACGACCTCGCCGACGGACTGCTCCTCGTCGACGGTCCGCTGCGCGGCCCGGACGCCGCACGGCAGGACGCCGCCGCGCTGGCGGCGCTCCGTGACCGCGCCCCGGCCGCGTCGGCGCAAGCGTCACGGCCCCCGTCCCGGAGCCAACTGCTGGACCAGGCCCGTACGGGCGACCCGACGCTGATACGGCGGGCACTCGCGCAACTGGCCGAGGGACACGGCGGCCCCGACCCCGACCAGGACCCCGGCCTGCGAGACCTGATCGCCGAGCTGCTGCGCCACCCCAGGCCCGGGGTCCGCCTCCACGCCCACCGGACCTCGCGGGCCATGCTGGACCGGCAGACGCATCTGCACCACACGTCGATCCTGCTGGACGACCCGCAGCCCGACCTGGTGCGCACGGCGATCCGGGCCCTCTCGCACGCGAGTTGGGCGCCCGCGATCCCGGCCCTGACCGGGCTGCTGGAACACCCCCACCCCACCGTCCGCAAGGCCGCGGCCGAGGGGCTCACCCTCATGGGACCGCCCGCGATTCCCGCGCTCCGACGCGCCGCGGCCCACGCCCGCCCCGACAGGCGCTCCCCGTACACCGACCTCCTCGCACGGATCACGACCGCCGACCCCGGGTAGCGCCCCCGCGTCAGGGGCCGGACCGCCTTCCCCGGACGATCACGCCTTTACGCTTGGGTCCCGTCAGGCCGTCGACGGACGGCCGGTGAGGAAACGGAGCGTGCGGTGCCGGTGCCATCAGGGCAAGCGAAGGACGGCTACCTGGTCGGCACGGTGCTCGGCGGGCGCTACCGGGTGACCGAGTTGATCGGACGCGGTGGCATGGGGGTGGTGGCGCGGGCGGTCGACGAGGCGCTGGGCCGCGAGGTCGCCGTCAAGGTGCTGCGCGTTTACACCGACGCGAGCCCCGCCGAACTGGCCGACATGCGCAGCCGGATGCGGCGCGAGGCGCAGGCCGCCGCGCGCATCCGGCACGTCGGCGTGGTCACGGTGTACGACGTGACCGAGGAGCAGGGGCTGCCGGTCATCGTGATGGAGCTCGTCGACGGGCCCTCGCTCGACGACGTGGTGACCGGGCGCGGAGCGCTGGACCCGTACGAGGCCGCCTCGATCGGCGCGAAGCTGATGGGCGCGCTCGACGCCGCGCACAAGGCCGGCATCCTGCACCGGGACGTGAAGCCGGGCAACGTGCTGCTGGAGCGGGGCGGCCGGGTCGTGCTGACCGACTTCGGCATCGCCACCATGCACGCTCCCGGCGACGAGGAGATGGCGAAGCTGACCCGCAGCGGCCAGCTCGTCGGCTCGCTCGACTACCTGCCGCCGGAGCGCGCGCAGGGCAGGGAGCCCGGCCCGGCCTCGGACATCTGGTCGCTCGGGATGACCCTGTACGCGGCGGTGGAGGGCGTCTCGCCGTTCCGCCGCACCTCCGTGTGGTCCACGCTGGCCGCGATCGTCGCCGAACCGCTGCCCGCGCCCCGGCGGGCGGGCCCGCTCGGGCCGGTGCTGCAGGCGCTGATGGCGAAGGAGCCGGAGCACCGCCCCACCGCGGACCAGGCCCGCGCGATGCTCGAAGCGGTGGCAGCAGGCGGTCCGCCGCCCGCGGCCCACCACACCGCGCAGACTCCGGCAACGCCGCCCGTGGTTCAGGCTCCGGCCCCTGCGGCGCAGACTCACCCGGCGCCGCCCGCGGCATGGGCCCCTGCGGCGCAGATTCCCGCCGCGCCGCCCGCCGCAGCGGCCCCCGCCGCGCCGCCCGCGGTTCAGGCTCCGGCCCCGCAGTCTCCCGCGGCGGCAGCCCCCGCCGTCCCTCCGGCCCCGTTCGGACCGGCCCCGACCGCGACCCCTGCCGCGACCCCGACGGCGCCGTCCGTGCAGGCGCCGTCCGCCCTCGCTCCCGCCCCGGCTCCCGGCTTCGGCCCCCCGCCCCCGTTCGCCGGTGAATCGTTCCCGCACACCCATGCACCGCCCTACCCGCCGGCTCAACCGATCACGGCCACGCGGGCCGGCACCACTTCCGCGGACCGGGCCGGGCGCCGCGGCCGCGTCGCCCTGGCCGTCGCGGCCGTCGTCGTACTCGCCGCCGGCGGTGTCGCCTACGCCGTGGCCTCGGGCGGCGGCGACCGGGAGCGGTCCGCTGCCCCGGCGCCACCGGCGGAGAGCCGGCAGGGCGCGGCCCCGCCTTCGACCCCGCCGCAGCCGAGCCCCGTACCGACGGGCTGCACCGGCTGGACCCACAGCGACCCGAAGCCGGGCGCCTACGGCTACATCTCCGGCGACCACCACCTGCTGGCCGCGCCGTACCAGCCGTGCGCCGCCGGCGCCCTGGTCAAGAACGGCACGAAGCTCTGGTACCAGTGCTACGTCGTCAACTCGTACGGAAACCAGTGGACGTACGTGCGCGTGGACGGAACGAACACCACCGGGTGGCTCTACAACCGCGACCTCACCCGCCAAAAGGGCTCGTCCCCACCCTGCTGACCACCCGCGCCACAACGGACGCTGCTGCTATAGCCAGTCGCGCGAGACCTCATTGGAGTCGTCACCCTCAGAGGGCTGGCCTGCGTGAATCACCCTGCGGCAGCATTGGCCTGCGTGCTTGCACATTTCCGCCTTTTCTTGCGACCGCGACGACATCTGGTTCCGCACTCCGGCGTCTGACCGGCCTTCTGCCCCGGGGGCGTACACAGGACGAGGGAATGGCCGATTTGCCTCCGGTGTCCGGGCGTTGGGGTTTAGGGTGCGGCTGAACGACGATGTGCGGGCGTTTTCGGGGGGCATGGGTGAGCGGTTCGGATACTCCTCAGTTGGTTTTCGTTCACGGGATCGGCGGGCTGCGGGACACGGAGCAGCAGCGCCACAAGTGGCTTGAGGCCTTGGCCGACGGAGCGCGCAGGGCCGGGCACTCCGATGTGATTTCCGGGCTGACGCGAGGATGGTTGGCGGAAACCCGTTTTGCCAACTACAGCGATCTGTTCACGGACGCCGAGGCGCAGGGAGAACCATCCGGAGTCTTCGACGACCCGGAGGACATCACCTTCCTGGAGGACTTCGTTGCTGCCCTGGTCGACGAACTCGGCCACCAGGCTCGGGAAGGGGGCGACAGGATGGCGTTGGCAGTCGTCGAGGATGCCCGGGCCCAGTTGCCGGGCATGGACGACGAGCAGGAGCAGGGTCTCGGAGAGCCGTTCCGCATCCTCGGTCGGGCACTGACGTCGGTGCTACAGATCCCCGGGCTGCGAGGAAGCGCCCAATGGGCCAGCGGCCTGCCGTTGCTGTGGCACCTCTCCCAAGTCGGCCGCTATCTCGGCAGGCATCGTGCCACGAACGGTGGGCCCACCCTGGACGCCCGCATCAGGGAACGCGTCCTCCAGGGGACGGACCCCGAACGTCCGCTGATCGTGGTGGCCCACTCCCTGGGCACAGTGGTCGCCTTCGAGGCGCTGCGTGACTACAAAGGCCGGGTCCCACTGCTGATGACGCTCGGCTCGCCCTTGGCCACGGCGACGGCTGTCCTGCACAGGCTGCTCCCCCAGCCGCCCTGTACTCCCGCACGGGTCGAGCGGTGGCTGAACTTCTGGGACCGCGATGATGTCGTCGTGGGCCGCCCCCGTATCGAGAAGTGGATGCTGCCCAACGCCGACGGCGTCCTACCGGTGACGGAACGGGTCGACTCGGACGGCCTGTGGGTCCACACGGCCACCAAGTACCTGCGCCAGTCCGACGTCGCGGGCCCGTTGGTCGAAGCCCTGAAGAAGTGACCGGAGCACGACGCCGGCACGTGCTGGTCATAGGGGCACAGTGCACTTCCATGCCCACCCTGCCCCGGTTGGAGGAAGCCGCCGGTGACCTGCACTCCGTCCTCACGGACGCGTCGATCGGGGCGTGTGTCGCCAGGACCGGCGAGCACACTTCCCTCCTAGTGAGCGACTCTCTCGAACCCGAGGATGTTCACAAGGCCGTACGGGAAGCGGTGCGACGGGCCCGTGAGGACAAAGCGGTCCTCGTCCTGGCACTACTGGGGCACGGTTTCACCACACCGCAGCAGACGGACCTGCACTTCATGGTCGCCAGCTCCAGTACCGGCAGCCCCATCTCAGCAGTGGACGTCGGTCGGCTGCTTGCCGCAGCTGTCGACGAGTCTGGTGTCGAGGGCGTGATCGCCCTGATCGACACCTGTTACTCGGCAGGCGGGATGCCGGACGCAGGCCGGATCGCGGGCGGGGTCCGGTCGGGCCAGACCCGGCTGTCAGTGCTCACGGCCGCTGCCGCCGACCAGCAGGCTCGCGGCATGCGTCTGACCCGTGCCCTCGTCGCCATCCTTCGGGAGGGCCTCACCGGGGCGGGGGCCAAGGTGTGCGTCGACGGCCTGCTCACCAGCGGGCTGCGCGAGCGCATCGTCGGACAGGCGGTCGGCCGGTTCGAGTTCGACAATGACCCCTTCGCGCAGGAAGATCTGTGGCTGGCTCGCAACGTGTCCTTCGCCCCCGGCGCCACGGGCGGCGTCGTCGGGCGGGTGGGGCGCCAGGCGCTCGAGCAGGCCGTCACGATGTGGCAGGCTGGCAAGAGCTTGCCCACGCCCCTGACCCGCTCAGGGCTGGAGGACCTGTACGACTTCGTCCAGCAGCCGGAGGCGGCAAGCACGGGCGACCGGGATTGGCACGGCAGGGTCACACAGCTTGTCGCAGCCCTCCTCGCTTGTGCACGGATCGTTCCGCTCCTCGACAGCGTGCTCGCCTCGGTGATGTCCACCGATCTGCTGAGGGAGGCGCGCCGACTGTCCGGGTTGCCACACGACGCCGAGGGGCCCGAACTCCTCCGCGATCTGGTCGAGTACGCGGCCGTACGGGCACCGCGCGGGGACGAGCACCCCTGGAAGGCGCCCACACAGTTCGTTGGCGCCCTCGCCTACCTGTCCGGATCGGACGCCGTGGTCGAGAACCTGCGGAAGTGGGCGGTGGACCACGGCGTGATCGCCGAGTTCAACGACGCCGTAACCGGGTTCGAGAGGAAACGACGGCAGGATGGGCTCCGCCTCGTGGTCAGCCTGGCCGGGGCGCTGACCGACTGGCCCGAAGAGGTGGACGCCTGGTTGGTCGGCACGGACGAGAGGCTGCCACCGTACGAGCGCTTCCCGTGCGGCACCGCGGACCGCACAGGTGCGGGCCGGGCGATCGGAGCGGCCCTGACCTGGGCGCGCGGCCTCCTGACCGCCCCACAGCGACTGGAGAACGTGGACGTGGCGGCCCCTGCCCACCTGCTCGCCTCCTGGCGGCCCGAGGAGGCCCGGATCGACCGCCGGCTGCTCGGCGTGCACCACGACGTCGTTGTCCGGTGGAGCGGCCGCATGGATCCGGACGAGGAGAACTCCGAGATGAACGACGCGGCCCGCAAAGCGCTAAGCCGGATGTCGGACTGCTCCGCCGCGCCGGTGGAGTGGATCGGCCCGTCCGTCCTGGGTGACCGGCAGGCTCTCGAACAGAATCTCCTGACCGGCAGATACGACACCGTCGTCGGGCTCGACCACCACCCGGACGACCTGCAGGACATCCTCGAACAACTGCTGCCCTACGCTCCGATCATCCTCTGGCCGGACCACGGCACCACGCCGGACCGGAACTGGTTGCGGCAGCTGGTCGGCCAGCACTGGCGTGGGCTTCCCCAGGACCTTGCCCCCGCCTACCGGGAGCGGTGGGGCACGGAGCACGCCGGATGCGTGGCGTGCCTCGGCGACGTACGCACGGTCTGGCACGACGAGGCCTGGCTGGAGTTCTGCCGACCGTTCGAACAGCGTGTTGTGACCGGCCCCGAGGAGGACCTGTGACCTGGAAGCCCTACTACCGAGGTGACGGCGAGCAGCGGGTCACCCCGCTGGCCGACCCGCCTCCGTGGAGATCGTTCCCGCGCACACCGCAGCACCGTCAGTACCAGCCGCCGGACGGCCTCGTCGACGCCGTCAATGCGGCGGTCCACCTGCGCCGTCCGCTGCTGGTCAGCGGCCCCGCAGGCTCCGGAAAGTCCACCGTGATCGAGCAGGTGGCGCACGAACTGGACCTCGGGCCGGTGCTGCGCTGGCACATCACCTCGCGCAGCACTCTGCCCGAAGCCCTGTACCGCTATGACGCCTTGGGCCGCATCCACGCACAGAGCCTGCGCGCGGCGGCGGCGCGCGGCGCGTGGAACGGCCGAAGCCGGGACGACATCGCGCCCTTCCTGCAACTGGGCCCCCTCGGCACCGCGCTGCTGCCCGCCGCGCGGCCTCGAGCCCTACTGGTCGATGAGATCGACAAGAGCGACCTGGACCTGCCCAGCGACCTGCTGGAAGTCCTGGAGCGCGGAGAGTACGAGATCCCCGAACTCGTCCGCTATCGGTGCCCCCGTGTCATGGTCCGGCAGTGGGACAGCGACGAGGAGCACCTCATCGGGGACGGCCGCGTGCAGTGCACCCAGTTCCCGTTCATCCTCCTGACCAGCAACGGAGAGCGGGACTTCTCGCCTGCCTTCCTGCGCCGCTGCGTCCGCTACACGATGCCGCCACTCACCGCCGAACTGCTGCACGGCATCGTCCGTGCCCACTTCGATGTCGTGCCGGACGGCGGGAAGGATCTCGTCGACGGGTTCGCCGAGCGCGTCGTGGCGGGCGAACACCTGGCCATCGATCAACTGCTCAACGCGGTGGCCCTGCTCACCGGAGACCAGGCGCCACGAGGAGCCCAGTACGAGGAACTGCGCGCGCTGATCCTGCGCGAACTCTCCCGTGTCTGAGGCCCTGGACCGTCTCCTGCGGGCATGGGGGAACGCCCCGCTGCTTCCCGGAGTGGAGGCCGCCGTCCTCGCCGACGCACTGTGGCTCGCCGCCTCCGGCACGCCAACCGAAGGCGCGCTGAATGTCCACGACGGGTTGTCCGACGAGACCACTGCCGACCCGAAGCCCTGCGAGACGCCTCCGACCGCGGGCGGAACCGAGGCCGCGGTCCACCGCACGGAGAGCAGGGAACTGTCCGTGCGCTCCCCCGGATCGGCCTCCGTCGTGTGCGGCGTGCCGATGTCCCTGGGGCGGACCGACCCGTTGCCCGACGCGCTGGCCGTCGGCCGCGCGATCCAGCCGTTCCGGAGACCGTGGCCGCGTGGTGGGCGCGACCGCCTCGACGTCGAGGCCACGGTGGAGCACTACGCGCGCGGCGGTCCCCTGGTGCCGCTGTTCCGCCCCGCCCCCGAACCCTGGTTCGAGGTGGTGGTCCTCGTCGACTGCTCTCTGTCCATGAGCGTGTGGGAGGAGACCATCCGCGCCCTGACCCGGCTCCTGACCACCCTGGGAGGCTTCCGTACGGTGCACACCTGGCGCCTCGCATGGGAGGAGGGCGGGGCGGTGGTGCGCGACCACCACGGCCACGAGGTGCCCGGCGGGCGTGTGCCCCACCACGGCGGCGGCACCCGGGGAAGGCGCATGATCCTCATGGTCTCCGACTGCGCCGCCCGTGGCTGGCACACCCCCGCGCCCTGGCTGCTCCTTCGGGAATGGGGCGAGCGCGTCCCGGTGGCCCTGCTGGACCCGTTGCCCCCGCGCCTGTGGCGCCGCTCCGCCCTCAACCTGCCCGGCGTACGCGTCACAGTGGGCCGGGCCGGCGCTCGAAACAGTGCCCTCCGCTACACCCTGCCATCCCGGCTGAGGCCGCCCGCGAACGGCGCGGACCCGGCCGGACCGTGGACCGCCCTGCCCGTAGTGTCCTGCACCCCGCGCTCCCTGGGCGCCTGGGCGAGCACTCTTATGCGCGCCGACCCGCGGGGCTGCGACGCCGTCCTCATCCCCGCCACCGGCCGCCCCGCCCCGGCACGGGACGGCACCATCCCAGCCCGGCGGCACGATTCCGCGCGGCTGGCCGAGGCGTTCATCCGCACGGCGCCCACTCCCGCCGTGCGACTTGCCGTCCTGTGCGCCGGTCTTCCCGAACTGCCCCTACCGCTGCTGCACGTCCTGCGCGACCAGGCGGTGCCCGAAGCCCGGTACTCCGACCTCGCCGAGTTGCTCACCAGCGGGCTGTTCGCGGTACGGCGCGATCCAGGCGGCGACCCTGTGCTCGCCTTGCGAGCCGAGGCACGGGAACACCTGGGCACATTCCTGACGACTCACGACGTCTGGCTTACCAAGGCTGTCCTCAGCGCCCACGCGGCCGCTCACCCGTACGCCCCCCGGGGCATCACCGCCGTCCTCCACGACGCGTTGGCGGGCACGGAGATCCCGGCGGCGGCCCGGGCGTTCGCGGAGAAGGACGTCCTGGTACGGCATGCCGTAACGGTGGCGCGGGAAGTACGGGGCGACGACGCCCGGAGCGGGCCGCCGGGGGAACACCGGCCGGGCACGGCACCGCGCGATGAGGCGACCGAGGACGTGAGCGAAGACCGGTCCGAAGACCGGTCCGAAGACCGGTCCGAAGACCGGTCCGACGCGTACGCGGCGGTGTGGCAACTGCGGCGCTTCCTCGAAAACACCCCATTTGAACGGGGCACGCGCCACGCCGAAACCCTTCTACGGCACCTCATCACGTACCTGATCTCCCGGCTTCCGGCCCCCGGGGGCGACTGGCCCGGACCGAACACGTGCTTCGACGACCTGCGTGCGGCGACGGGCGCACTCACCGGTGCCGACGTGCTCAACGACCTCGCGGACCACTTCTCGCCGGAGGGCGTCACCCTTGAGAAGCCGGGCCCGGGCACGGGCGACAGGGGGCAGGACCTGGTCTGGAAGATCCCCGGAGGCATCCTGTCCGTCGAGCTGAAGACACGGGCCGGCTTCTCCTGGGCGCAGGTGACCGACGCCGTGCGGTCCGGGACCATCGCCCACTCCACATCGGGCCGCCCGGTCGATTTCCTGCTCGTCCTCGACGAGTCGGACAAACCTGAAGGACTCCATGCCCCGGCCTCCTGCGTGAGGCTGGTCCGGCGAGAAACCCCCGGTCAGGGAGCGGTTGTTGTCCTTCGTCTCCAGACCCGATACGGGAGGATGCCTCAAGACAGCCGGGCCGCGCTGACCGAATGTCTGCGCGGGCTGCGCCGATTGGCGGGTTCCCCGGCGTACGGGGAACTGGCGAGGGAGGCCGCCGAGGCGTCGCCGCCGGTCGTGCTCGACCTCACGACGCTGACCGAGTGGTTCCGCGGAGATGCTTTACCCGAGGACGAGCGGGCCTTCGACTGGCTGACGCGCTTCCTCGTCCGACAAGCGGGGCTGACCGGTGACGCTGCGTGGTCGCCCTACCGGTTCGCGGCGCTCCGCCACCACGCCCTGGGAGAGGAACGCAGGGCGGAGGGCCCACGGCCGGTGCGCCTCGGACGGCCAATCGCCGAACTCGCCGGAAGCACGCCCAAACCCCACGTCGCACTGCCCCATGACCTGCGGTTGCGCGCTGCCGTACAGGGCTTCGCCGCCGGTACGGGTGGGCTGGTCCTCCTCATCGGCGCGCCCGGATCGGGCCGGGTCCGTTCAAGCCTGGAAGCACTGCGCCTGCTCCCGGACGGATACCGGGTGTGGGATCCCCCCACCCCTGCGGTGCTGGCCGCTGAGCTGGACGGGCCCTCGTCGATCGGTCCGCACACGGTGGTCCGGCTGGAAGATGGGGCACGCCACCTCCTGGACGAATCTGGCGGAGGCCTCGGCGAACGGATTTCCGCCGCTCTGCGGGCACGAATCTCGAGGGCTGACCGTGATCCGCTGCTGGTGCTTGGCCTGCTGACGCCGGAGGTCTGGAGCCTCCTGGAGACTTCCCCGCCAGCCGACGCCCCGGACCCCCATGCGCAGGCCCGTGCCCTGTGCCGGAATGCCATGCGCATTCGGATGTCCCCGGCGCCGGGAGAGCGCTGGATCAGCCGGTACCTCTCCGAGCCGGCTCCCTCCCGGGCACTCCTGGACGCCGCAATCGACGCCCGGCGCTGCGGGCACGGCCCGCGGCTTCCCCTCGCCCTGCTGAGAGCGGCGGCCCCCCACTATCTGCCCGCGCCCGAACGGCACAACTCCGAAAACCGGCTGGCCTCCACACTCGACTCCCTCTGCGCCGATGTGCCGACCGGCGCGGCCTTGCTGTCCCTGGTACGCCCACCGGCGCACGAGGCGGAGACGTGGGGGGACTCCTGGCGTCCCGAGCACTACGTCCTCTCCGACCACTTGGAACGGTATGGAAGCGCGGTCCGGGACAGCATCGAGCCGCCCGAAGGCCTGTGGGACGCACTGGCTGCCCACGCCTCCCGGCATGATCTGAAAGCAGTAGCCCTCGCCGCGCGGGAGAGGGGGGACGCAGAGCGCGCGGAACGCTTCCACGTCCTCGCCCACCCCACCCCACGGCCGGAGGAGGCGCTCACTCCGCCCGGCATCGCCGCCCCCGCCCTGCGAAAACTGCTCCGCAGCGCCGACTTGAGCGAGGATCAGGCGGGAGCCACCGTTGACCGGGCACTGGAGTGGCTGCGCGTCGACTCCCTCACGGAGGAGGCCCAATTTGTCCTCAACGGACTCCTCTCCCGTACCGGCCTGTCCCACCAGGTGAAGTCTGAAGCAGTACGGCACGCGGTGGACTGGCTGGAGGTGCACGGCACGGCGCAGGCCGCGGAGTTCGTCCTGGGTCCGCTGCTGGCGGTCACCGGACTGTCCGGGGAACAGGCGGGCCGCACCGTCAACCACGCCTTGGGCTGGCTCGACGTACACGGACTGGGCGATTCGGCACAGTTCGTGCTGCGCCCCCTGCTGTTGCGCGGGGACCTGTCGGAAGAGCAGGCGCGGGTGGTGGAAGGCCATGCGCTGGGCTGGCTGGAGGGGCGCGAGGCCGACGTCCAGAGCCAGTTCGCCCTCAGCGCCGTGCTGCGTAAAGCGGACCTGGACCGGAACGCCCGGAACGAGTTCCTACGGATCAGCTTCGACTGGCTGCGGGCGGTCGGCGGGCACGCCTCGGCCAAGTTCGTGCTCCGCCCTCTCTTGCAGCGCACCGACCTCGCACCCGAGGAGGTCCGGACCGGCACGGCGTTCGCTCTGGCATGGCTGGAGGAGCACGGCGCAGCCCGTGACGCCCAGTTCGTCCTCAATGCACTGCTCCGCCGCGGCGACCTCACGCCCGTTGAGGCGGACGGCACCGCGGGGCACGCGCTGGCCTGGCTCCGCCCTCGGACGGCCGATGGGGCCGCCCGGTTCGTCCTCTCTCCGCTGCTGGCGCGGGCCGACCTGAGCCGGGAGGCGAGTAGCGAAGCGGTGGACATGGGGACGACATGGAGCCTCGACCGCGTCGGCAGGGGCCATTCGGACCATGGTGTGAAGGCGCTGGTCGACAGGGTCGCGAATCAGAAGGGCATGTCCGACCGACTGATCCTGATCATGGAAATCGCCGGTTTTGGCAGGGGAACGATTGCGGAGGGGAAGCGTGCCCGGAGTGCGCTGTATGACCTCGTCTCCCTCGTGCTGCCGCACGAGGATGCCGGACTCCGGGAGAGCTGGAGCACGGGGGACGGGATGGTCGTTCTCTTCCCTGCGCGCATGCAGCACGACCACCTCGTGCCCCGCTTGCTCACGCACCTGGAAGGCGCACTACATGAACACGACGTCTTTGGGTGGCTGAGGCTGCGCATCGCCCTGCACTACGGCCCCGTTGAACGCAGCGGGACGGGCTGGTTCGGCCCGGGACTGGTCACGGCGGCCCGACTGGTGGAGTCGGCGCCACTGCGCGCGACGCTGGAGACGGGGGGCCGCGCGCCCGCGGCCGTGGCGATCTCCGACGCGCTCTTCTCGCGTGTCTTTGCCGGCGACGCCGTTCCTGCCAGGACCTTCCGCGTTGTCTTCGTTGAAACCAAGGAGGGTGCAGAGAAGGTGTGGATCTCCGCGGCCGGATACCAGGAGCCCCCGGGCATCGACGCATGGACGCGGCCCCACGGTAGCCACGGGTGAGCCGCATCCTCTGTCGCACCCGTGCCGGGAACGCCCCTACTGCGCGATCGGCTCCGCCCGGACTGGGCGGCGGGTAGGTTCGACGCTCCGTGGATGGGCATCGTGGGCCGCCTTGCCTTTGGCCGGCGGGGAGTCGCTACAGCCAGTCGCGCTTCTTGAAGATGACGTACAGGCTCGTGCAGACCACGGCCATCAGGAGGATCGCGAAGGGGTAGCCCGCCGCCCAGTGGAGTTCCGGCATGGTTTCGAAGTTCATGCCGTAGATCGTGCCGACCAGGGTGGGGGCGACGAGGATGGCGGCCCAGGAGGAGATCTTCTTGAAGTCGTCGCCCTCAACGCGCTGACCTGCGGAGATCGCTGTACGAGCCGTGCTGGCCTGCGACTTTGCTCGTTTCCGGGGCTTTCACGGTGACGTCGTTCTGCACGGTCGATGCTCCCCAGCCGCTCCCCACCGGACCTTCATTCTCACCAGGTTCTCCCTGGCCGCAGCCCGTTCCTGGCAGCGTCCCGCTGGTGAGGCGGCCTGGTTGTGCGCTGTCGTGCCAACCCCTGGGCGCAGCAGGTCAACGCGGTCGGTCGGGTCGCTCGTAGCTGGAAGAAGTGCCGAGCCGCGGACGCGGCGGGCACGTTATCGATTGGTTCGAGAGGACCCTCATGTTCGACATCAACAAGGTGCAGGCCGCCCCGAGCAAGGATCTGCTCACGCCCGACAACGCGGTCATGCTCTTCGTGGACCACCAGCCGCAGATGTTCTTCGGCACCGGCAGCGGCGACCGCGCCGCAATCATCAACAGCACCGTGGGTCTCGCCAAGGCGGCTCAGGCGTTCGATGTGCCGGCCGTCCTGACCACGGTGGCCGCCGAGTCGTTCTCCGGGCCCCTGCTGCCCCAGCTCGCCGAGGTGTTCCCCAAGAACGAAGTCATCGACCGTACGACGATGAATGCCTGGGAGGACGAGGCGCTCGTGGCGGCGGTCAAGGCGACCGGCCGCAAGAAGATCATCGAGGCCGCCCGCGCCTACGCCCAGCAGGGCCGCCTGGCCGACGGCTACCAGGCCTTGCGGATCGCTGAGACCTGCGCTGCCCATGACGTACGCCGTCCCGCCGTCCGCGAGCTGGTCGCCGACATGGCCGCGCGGGACCGCCGTCGTACGCTGCCGGAGCTCCACCACTTCAGCCGCCGACTGGGAGTACCCGCGTGACCGAGCCGCAGTCCAAGCCCTTCCTGTACGTCGTCGTGTGCGCGGCTGGGATCGCCGGCGACGTCGGCAGACTGATCACCGCAGCGCAGGAACGGGGCTGGGAGGTCGGGGTCATCGCCACGCCGCAGGGTGTCGAGTTCCTCGACACCCGGGCGGTCGAGGAGCAGACCGGGTACCCGGTCAGGTCCGCCTGGCGTTCGCCCGGCGAGGCGAGGACGTATCCGCGGGCCGATGCCATCGCGGTCGCGCCGGCCACGTTCAACACGGTCAACAAGTGGGCCGCCGGCTTCGCCGACAACCTGGCCCTCGGCATCCTCTGCGAAGCACCCGGCATGGGCATTCCCACGGTGCTGGTGCCCTACGTGAACACCGCGCTCGCCGCCCACCGGGCCTACCGGCGCAGCATCGACGAGCTCCGGGAGATGGGCGTGCTGATCGGCAGCTACGAGCCCCACCGTCCGAAGTCCGGCGGCGACGCCGACCGCTTCCCCTGGGAGGAGGCGGTCGCTCTGCTCGCGCCGCTCCTCCGGACCGGGGCCGAGCCGCAGTGAACGTGCCGGTATCGCCCCTCGGGGCAGCCGGCCCACCCGATCTGAAGGAGCAACGTGGAGCAGGAGAACGCTGAAGGTCGACCGGCCATCGCAGCGGCCGTCGTGGTACACGAAGGCCGCATGCTCATGGTGCGGCGCCGGTACGTTCCGTACTACGGCGTGAGAAACGGGCGACACGGCACATGCCCGTGCCGCCCACTTCTGAGATCTGAGAAGTGTTACCTGTGTTGCCCCACGGTCGGGGAACGGCGGAGTGCTCCGCAGGGAACGTCCTACCCCCCTGCGAGAGGGGAGCACTGGTAGCGCAGCCCTCGGCTCACGATCCTGAATCGATCACGGCCCTGCGCGGAAAAGGGGTTCGGCAGCTCGAAGACTCTGCGGTCCACTGGTGCGAGGGCGGAGGTGATCAGCAGGATGCGGTAGCGACTTCCACGCGCGTGGCGGCGGGCTGTTTCCAGTTCGGAGGGTCCGAACTCGAACTCCACTCGATCGGCAACGGGTTCGCTCAGGGCCTTCACCTCAAAGAACCGGCTGGTGTCGCGCCACTCGACTTCGAAGTCGTACCCAAGGGCGTCGGACGCTTCGCGTTCGCCGTTGAGGACCGCGGCGTATCCGGATGTCCAGCGTACGTTGGCATACCGGCGCTGGAGCCATGCGCGGGCCGCCACTTCTCCGACGAGGCCGATGGCTGATCGCTGGTCCTCGTTGGCCTGGGTCATCTTCGCCACGACGATGCGCGGTTTGCGGGAACCCTGGGCGGTGCGCGGTCGTGGCACGTCGACCACGGCGTCCAGGCGCACTCTGCCGCTCTGGGCGAGGAAGGTTTCGCCGATCGTCCTTGCCGCTAGGTCCGCGATGACGGAGAGCTGATCGCGTCCCACCGTGACCTCGTCGTCCCCGATGGTGATCGTGCGTGGGGGAGTGCTGCTCGGACCGCCAGAGCCTTGGATGTGCTTGGTCGCATGGGCCAGATGAGCCTGGGTCAGACTCAATCGGGAAAGTTCCGTGGTCTTCGGCATGCCGTCCGGCCATCCGACTGCGTGTTGCACGGCATTGAGAAGTCGTTCCTCGTTCAGCTCCACCAGGTCGCTCAGCCCGGTCCTGTCGATGTAGTTCTTGGCCTCCATCAGTACGGCGTTGCGCCAGCCGGCGGGAGCCGCGACACCGTGTTGGTGGCACCACGCGTGGACGAGGGGAATCAGCCGCCCCACGAGAGCGGAGATCGCCACGGCATTGAGCTCGCGAAGCAGACCGACGGGTTGGAGGTGCCCCGGCCTGTCCAAGTCGTCTTCGGCGTCATGCTTGCGCAGCCACTCCCGTGCCTTGGCGCGCATCACTTCCAGTGGCGGAGTCATGTAAAGGTCCAGCCAGTCCGGGTCTGGCCTGAGGCTGTGGAGCCCGCGGGCCGCCACGTAGGCAGAGAAGTCGCCGCCCTCCTCGGCGACGACGGCGTAGTGCTCGCGCAGCCGTTCCACAAGTACGTCGGAGTGTGCGCCTACGAAGTCACCGAAGGCCTGTTCGTGGCGGTCGGGGTAGGTGTAAGGAGAATATCCGGGGCCGAGCATGGCGAGTGCGGAGTTGAATTGCCGGAAGTCGAGGCATAGTTCGTCGCGGAGCTCGGCGGGCGTGGTGGAGGTGCGGGCGAGAGCGACCAGGTCGTCCGACGGGATGGGCAAGTCTGGTGCGTACCGTTCGACGATCACTCGGAGTTCGGAGTCATTCGCGGCACGAGCCAGCAGATGTTCCGCCTCCTCGTCCCAGTGGGAAGCGGCGACGCAGGCCAGCACTGGACGAATCAGCCGTACGGCTTCCTGTACGTCGTCGGTGAGGTGGCGCCTGATCTCGGTGACCTTCGCCTCGGTCGTGTCCAAGGCATGGGCAAGGGCGCCATCGTCGATCTGGTCGGGCAGGTGGCCTTCGAAGTACCGCTCCAGTTTCACCAGGATGAGTTCGAGTGCGTCCTGCAGCCAGGGACGGCCGAGGAGCTGGGCGACGGCCGGCGTCGCAGCTTGGAGCTCGTCCCAGCCCCCGGTACTCCTCCAGACCACCACGGTGGGGTGGTCGTCGTCGGGCAGGGGAAGGGCCCGGGTGGTCGACGGGGGTTCGGTCGGGGTCCCTGCGATGGCGATCTCCACGTCCTCGGCCTGAACCACGCGGATGGTGCGCAGCCGCTCGAGTGCGGCGCGTACGCCGCGTTCGCTGCGCCGTACGAATGCTCCGGATTTCAGTTCCATCGCGAGTGCGACGACGACGACCAGCCACTCAATGCCTTCGACGAGTACAGCAGCCTCTCCGCCGGGGCTGATCGGGGCGCCGTCGCTGTGCCTGACCTGAACGTGGGTGGCGGAGGTGCGCTCGACCTTGAGCCCGTTCTCCTCGGCCATCTGGACGATCGCTCCACCGTACTCCGCGGAGGCGACGAGGACGGGGTGACCCGCCAGCTCGATGAGTGCCTCCTTGAGGGGGTCCTCTTGGTCGCGGACGTAGAGGGTGTCTCCCTCAACGGAGATGGCGGAGGATGCCAGGATGCCGAGCGCGTTGGTGCGGCTAACCGCCAGCTGGACCTCCTTCCCGGGCGCCCACGGCCAGACTCCTGTCTGGGCGACATGCGACCAGGCCCGCTCGTAGTGCCGCTTGAAAGAGACGCTGAGGTATTCGGGGACCTCGCCCTTGCTCAGCACGACCCCGAGCTGACGCACCGACGCCCCTGCGTGCTGCGGGTCGTCCCATCTGCGCAGGCCGAGCTGCAAAAGGCGGTCGGCGACCTCCTTGTCGGCGAGGAGCCGCCGAATCGACAACGGCAGTGCGGGGATGAAAGCGGGGAGTTCGCCGTCGGTGCTGAACCACGCCTGACGGGGAGCTACGAAGGCGGGACCGTCCGGGTGCTCGACGGGGAGCCAATCCAGGCCCCGGAGGAACGAGGCGAGAGGAGTCGGCCACACGTGTTCGTCCTTGAACTGGTAAGTGGGCCTGTGTACGGAGAATGTCAACATCTCTTGACTCCAGGTGCGGAGTCCGTGGATCAGCAGTTCCGCAAACTCACGCCGTGCGGCATCGGTCAGCGCCGCGACCTCGCTCCCTCCCGCGAGATGGGCAGGTGCCCGAGTGAACTCGTACTGTGTCCACGGGTGGGCGAACTTGGTCCATCTTGCCCGGACGTCGGCGGTCCAGACGGCGGCGAGGCGGTCCCCCAGGCCGAAGCGCACCGCGAGGCTCACGGGACCGAGGTCGTTGCCGTAGCTGGGCTTGATCCGCTCGCCCACACGGGTCAGCCGTAGGCCGTCGCACACGCCCAGGGCCTTGAGGAACTCGACCCAGCCAGCCCTGTCCTGGACGGGGATGGGCCAGCTTTCCGGGCCGTTGATCCACCAGTCCCTCTGCGAGGCCAGGGCCGGCACCCGGGCGCCTCCTTCGTTGAGGAACCCGTCCAACCTCAACGCTCCTTCGGTGCCCCAGGCAGCCGAGAACGAGCACCGCACCGCCTTGTCCCAGACGTTGGTGGCCAGTGGGACCCGGAACGGAATGCGGGGCAGCCGCCTTCGCTGGGCCTCGGTGAGCGCCGGGTACTGCCGGAAGGCAAACGTGAGCACGTCGCGGCTGAGCGCTTCGGAAGGATGTTCGGACAGCAGGTCCTGCAACGCGTCGAAGACCCGGTCCAGTTCGTAGGGGCGCACGAGCCGGTAGCCCTGAAGGAAATCGCGTCCCTGGATGTCCCAGGCGATCGCCGGGTGGGTGAAGGCGATGCGACGCCGCAGCGCCTTCAGGTCGCTGGGGACCTGGGCGGCGGAGTCGCCGCCAGCCGTGTCGGGGTGGAAGAACACGACCTCGCCCTTCTGAGGCGAGTCGGTCACGCCGCTGAGGGCGCTTCTCAGCCGCATGCTCTGATCGAGGAGAATGCGGCGTCCTCGCAGTGCTTCCGGATCCCTGGCGAAGGCGACCGCGATGTCGCTGTAGAAGTCGCCCCATAGGCGGCCGGCGGTCATCTCGTCCTCGCGCGGCAGGGTCGTGGCCACGCGTTCCACCCATTCGGCCGTCAGCTGTGCCGGTGCGCGGAGCGGTCTGGACAGGAGTGTCCTGCACAGCTTGTCGAGTCGCGTGTGGCGGACGGGGCCGACAGAGGTGGCGAGCAGGGGCGCCCCTGCCTCGGCGAGCGCATCCGCGGTCAGTACCCGCCACGGGCGCTTTCCTTCCGGCCACGCAGCAGAGTCCTGCAGGGAACTCCAGGTCTCCCCACCGTGCAGCGGGACGATCGGTTCGGTGCCGAGCTTGCCGTCCAGAGCCGCGTTCAGCCGCTGCGGCACGTCCCAACTGACAAGGTCTACGACGAGGTCGGCGGCCACAAGGTGTGGTGCCTCCGAGCGAACGCGCCGGCTCAGTTCCACCGTCAGGAACGCGATTTGAGTGAGGAGGTGGTCGTTGAGGACCACCGACTCGCTGATGTCGAGCCGTGCCAGTTTCGTGAAGAAGGGGGCGTGGACGTGTCCGGGGAAGGGAGACCGGACGGCAGAGGCCATGGGGAGGAACGTGTACATGCGGCCGTGCGGAAGTTGGGTGTCCAGTCTGAGGGCCACCGCCACCCACGCTTCGGCGTTCCAGTTCTCCCAGGCAGAGTCGATCTGCCGGGCCCGGACGCTGTGGCTGACTGCCTCGTGCAGGGCGTCGGCCTCCAGAATGCGGCGCGCCAGCAGGTAGCGGCCGGCGTCGGCGAGGTCGACTTCCGTGACCCAGTCGGTGTTGCGGGTCGAGACGAGACCCGAGGCACGCTCAGTACGCGACAGGACGCGCGTGAATGCCTCGGGGGAGTCGTCGCGCACCTCCACGAGTAGTGCGGCCACCCGGTCGAGGAACAGCAGAAGCGGTGCCTCGCCGTTCACCATGTCGCTCATCTGCGCGACGGCGAGTTCCCAGGCGTGTTTGTCCCGCAGCGGCAGGCGTACAACGGTCGAGAACCCCTCCTCGGCCAGTTCCTTGAGTAGGGGGTCCGCGGCGTCGGCCGGTACGGGCAGCGCGAGGGGGGAGATGTCCTCGATCACCCGGGACGCGAGGGCCGGATCGTTCACGAGGGCGTGGACGTCCTCGGGGCGCGCGAACCGGAAGCAGTAGCCGTCGAAGACCGGGGAGTCAGAGGAGGCCTTCGAATAGATCTCCGGCCAGTCCGTCAGCTGCAGCACGCTACGGAACCCGAGCCCCTTGTTGCCGATCCCCTCGCCTGCCGTCTTGCTCGACAGAGCCACCTCGGTGATGGCGCGGAAGTTCTTCTCGCCGAAGGCCGCACCTTCATTGGCGACGTAGAGGACGCCGCCTGTCTCCTCGGAGACCGCGAGGACGGAGATGCGCCCCGGACGGTCGCCGCCGAGTGCGTCGTGCCCGTTCTGGATGAGTTCGAGCACGGTGCGCCCCTCGTACTCTTGGGCGGTGTCCTCGCTGACGGACTTCAGGCTTTCGGCGAATCGCCACTCCTCGCCGGCGCTCTGGTAGATCTCGATCCGCCGACGGGTAAGTGCGATCACGATGTCTCGGAAATCGCCGCCTGCGGTGTCGTGCGTTGTTGTGATGGCTGTTCCCCTCGTCCCCCAGGCACATCCTTTGCGTGTACCCGCCCGGCGCTGAAACCGGTGATGCCATCAAAGCTGATCGTGGATCACATCATTGTAGGATTCCGCATTCTGGGCTGCGGGGCGCAATCATCCGCCGTGGTCGGCTCATGCTGCCTGCCGACGTGGGGATCGATTGAGCGGATGCATGCCACACTTGCTTGCCCTGGCGTAGGCCTTCGGTGAGGTGGTCACGGGTTTGCCGATGCGCCGGGTGAGACGGTCGATCGAGGGTGGCGCTTGGGCCAGGGTGCGGCCAGTGGATGGAGGTGTCACAAAGGCCGCTCCCCAGAGATGTGCGCCTCCCCGGATTCTCCCCAGAGCCCCGAAGCATGGCTGTGCGCTCTTCGCTTATGTGAAATTGACCAACGGCCCCGATCTGGACCCTACAGCCAGTCCCGCTTCTTGAAGATGACGTACAGGCTCGTGCAGACCACGGCCATCAGGAGGATCGCGAAGGGGTAGCCCGCGGCCCAGTGGAGTTCCGGCATGGTTTCGAAGTTCATGCCGTAGATCGTGCCGACCAGGGTGGGGGCGAAGAGGATGGCGGCCCACGAGGAGATCTTCTTGATCTCCTCGTTCTGTTCGAAGCCGGCTTCGGCCAGGGCTCGCATTTCGGCGTTCTGCTGTTGGGAGACCAGGGTGGCGTTGACCGTGAGGATTTCCGTCAGGGCCTGGCGGAAGCCGTCCACGCGTTCGCTGGTGTGGGTCACGTGGTCGGCCACGTCGCGCAGGTAGCGCTGGAGTTCCTCGTCCGTGCCGTACTTCGCGAAGCCCGCCATCAGGGCGTGGAGCATGCCGACCAGGGGGCGGGTGGCGCGTTGGAACTCGACCATCTCGCGCGAGAGTTCGTAGATGCGGCGGGAGACTTCCGGGTCGCCGCGGAAGACCTCCGTCTCGATCTCGTCCATGTCGTTCTGGACGCCCGCGACGACGGGGGCGTAGCCGTCGACCACCGCGTCGAGGATCGCGTACAGGGCGGCCTCGGGGCCGAGGGAGAGGAGTTCCGGGGTCTCCTCCATGCGGCGGCGGACCGCGGAGAGGTCGGGGGCGGCGCCGTGGCGGACCGTGATCAGGAAGTCCGGGCCGAGGAAGACGTGCAGCTCGCCGAACTCGACCTCCTCCGACGCGTCGAGGTAGCGCGCCGCGCGCAGGACGACGAACAGGGTGTCGCCGTAGCGTTCCAGCTTGGGGCGCTGGTGGGCCTCGAGGGCGTCTTCGACGGCGAGCTCGTGCAGGTTGAACTCGGCGGCCAGCGAGTGGAGTTCCGGCTCGGTGGGGCGGTGCAGGCCGATCCAGGCCATGCCGTCGGGCTGGTCGCGCAGCCGGCGGAAGGTCTCCGCGAGGGTCGCGGGGGAGGCGATGCGCCGGCCGTCGCGGTAGACGGCGGAGTCGATCACGCTGCGGTGGTCCGGGGGAGCGGCCGGCGCCGCCGTGGGCTCCGGACCCGCCGGCGGGGAGGCGGGCGGTGCGGCGGGCGGGGGTGTCGGGCGGCGCCAGCCGCCGGTGCGCTTCCCGGACGGTGAGGGGCGGCGGTGGCGGTGGTCCGGGCGCTCCGGCATCGCAGGTCAGCTCCCCAGTCGGCGTCTTCCTCGGCGAGGGCAGGATATCGGAAGGATATCGGCGGCCCTGACGGGTATCGGCGGTTCTGTGGCCATCTGCCCCGTTCCCGTCGCGGACAGTACCTGTCCGCAAGTACGGGTAGCTTGCAGCCATGGGCTCCGTACTCGACACCCGTTCACTGAACCGTGCCACGCTGGCGCGCCAGCTGCTCCTGCGCCGCTCCACGCTGTCCGCCGAGGACGCCGTCGCGCACCTGCTCGGACTCCAGGCGCAGAACGTGAAGCCGCCGTACTTCCAGCTGCACGCCCGCCTCGCCGACTTCCGGCCCGCCGCGCTCGCGGAGCTGATGGAGTCCCGCACGGTGGTCCGGATGGTCACCATGCGGTCCACCATCCACACCCACACCGCGGACGACGCGCTGACCCTGCGCCCGCTGGTCCAGGCCGCCCGCGACCGCGAGGTCAACGCATTCCGCAAGGGCCTCGTCGGCGTGGACCTCGAGCGGCTCGGAGAGCTCGCCCGGGACTTCGTCGAGGCCGAGCCCCGCACGATGGGGGAGATCCGCGAGGAGCTGCTCGCGTACTGGCCGGACGCCGATCCGCAGTCCCTGTCCGTCGCCGCACGCTGCCGGCTGCCGCTCGTCCAGGTCACGCCGCGCGGGGTCTGGGGGCTGAGCGGGCAGGTACGGCTCACCACCCTGCAGCAGTGGACCGGACGGTCCCCGGACGAAGAGCCCCCGGCGCACGCCGTCGACGACGTCGTACTGCGCTACCTCGGCGCCTTCGGGCCCGCCTCCGTCAAGGACATGCAGACCTGGGCCGGGCTGACCCGGCTGCGCGGGGCCTTCGAGCGGCTGCGGCCCCGGCTGGCCGTTTTCCGCGACGAGAACGGCGCCGAGCTCTTCGACCTCCCCGACGCGCCCCGGCCCGACGCCGACACCCCGGCGCCGCCCCGCTTCCTCCCGGAGTTCGACAACCTGCTGCTCTCCCACGCCGACCGCACCCGCGTGATCGCCCCCGAGGCCAGGGGGCGCACCTGGACGGGGAACCAGGCGCACCGCACCCTCCTCGTCGACGGATTCGTCGCCGGACTGTGGCGATGGGAGGGCGAATTCCTCACCGTAGAGCTCTTCGGGAAGACGTCGAAGGGGGAGAAGGAACGCGTCGTCGCGGAAGGGGAACGGCTGATCGCGGAGATGACCGAGACCGGCGGCGGCGCCGGTTCGGTGCGCTTCGGGTCAATCCACGGCTGACGCCGCTCTGGTGGGGCGTACGGGCGGCACGGCACGATGCCTTCCATGACGCACAACACCGGCGCCACCGCCGAGTTCCTGGCCGCACGCGACTTCCTGCTCGAACGCCGCGGGGACTACGAGGCCGCCCACGCCGGATTCACCTGGCCCCGCCCCGAGCGCTTCAACTGGGCCCTGGACTGGTTCGACCACATCGCCGAGGGCAACGGCGCGGACGCCCTGCGCATCGTCGAGGAGGACGGCACCAGCCGGTCCGTCTCCTTCGGGGAGCTGTCCCTGCGGTCGGCCTCCGCCGCCAACTGGCTGCGCGACCAGGGCGTCGCGGCCGGCGACCGGCTCCTCGTCATGCTCGGCAACCAGCGGGAGCTGTGGGAGGTCATGCTCGGCGCGATGAAACTGCGGGCCGTCGTCATCCCCGCCACGCCCCTCCTCGGCGCGGCGGACCTGCGCGACCGCATCGGGCGCGGCAACGTGCGCCACGTCATCGTGCGCGCCGAGGACACCGGCAAGTTCGACGAGGTCCCCGGCACCTACACCCGCATCGCCGCCGGCGCGGACGTGCCCACCGGATGGCGGCGGCTGGAGGACATGTACGCGGCCGACGGCCACTTCAGCCCGGACGGCGAGACCCTGGCCACCGACCCGCTGATGCTGTACTTCACCTCCGGCACCACCGCCCGCCCCAAGCTCGTCGAGCACACGCACGCCTCGTACCCCATCGGCCACCTCTCCACCATGTACTGGCTCGGGCTGCGCCCCGGCGACGTGCACCTCAACATCGCCTCGCCCGGCTGGGCCAAGCACGCCTGGTCCAACCTCTTCGCCCCCTGGAACGCCGGCGCCACCGTCTTCGTCCACAACTACGCGCGCTTCGACGCCGAGCGCCTGATGGCGGAGATGGACCGGCACGGCGTGACCACCTTCTGCGCCCCGCCCACCGTCTGGCGGATGCTGATCCAGTCCGACCTCACCCGGCTCCGGACGCCTCCGCGCGAGGCCGTCGCCGCGGGCGAGCCGCTCAACCCCGAGGTCATCGAGAAGGTCCGCGAGGCCTGGGGCCTCACCATCCGCGACGGGTTCGGCCAGACCGAGACCACGCTCCAGGTCGGCAACTTCCCCGGCGTCCCGGTCAAGCCCGGCTCGATGGGGCGCCCCGCGCCCGGGTACGAGATCGTGTTGCTCGACCCCGTCACCGGCAAGGAGTCCGCCGACGAGGGCGAGCTCTGCGTGGACCTGCGCACCCGGCCCGCCGGGGTGATGACCGGCTACCGGGACGACCCCGAGCGCACCGCCGAGGCCATGGCCGACGGGCTCTACCGCACCGGGGACATCGCCTCGCGCGACGAGGCGGGGTACCTCACCTACGTCGGGCGCTCGGACGACGTCTTCAAGGCCTCGGACTACAAGATCAGCCCGTTCGAGCTGGAGAGCGCGCTGCTGGAACACGAGGCCGTCGCCGAGGCCGCCGTCGTCCCGGCACCCGACCCGCTGCGCCTCGCCGTGCCGAAGGCGTACATCGCGCTCGCCGCAGGCTGGGAGCCCGGGCCGGAGACCGCCCGGGCGCTCTTCGCGCACTCCCGCGCCGTGCTCTCCCCGTACAAGCGGATCCGCCGCATCGAGTTCGCGGAGCTCCCGAAGACCGTGTCCGGCAAGATCCGCCGGGTGGAGCTGCGGGAGCTCACCGCGGCCGGCTCGGGGGCGGAGTACGACGAGGCCGAGCTCGGCTGAGCAGCCCGTACCGGCACCGGTAGCGGGTACCGCGTACCGGTACGGCGCGGGGGCGGGCCGGCCGCACGGCCGGCCCGCCCCCGTACGGTCCGCGCCGCGCCGACGGCTAGGCCGATAGCTGCGCCTCGATCGCCGCGATGACCTCGGGGGCCTCGGGCTCGACGGTCGGCCGGAAGCGGACGACGACCTCGCCGGCGGGGGAGATCAGGAACTTCTCGAAGTTCCACTGGATGTCCTCGGCCGCCTCGCCGTCGGCGTACGGGGTCTTCACCAGCTCCGAGTACAGCGGGTGCCGGTTCTCGCCGTTGACCTCGGTCTTCTCCAGCATCGGGAAGGTCACGCCGAACCCGGCCGCGCAGAAGGTCGCGATGTCGTCGGCGGTGCCGGGCTCCTGCCCGCCGAACTGGTTGCAGGGCACGCCGATGACGGTGAAGCCCTTCTGCTCGTACGCGAACTGCAGCCGGGCCAGTCCCGAGTACTGCGGGGTGAGACCGCACTGCGAGGCGGTGTTCACCAGCAGGATCGCCTTGCCCTTGTGGGCCGCCAGGCTGGTGGGCTCGTCGGACAGGGTGGTCAGCGGGATGTCGTACAGGCTCATCGGGCTCTCCTCGGCACAGATACGGATGCGTGTTCCGCCATGTGCTCCGAGCCTACGTGCTGCCCCACGGACGTACGGACCCGGTCGACCGGGCCCGCGCAGACCCCGCCGGCCCCGCCCTTGCGGGCGGCCGACGCGACTTTGACGACACTCCCTAGGCCCCCGTGAGCACCAGGGCGTCGGCCGGGTCGTTGACCGGCTGCGGCACGCCCGTGAGGTCCATGACGAACAGCGGTATCCCCAGGTCGTCCGCGCGGGAGCGGGCGTCCTGCGTGTATCCGGCCAGGGAGAAGCAGACGCTGGTGGCGGAGGCGGTCAGCCCGTTCAGCCAGACGCATTCCACGGCCCGCAGCCCGGTCGGCGCGGTGGTCGGGTCCACCTGCGCCACCAGCCCGGGGGCCCGCAGGTCCACGGCCGCCGAGGGGACGGTCTGCCCGTCGGGCCGGCGGACGTCCTGGAAGCCGAGCCACCGCAGGTACAGCGCGGCCGTGGTCACCGCGTCCCGGGCGGTACGGATGGTCACGGGCCGGAACGCGGGCCGCGGCGCGGCTGCGTCTTCCCGCAGGGCTTCCCGTACGTCTTCCCGTACGTCTTCCCTTGCGTCCGGACGCGGACGCAGCCCGTCCCGTACGCCGTCACCCGCGGCGGACCCGGACCCCACCGGACGCACCGCGATCCGCACCACCGTCCCGCACGAGGTGCACCCCAGCTCCGGACGCGGCCACTCGCCCACCAGCCCGCAGGCCGCGCAGCGCACCGCCACCCACGTGTCCGACCAGGTGCGGTGCGTCAGTGGCAGGGGCGCCGCGGCCAGGTCCAGCGGCGGCACGACGGGACTCCCGCACGCGCACGGGAAGACCGGGGCGGCGTAGTCGTTCTCGCGCAGGCACGCCGGACAGCGCACCGGTACCGCATCCGCCATGACTGCCGTCCCTCCGTCGCTCTGCGTGGACCCATGCTCCACCACCGGCCACCGAGGGGGCGGGGGTGCCCCCGATTTTCCGCTGATTTTCGGCCGCGTCCCGGTCGTTCGTACAAGTCGCTCGCACGACACGCGGCTTTTGGTGTGTTCCGGGGTTCTGAAGCTGCTTGACGCGCCGTGACTCGCCGCTTAGCTTGTTCCGTATAGCAGAACAAAACTTCCGCATTACGGAAACGCGCCGGAATCCGGAAGAGCTCGACCGCCTGGCCGCCTGACCGCCCGACCCGCAGGAGAACTCGATGCCTCGTATGACAGCCGCCGCCGCTGCAGTGGAGATCCTCAAGCTCGAGGGTGTCGAACAAGCGTTCGGTGTCCCTGGTGCTGCGATCAACCCGTTCTACCGCGAGCTCAAGAACGTGGGCGGCATCAGTCACACGCTGGCCCGCCACGTCGAGGGCGCCTCGCACATGGCCGAGGGGTACACCCGGGCCAAGGCGGGCAACATCGGCGTCTGCATCGGCACTTCGGGTCCGGCCGGCACCGACATGATCACGGGGCTGTACTCGGCCATCGCCGACTCGATCCCGATCCTGTGCATCACCGGTCAGGCCCCGGTCTCGAAGCTCCACAAGGAGGACTTCCAGGCCGTCGACATCGCCTCGATCGCCAAGCCGGTCACCAAGGCCGCGACCACGGTCCTGGAGGCCGCGCAGGTCCCCGGCGTGTTCCAGCAGGCCTTCCACCTGATGCGCTCCGGCCGTCCGGGCCCGGTCCTCATCGACCTCCCGATCGACGTCCAGCTGACCGAGATCGAGTTCGACCCGGAGACCTACCAGCCCCTGCCGGTCTACAAGCCGCAGGCGTCCCGCGCCCAGGCCGTCAAGGCCCTGCAGTTCCTGCTGGAGTCCGAGCGCCCGCTGATCGTCGCCGGTGGCGGCATCATCAACGCCGACGCGACCGACCTGCTGGTCGAGTTCGCCGAGCTGACCGGCGTCCCGGTCATCTCCACCCTCATGGGCTGGGGCACCATCCCGGACGACCACGAGCTGGCCGCCGGCATGGTCGGCGTCCAGACCGCGCACCGCTACGGCAACGCGACCTTCCTGGAGTCGGACTTCGTCTTCGGCATCGGCAACCGCTGGGCCAACCGCCACACCGGTTACAACCTGGACGCCTACACCAAGGGCCGCAAGTTCGTCCACGTCGACATCGAGCCGACCCAGCTCGGCAAGATCTTCGCCCCGGACTTCGGCATCGCCTCGGACGCCAAGGCCGCGCTGGAACTCTTCATCGAGGTCGCCAAGGAGCTCAAGGCCGAGGGCAAGCTGCCGGACTTCTCCGCCTGGGCCGCCTCCGCCCAGGAGCGCAAGGGCACCCTGCAGCGCCGCACGCACTTCGACAACATCCCCCTGAAGCCGCAGCGCGTCTACGAGGAGATGAACAAGGCCTTCGGCCCGGAGACCCGCTACGTCACCACCATCGGCCTCTCCCAGATCGCGGCCGCGCAGTTCCTGCACGTCTACCGCCCGCGCCACTGGATCAACTGCGGCCAGGCCGGTCCGCTCGGCTGGACCATCCCGGCCGCGATCGGTGCCGCCACCGCGGACCCGCAGACCCCGATCGTCGCGCTCTCCGGCGACTACGACTTCCAGTTCATGATCGAGGAGCTGGCGGTCGCCGCCCAGCACAAGGTCCCGTACGTCCACGTCCTCGTGAACAACGCCTACCTGGGCCTGATCCGCCAGGCGCAGGGCGGCCTCGGCATCAACTTCGAGGTCAACCTCGAGTTTGAGAACATCAACACCCCCGAACTGGGCGTCTACGGCGTCGACCACGTCAAGGTCGCCGAGGGCCTGGGCGTCAAGGCCATCCGCGTCACCGACCCGGACAAGCTGGGCGAGGCCTTCGAGGAGGCCAAGAAGCTGGCCCAGGAGTTCCAGGTCCCGGTCGTCGTCGAGGCCATCCTGGAGCGCGTCACCAACATCGCGATGAGCAAGACGGTCGACATGAGCGACGTCACCGAGTTCGAGGAGCTCGCGACCGAGCCGGGTCACGCCCCGACCGCGATCCGCCCGCTGTCCGTCTGACGGCGGTCCGCAGTCCGCGGTTCGAAGCACGCAGTTCGTACGAGCGGCCCCCGTGCCTCCGTGAGGAGGCGCGGGGGCCGCTCCGCGTTGTCCCGCGCCGTTGCCCTACGAAGGGGCCAGGCCGCCGATCAGCACCTCGATGCCGAGGGCGAGCCGGGCCGCGGCGGGGCCGGCCGCCAACTCGACGGCGCTCGCGGCCAGATGCGGGTGGCGGCCGGGATCCAGCGCGGCGAGCCGCTCCTCGATGGAGGCCTGGGCGTGGCGGCTCTCCAGGGCGCCCTGGAGGGCGTCGGGGCCACCGGGGCCGCCTGCGCCCGCGCCGTACGCCGGCTGTGCGACGCCGACCTCGTAGGTGACGGCCCCGATGTGCAGGGCGATCAGATCGCAGCCCCACGCGGCGCGTTGGCGGTCGACCCCGCCGGCCAGCAGGAGTCCGAGGATGCGGTCGAAGAGGTCCAGCCAGGCCGGGCCGGTCGGGATGGAGCCGAGCGAGACCCGGCCGATGCCGGGGTGTGCGTTGAGGGCGTGGACCACCTCGGTGATCAGCCCGGCCAGCCGCTCGCGCCAGTCCCCGTGGGAAGGGGCGGGGAGCGCCGGGAGCGGCACCGTCGCGATCACGGCGTCGAGCATCAGGCGCAGCAGCTCCTCGCGTTGGGCGACGTAGACGTAGAGCGAGGCGGGCCCGGTGTCCAGCTCGGCGGCCACCTTCCGCATGGTCACGGAGTCCAGCCCCTCGCGGCGCAGCACGCGCAGGCCGGCGTCGACGACGGCCCGTTCGCTGAGCGGGGGTTTGGCGGGGCGGGTGCGGGTGCTCTTGCGGCGGGCCGGCGAATCCATGGCGACAGGCTAGCACTTGACAGCGAACGGTGTTCGTGGCGAACGTTGTTCGGAACGAACACTGTTCGTCAATGTCCGGCCGTCCGCAAGGGGGAAGCCCGTCCATGGCACGACCACGCCTCAACCCGGATCCGCACCCGCATCCGCACCCGCATCCGGATCCCGCTCCGCATCCTCATCCGCACCCGGATCCGCATCCGGATCCCGCTCCGCATCCGCGGCGCTGGGCGGTGCTGGCCGTCGTCCTCGTCGCCGAGGTCATGGACCTCCTCGACGCCACCGTCACCGGGGTCGCCGCCCCCGCCATCGCCGCCGGCCTCGGCGGGGGCCGGGCGACCGCCCAGTGGCTCGGAGCCGCGTACACCCTGCCGTTCGCCGTCCTGCTGATCACCGCCGGGCGGCTGGGGGACCGGTACGGGCGGCGCCCGCTCTTCCTGATCGGCGCTGCCGGGTTCACCCTGGCCTCCGCGCTCTGCGCGCTCGCCCCGGGGCCGGGGGCGCTGATCGCGGCCCGGGCGCTCCAGGGCGCTTGCGGTGCGCTGCTGCTGCCGCAGGGCTTCGGGATCATCAAGGAGACCTTCCCCGAGGCGGAACTGGGCAAGGCCTTCGGCCTGTTCGGCCCGGTGATGGGCCTGGCCGCCGTCGGTGGTCCGGTGGTGGGCGGGCTCCTTGCGGGCACCGACCTCTTCGGCACCGGCTGGCGGACGGTGTTCCTGGTGAACCTGCCGCTGGGCCTGGCGGCGCTGGCCGGCGCGCTCCGGTGGATCCCGCGCGGCGTGCCCGACGCGGGCCTGCGGATCGACGTACCGAGCGTGCTGCTGACCGGGGCGGCTTCCGGGGCGCTGGTGTACCCGCTGGTCGAGGGTCCGGAACTGGGCTGGCCGGCCTGGGGGTTCGCCCTGCTGGCGGCCGGCCCCCTCGGCTTCCTGCTCTTCGTACGCCTCCAGCACCGGCGGCCCTCGCCGCTCATGACCCCGAGCCTGCTCGCCAACCGGGGCTACACCGCGGGCATCCTCGTCGCGGTCGCCTTCTTCGCCTCGTTCACCGGCCTGACGATGGTGCTGTCCCTGTTCCTCCAGGGCCCCCTCGGCCTCTCGCCGCAGGGCGCGGGGTACGCGATCGCCCCGATGGCGCTGGGCATCGCGGTCGCCGCGGGCCCGGCGGGGGCGCTGGCCCGCAGGCGCGGCCGGGGCGTGATCCAGTGCGGAATCGTCCTGACCGCGGTGGGGCTGCTCGTGCTCGCCGCCACGGCCGGCGGAGCGGGCGACGGCTGGCGGCTGGTGCCGGGCACCTTCGTCACCGGGCTCGGCATGGGCCTGGTGATCCCGCCGCTGTTCGACGTGATCCTGGCGGGCGTGTCCGAACCGGAGGTGGGCTCCGCGTCCGGTGTGCTCAACGCCGTGCAGCAACTGGCCAACGCGGTCGGGGTGGCCCTGCTGGTCACGCTCTGGTCGGCCTTCACGGACCACGGCCGCACCCCCGCGGCGGCCTTCTCCGCGACGGCCCTGGTGACGGCGGCCCTGCTGGCGGCGGCCCTGGCCCTGTCCGCCCGCCTTCCCCGGCAGGCCCGGGCCTGACGCGGCGCAGCGCGTGGGCATACTGCTCCGATGGACAGATCACCGTCGGACGGATCACCGGCCTCCTGGCGCAACACGACGCACGACTGGGCGCGCTCCGTGGACGCCGAGCACCTCGCCCGCATCCGCCGGGACCCGGCCGTGTTCGCTCCGGGCGGCGTTCTCCACCTGCTGCTCGAAGTCGTCGCGTACGCGGCGGACGAGGCAGAGTGCTCGGGTGGAGGGCGGTGCACCGTCACGCTGCACGCCGACGGGTCGGTGTCCGTGGCGGACGAGGGCCGGGGTACCGACACCCGACTCGACGGGCGGGGCCGGCCGGTGAGGAAGCCGGTCATGGCGACGAAGGACCTCCGGTTCTTCGACCACCCCGGGGCACAGGTCCTGCCCGACGGCCACCCGCGGCGCGGCATGTCCGTCGTGGCGGCGCTGAGCGAACGGCTCGTCCACACCAACCGCCGCGCGGGCGGGTCCTGGGTGCAGCACTACGAGCACGGCGTGCCCGTCACCGACCTGACGCCGGTCGACGGCGACGGCACGACGGGGACGACGGTCCACTTCAGCCCCGCCGACTGCCTGGCGGCGGCGCCCGCGACCGGCGGCGGGCCGTCGCGCGGTGAACTGGCCGCTCTCACCCGCGTGTGGCCGTACCTGTCCGTGGAGGTCGACGACCGCCGTGCATGACAAAGCGCCGAGTCACGGGACCGTCCGTGACTCGGCGCTTTGAGTGTGACCGCCCGACGGTGCGAGGCTGGCGCGACAGGACGTTCGCGCCGCCGGGCGGAGTGTGGAGGCTCATGTGAAGGGGGCTCTGTGCGTGGCCCCCTGTACAGGAGGAGGGAGGTGTGAAGTGTGGCTGGGACCGCGACGGGCGGTGACGAGAGCTCCGGCGTCGTCTCCCTCAGGTCAAGAGACGGGCCTCGGCACCCATTACCACCGCACTGGCTCACACGCCCGTCGCGGCCCTCGTCCGGCCCTTACCGCGTACCACCCCTCATCCGGGTCCGCGGTTCGGGCTCGGCACCCGGGACCTGACCTCCCGCCAGGTCCCCGGTGCAGCTTTCAGGCTCAGGCGTCGCGCAGGGCGCGGACGGCCTCCTCGACGCGCTTGCCGTAGTCGGCGTCGGCGGCGTGGAAGTGAGCCAGGTTCTTGTCGATGACGTCCTCCAGGGTGACCTGGGACAGACCGCCGGCGATGTTCGCCACCAGGCGCTGCTTCTCGGCCTCCGACATCAGGCGGTAGAGCTCACCGGCCTGGAAGAAGTCGTCGTCCTTGGTGTGGGCCGGGGCCTCGTGGGTGCCCGTGTAGCCGGAGACGGCCTTCGGGGCGCCGAGCGCGAGACCGGTCTCGGCAGGGCCCTGGTACGAGTTGGGCTCGTAGTTCTTGTCGTGGCGCGAGCCGTTGCGCAGCGCCATGACACCGTCGCGGCCGTAGTTGTCGGCCTTGGTCGCCTTCGGGGCGTTGACCGGAAGCACGGTGTGGTTCACACCGAGGCGGTAGCGCTGGGCGTCGGCGTACGCGAACAGACGCCCCTGAAGCATCTTGTCCGGCGAGGCGGTGATGCCCGGGACGAAGTTGTTCGGGGAGAAGGCGGACTGCTCGACCTCGGCGAAGACGTTGTCCGGGTTGCGGTCGAGGACCAGACGGCCCACGCGCTGCAGCGGGTAGTCGCTGTGCGGCCACACCTTGGTGAGGTCGAACGGGTTGAAGCGGTAGTCCGCGGCCTCGGCGGCCGGCATGATCTGGACGTAGAGGGTCCAGCTCGGGTTCACGCCGCGCTCGATCGCCTGGAGCAGGTCGGTCTGGTGCGAGTTGGCGTCCTTGCCGACGAGCTCGGCGGCCTGGTCGCCCGACAGGCAGCGGATGCCCTGGTTCGTCTTGAAGTGGTACTTGACGAAGAAGGCCTCGCCCTGCGCGTTCGTCCACTGGTAGGTGTGCGAACCGTAGCCGTTCATGTGACGGTACGAGGCCGGGATGCCGCGGTCACCCATGAGCCAGGTGATCTGGTGCGTCGCCTCGGGGGCGTGCGCCCAGAAGTCCCAGACGTTGTCCGGCTCCTGCTTGCCCGTGAAGGGGTCGCGCTTCTGGGAGTGGATGAAGTCGGGGAACTTGATCGGGTCCTTGATGAAGAACACCGGGGTGTTGTTGCCGACGAGGTCGTAGTTGCCCTCTTCGGTGTAGAACTTCAGCGCGAAGCCGCGCGGGTCGCGGACCGCGTCCGCGCCGCCGAGCGAGTCGGCGACGGTCGAGAAGCGCAGGAAGGTCTCGGTCTTCTTGCCCACCGTGTTCAGGAACGCGGCGCTGGTGTAACCGGTGACGTCGTCGGTCACCTCGAAGTAGCCGTACGCGGCCGAGCCGCGGGCGTGCACCACACGCTCCGGTATGCGCTCCCGGTTGAAGCGGGCCAGCTTCTCAAGGAGCTGCTGGTCCTGGATCAGGAGCGGGCCACCGACGCCGGCGGTGGCGGAGTTCTGGTTGTCGGCGACCGGGGCGCCGGACTCGGTCGTCAGCGTGCGCTTCGACATGGTGACCTTCCGTACGGGAAACCTGCTGACGGAAAGCGTCTTCCGTCATGCGGAACAGCCTAATTTCAGGCCGAACGCAGCGTCAACAGTTTGTTGAACAAAGATGGAGAGAGGAAATCCGGACGGTGCCGGCGCTTGGGCGCGACAGGACAGGTGTCAGCACCGGCACCATCCGGAAACTCAGGGCCCCTGTGAAAGGGGAGGTGCTCAGATCTGGGCGCCGGAGAGGCGCTCGACCGCACGGAGCAGGGCGGAGTGGTCCAGGCCGCCGTCACCCTGGGCGCGCAGCGAGGCGACCAGCTGGGCGACGACCGCGCCGACGGGGAGGGCCGCACCGACGTTGCGGGCGGCGTCGGTGACGATGCCCATGTCCTTGTGGTGCAGGTCGATCCGGAAGCCGGGCTTGAAGTCGCGGTTCAGGAAGTTGTCCTTCTTGCGGGTCAGGACCGTGGAGCCGGCCAGACCGCCGTTGAGGACGTCCAGGGCGGCGTTCAGGTCCACGCCGGACTTCTCCAGGAAGACCACGGCCTCGGCGCACGCCTGGATGTTGACGGCGACGATGAGCTGGTTGGCGGCCTTCACCGTCTGGCCGGAGCCGTGCGGACCGCAGAGCACGATGGTCTTGCCGAGGGCCTCGAGGATCGGCAGGGCCGCGTCGAAGTCGGCCTTCTCGCCACCCACCATGATCGACAGGACGGCCTCGATGGCGCCGGCCTCGCCGCCGGACACCGGGGCGTCGATGACGCGGATGCCCTTCTCGGCGGCGTTCTTGGCGAGGTCGATCGAGGTCTGCGGGGTGATCGACGACATGTCGATGATCAGCGCGCCGGACTTCGCGTTCTCCAGGATGCCGTTCTCGCCGTACGAGATGGCCTCGACCTGCGGGGAGGCGGGCACCATCGTGATGATGACGTCGGCGTCCTTGACGGCGTCGGCGATCGAGCCGGCGGCGCTGCCGCCGGCGGCGGCCAGACGGTCGAGCTTGTCCTGCTCCAGCGTGAAGCCGGTGACCGGGTAGCCGGCCTTCAGGAGGTTCTCGGCCATGGGGGAGCCCATGATGCCGAGGCCGATCCAGGCGATGTTGGGGAGCGTGCTCATGATGAGGGTCCTTCTCTTAATGCTTCGTACGAAAAGTGCGAGGGGTGCCTGGCTGATCGCCCGGACTTCGTCCGCCTACTGCGCGGCGCGGGCCTCGGCCGGCAGCCACGCGAAGGAGGCGGCGGCGTCCTCGGCCTTGTACTCGAGGCCTACGTAGCCCTCGTATCCGGCCTTCTTCAGCTGGTCGAGCAGCTCCGCGAGGGGCAGCTCGCCGGTGCCGGGGGCACCGCGTCCCGGCTTGTCCGCGATCTGGACGTGGCCGGTCTTGGCGGCGTACTTTTCGATGACCTCGGAGAGGTCCTCATCGTTCATCGCCAGGTGGTACAGGTCGAGCAGGAACTTGGCGTTCCCGAGGCCGGTGGCCTCGTTCACCTTGTCCACGACCTCGATGCCGGCCGGGGCGCTCACCAGCGGGTAGAGCGGCGACTCGGGCTTGTTGAGGGTCTCGATCAGCAGGATCGCGCCGACGCGGTCGGCGGCCCGGGCCGCCACGACCAGGTTCTCCAGGGCGAGCTCGTCCTGGACGGCCGGGTCCACACCCTCGACGCGGTTGCCGTACAGGGCGTTCAGCGCCTTGCAGCCCACCGAGGCGGCGAAGTCCGCCGCCACGTTGATGTTGGCGTTGAAGCGGTCCGACTCCTCACCGGGTACCGAGACCGCGCCGCGGTCCGGGCCCGGCAGCCGGCCGGCGTAGAAGTTCAGGCCCACCAGCTGCGTGCCGGCGTCCTCAAGAGCCTTCTTGAGGGCGTCGAGCTCCGCCTGAGCGGGGGTGGGGGTCTCGATCCAGGGCCACCACAGCTCGACCGCGGTGAAGCCCGCCGCGGCGGCTGCCGCGGGACGCTCCAGAAGCGGGAGTTCCGTGAAGAGGATCGAAAGGTTCACATCGAAGCGCTGGTCCGTGTATCCCATGAGGGGTGTGCGCTCCTTCCGTATTGCGGAAGTTAGTTTCTGCTTGATGGAAGACTGCATGGGCTTCTGCGTGGATGTCAAGCCCGGACTGCCGAAAAATCCTGACCGGGAGGTAGCTTGACCAGCGTGCGATTGAGAGTGGAGTTCACGACCGAGCCCTTCGATCTCGAAGAGGCCCCCGCCCATGCCGTGGCCGCTCGCGAGGTCATCCAGGAGGCCCGACTGGACGCGGTCGACGTGGGCCCGTTCGGCAATACCGCCGAGGGTGACGCCGACGCGGTACTGGCCGCGGTGGCCGCGCTGCTGCGCGACTCGCTGGAGTCCGGCGCCACGCGCGTCTCGCTCCAGGTCAACGTGATCGGGGAGGACACCCCATGACCGAGCCCCGCGACCACCCGTTCGTCACCGCGGTCAAGCCGCTGGTCGACGCGATGGGCGGCGAGCTGATGGATCCGGCCCTGGCGCAGCCCGACGACGTCGTGCTCAGCTGGGAGGGCCAGGACCTGCTGGCCGTACGCCTGCCCCAGCTGTCCGACTCGCTGGAGCGGATCCTGGCGGCGCTGGAGCGCCGGCACGGCGTACCGTTGTCACAGCTCGACCGGAAGTCCAAGCAGGACGTGGTGCGGATACTCGAGGCGCGGGGCGCCTTCTCCGTACGGCACGGTGTGGAGACGGTCGCGGGCGCCCTGGGCGTCAGCCGTTTCACGGTCTACAACTACCTGAACAGGGAAAACGCGAACAAGGACAACCAAGCGTGAATTCCGCCTGACTCATGGTGACGAGCCGCCGCCCAATTCATCCGGGCGGCGGCTTTTGTGTACGGGAAGTTTCAACAAAGTGTTGACGCCGTGTTGTCGAGGGCGTTAGCTATGCGCAGCCCGTCAAGCAACAACAGGCCACGGAGGCCCACCGTGACTTCGAGTCCGACCCCGGGTCTCACCCGGTTCAACGCCTTGGACGACAGTGCGGCCGCGGCCGAGCTGCACGAGGTGTGCGCCAGTTCGGCATGGGGCGCCAAGCTGCTCGCGCAGCGCCCCTTCGCCGGCGCGGAAGCCCTGTTTTCGGCCAACGAGTCCGCCATGGCGGAGCTCACCGCCGAGGACCTGGCCGAGGCGATGGGAGGCCACGCGCCGATCGGCCGGCCGAAGCCGGGAGACCCGACCTCCGCCCGCGAGCAGCGCGGCATGGCCGGCGCCTCGGAAGAGCTCAAGAACGAGCTCCTCGAACTGAACCTGGCGTACCAGGAGAAGTTCGGCCACGTCTTCCTCATCTGCGCCACCGGTGCGACCGGTGAGTTCATGCGGGACGCGGTCAAGGTCCGGATCGGCAATTCGCCGGAGCAGGAGCGGGAGATCGCCCGCGGCGAGCTGGTGAAGATCAACCGGATCCGACTGACCCGCCTCGTCGAACTCGCAGAAGAAGGAGCGTGAGCATGAGCACCGCGACCACCGCTTCGGTGTCCACGCACATCCTGGACACCAGCATCGGACGCCCCGCCGAGGGCGTCGCCATCTCCCTGTCGGCCCGTACGGGTCTTGATGGCGAGTGGGCGGCCCTGGGCGGCTCCGCCACCGATGCGGACGGGCGATGCAAGGACCTGCCGGCGCTGCCGGAGGGCACCACCCACGTACGTCTCGATTTCGAGACCGAGACGTACTTCGAGAAGAAGCAAGCCGAGGCGCAGCAGGACGCCCCCCGCGTAAGGGACAGCGGTGCGTTCTTCCCCGAGGTCACCATCACCTTCGCGGTGAACCCGGGCGAGCACTACCACGTACCGCTGCTGCTCAACCCGTTCGGCTACTCCGTTTACCGAGGGAGCTAGCATGGCCACGATTCTGGGCCAGAACCAGTACGGCAAAGCAGAGAACCGCGTCGTCAAGATCACGCGGGACGGCGACACCCACCACATCAAGGACCTGAACGTCTCGGTCGCCCTCTCCGGCGACATGGACGACGTCCACTACTCCGGCTCGAACGCCAACGTCCTGCCGACGGACACCACCAAGAACACGGTGTACGCGTTCGCCAAGGAGTACGGCATCGAGTCCGCCGAGCAGTTCGGCATCCACCTGGCGCGCTGGTTCGTGAACAGCCAGGAGCCGATCCAGAAGGCGCGCATCCGGATCGAGGAGTACGCCTGGGACCGGATCGCCACCTCGGACGCCAACTCCAAGTTCATCGGCTCCGACGAGGTGAACCACTCCTTCGTCCGCAAGGGCATGGAGACCCGGGTCACCCAGATCACGTACGACGGCCAGAACTGGGAGGTCATCTCCGGCCTCAAGGACCTGATCGTCATGAACTCCACGAACTCCGAGTTCTGGGGTTACGTGAAGGACAAGTACACGACCCTGCAGGAGGCGTACGACCGCATCCTGGCCACCCAGGTGTCGGGTCGCTGGCGCTTCAACTGGACCGACGACGAGCAGCGGATGCCCAACTGGGAGAAGTCCTACGCCGAGACCAAGAAGCACATGCTCCAGGCCTTCGCGGAGACCTACTCCCTCTCGCTGCAGCAGACCCTGTACCAGATGGGTTCGCGCATCATCAACCACCGTTCGGAGATCGACGAGGTCCGCTTCTCGCTCCCGAACAAGCACCACTTCCTCGTCGACCTGGAGCCCTTCGGCCTCAAGAACGACAACGAGGTCTACTTCGCCGCGGACCGTCCGTACGGTCTGATCGAGGCCACGATCCTTCGGGACGGCGCTGACGCCCGCATCCCCGTGGACATGACCAACCTCTGAGCGCGGCACGCGCGTCCCGGGGCCCCGCAGTGGCCCCGGGACCGCACGACACGCCCGCCACTTCCTGAATCGGCACCCGGACGCAACACACGGGGCGACAGTACTGTCAGCTGTCAGGCCCCCGGCTCCGGCACTCAAATCCCCTGGGTTTTGCCGTGCCCGCACCGCCACTGAAAGCACGAGGAAGTCCCATGGCAGCATCGGCAGCCCAGGACGGCGCAGTAGAGCGCATCGTCATCGAGAACTGCGCGATCGCAACCGTCGATGCGAACGACACCGAGTACGCCTCGGGTCACATCGTCATCGCCGGCAACAAGATCGAGTCCATCGGTGCGGGCAAGGCCCCCGAGAACCTCGACAACGTCGTCCGCCGCATCGACGGCACCGGGCACCTCGTGACTCCCGGTCTGGTCAATACGCACCACCACTTCTACCAGTGGATCACGCGTGGCCTGGCCACCGACCACAACCTCTTCAACTGGCTCGTCGCGCTGTACCCGACGTGGGCGCGCATCGACGAGCAGATGGCCTACACGGCCGCCCAGGGCTCCCTCGCCGCGATGGCCCGCGGTGGTGTCACCACCGCGATGGACCACCACTACGTGTACCCGAAGGGCGCCGGCGACCTCTCCGGCTCGATCATCCGCGCCGCGTCCGAGATGGGAGTCCGCTTCACCCTCGCCCGCGGCTCGATGGACCGCAGCGAGAAGGACGGCGGCCTGCCGCCGGACCACGCCGTCGAGACCCTCGAAGGTGCGCTCGCCGACACCGAGGCGACCGTGAAGAAGTACCACGACGCCTCCTTCGACGCGATGACCCAGGTCGCCGTCGCCCCCTGCTCCCCCTTCTCGGTCTCCACCGAGCTGCTGAAGCAGGGCGCCGAGCTGGCCCGCCGCCTCGGCGTGCGCATGCACACGCACGGCAGCGAGACCGTCGAGGAGGAGAAGTTCTGCCACGAGCTCTTCGGCATGGGCCCGACCGACTACTTCGAGTCGACCGGCTGGCTCGGCGAGGACGTGTGGATGGCGCACAGCGTCCACATGAACGACTCCGACATCGCCGCGTTCGCCCGTACCAAGACCGGTGTCGCGCACTGCCCGTCCTCCAACGCCCGTCTGGCCGCCGGCATCGCCCGCGTCCCGGACATGCTGGCCGCCGGCGTACCGGTGGGCCTCGGCGTGGACGGCACCGCCTCCAACGAGTCCGGTGAGCTGCACACCGAGCTGCGCAACGCGCTGCTCATCAACCGGCTGAACCCGGTCCACCGCGAGGCCGCGCTCAACGCCCGCCAGGCCCTGCGCCTCGGTACGTACGGCGGTGCGCAGGTCCTCGGCCGCAGCGACAACATCGGTTCGCTGGAAGCCGGCAAGTGCGCCGACCTGGTGCTCTGGAACATCAGCACCTTCCTGCACTCCTCGATCGCCGACCCGGTCACCGCCCTGGTCTTCGGTGCGGCCGCCCCGGTGACGGCGTCGTTCGTCAACGGCAAGCAGATCGTCGAGAACAACCGGCTCCTCTTCGCCGACGAGGACGCCATCGCGGTGTCCACCCGCGAAGAGGCCCAGCGCCTGGCGCGCATCACCGCGCAGGGCTGATCCCCCGGAGTCCGGCCGGGGGGGACGGCCCCCGGCCGGTCGCCGCGGACCCGAGCGGGGTCCGCGGCAGCTGTTCCCGGGAAGCGCCCGAGGTTGTTCCGAGGGCGTTCCCGGGGGCGGTGACTCGTGCCACTGCTTGGCCGGAACGGTTTGGGCGAATCGTTTCCGCGCCTCCTGAGCAAGACGCAACCCGAGCAAGACGCAATCCGAGCAAGAAGCACCCCCCACATCACATCGACAACTCCATACCGGCTCGACTCGCACAGCGTTCGCACCACCTCCAAGACACCCACGTCCCTGCCGACGTGTTACCCGACCGGAGGAAGCCGTGGCCCACACGCCCAGGTTTCGCAAAGATGCAGTCGCAGTACCGGAGGAGAAGCACCCGGTCGACGAGACCCTGCCTCCTCTGAAGATGTTCACGAGCGGCCTCCAGCACGTGGCCGCCATGTACGCGGGTGTCGTCGCCCCGCCCATGATCGTCGGCCCTGCCGTCGGACTCTCCGCGACCGAGACGGCGTTCCTGATGGGCGCCTCGCTCTTCACCGCCGGCCTCGCCACCCTCCTCCAGACCCTCGGCTTCTGGAAGATCGGCGCCAAACTCCCCTTCGTCAACGGCGTTTCGTTCGCCGGCGTGACCCCGATGATCGCCATAGGCAAGGGTGAGGGCGCGGACGCCATCCCCGTCATCTTCGGCGCGATCATCGTCGCGGGGGTCGTCGGCTTCTTCGCCGCCCCGTACTTCGGCAAGCTCGTCCGCTTCTTCCCGCCGGTCGTCACCGGTACGGTCATCACCCTGATCGGCGTGTCCCTGCTGCCGGTGGCCTTCAACTGGTCGCAGGGCGGCAACCGGACCGCCACCGACTACGGCTCGATGAAGAACATCGGCATGGCGGCCGTCACCCTCGTCATCGTGCTGCTGATGCGCAAGTTCCTGCGCGGCTTCCTGCAGCAGATCTCGATCCTGCTCGGCCTGGTGGCGGGCACGCTGATCGCGCTCCCGCTGGGGATGACCAGCTTCGACTCCGTCAAGAACGCCTCCCTGGTGGGCTTCCCGACCCCGTTCCACTTCGGCGCACCGCAGTTCCAGGTCGCGGCCATCGTCTCCATGTGCATCGTGATGCTGGTGTGCATGACCGAGTCCACCGCCGACATCCTGGCGCTGGGCAAGATCGTGGGCCGCCCGGCGGACGCGAAGACCATCGAGGGCGGCCTGCGCGCCGACACCCTCGGCAGCGCGCTCAGCCCGCTGTTCAACGGCTTCATGTGCAGCGCCTTCGCGCAGAACATCGGGCTCGTGGCGATGACCAAGGTGCGCAGCCGGTTCGTCGTCGCCGCCGGCGGCGGCATCCTGATCCTGCTGGGCCTGTGCCCGATGGCGGCCTCCGTCATCGGAGTGGTCCCGCTGCCGGTCCTCGGCGGCGCCGGCATCGTCCTGTTCGGCTCGGTCGCGGCCAGCGGCATCCAAACCCTGGCGGGTGCGGCCATGGAGAAGGGCGAGAACGCCCTGATCGTCGCCGCCTCGGTCGGCATCGGCCTGATCCCGATCGCGGCGCCGGAGTTCTACCACGCGTTCCCGAAGGACCTGTTGGTCGTCCTGGACTCCGGCATCAGCACCGGCTGCGTGGTGGCCATCGCGCTCAATCTGGCCTTCAACCACTTCGGTGCTCAGCGGTCCTCGGCCACCTCGCCGGAACCGGTGCCGGTGCACTGACCCGGCCCCCGCGGGCCGGCGGGAGAACGGCCGGTGCGTACGCCATCCACTGCGGGTGTGGCGTACGCACCGGCCGTTCCCCCGTCAGCCCCTTCGCGGCAGCTCCTGCAGGGTGAGTGCGGTGGCTGCTACGCGGCGGCCCCGGCCCGCGCCGGAGTCCGCGGCGAGGTCATCCGGCCCACGATCCGCACGACCGTGCGGCGGCTCGCGAACCGCCCGCTGAGGGCCATGATCCGGTTCATCGCCCCGGACACCACGCTCGGCGGCGGGTTCCGCCGGTCCAGCGCCTTCAGCGCGGTCCGCACGACCTCCTCCGAGGTCTGCATCCTGCCGCCGGCCGCGGCGTCCTCCGTGCCGACGACGTCGAAGAACTCCGTCCTCGTCGCACCGGGCGACAGCGCCATGACGCGCAGCCCGGTCCCCCGGGACTCCTGCCAGAGGGCCTCGGTGAAGCTGAGCACGAAGGCCTTGGTCGCGCCGTACACGGCCATGTTCGGGACGGGCTGGTAGGCGGCCGCGCTGGCGAGGTTGACCAGGACGCCCTCGCCGCGGCTGCGCAGCGGGCCGATGAAGGCCCGGCTGATGTCGACGACGGCCGTCACGTCGAGGGCCACCTCCTGGCGGACCCGCTGCGGATCCTCCTCGTGGAAGAGCCCGTACGTGCCGAAGCCGGCGTTGTTGATGACGCTGGAGACCGTGATCCCGCGCCGCTCGACCTCGGCGGCCAGCAGCTCGCCGCACCCGTCGACGGCCAGGTCCATGGCGAGCGGTTCCACCCTGACGCCGTGCGCCGCCGACAGCTGCGCGGCGAGCGCCTTCAGGCGGTCCTCCCGGCGGGCGACGAGCACGAGGTCGGATCCGCGCGCGGCGAGCTGGCGTGCGAACTCGGCGCCCAGGCCCGAGCTCGCGCCGGTGATCAGGGTGGTCCTGCCTCGGTAGTCGACCGCGTTCACAGTGGCTCCTGCCCATGGGGATGACAACGTCTGACCATCACTGTATGCCCGTGTGGCAGTGACTGCCAAGCGGACAGTGAGGGTCAGACTGGCGGTCCGCCTATATGCTGGCCCGATGGGGACAACCGCAACGCAGCCGAGCCTGTGGGACCGCTCCCGCCAGGCCGTGGTCGCGAGCATCTTCGACACCGCCATGCGGCTCTTCGCCGAGCAGGGGTACGAGGCCACGACCATCGCGCAGATCGCCAAGGAGGCGGGCATCTCCCAGCGGTCGCTGTTCCGGTACTTCGGTACCAAGGAGGACATCGTCTGCGGTGAGCAGGAGGAGCTCGGGGAGCTCCTGCGCGCGACGGTCGAGGCCCAGCCGGCCGCCGCCACCCCGTGGGAGGCCCTGCGCGCCGGCTTCGAGGTGCTCATGGAGGCGCACGGAGACCCCGGGCAGCTGCTGGAGATCACGACGTTGATCTTCCACACCCCGCCGCTGCGCGCCCGCTACACGCAGAAGCGGCTGCGCTGGCAGGAGCTGGTCCAGCCCGCCGTCACGGCCCGGATGGCCGCCGGGGAGGGCCCGGTCCCGCAGGTGCGCGCCGCGGCGGTGACCGCCACCGTCTTCGCCTGCGTGGACGCCGCCACCGAGGCCTGGGTCCGCAGCGGCGGCAGCGCCGACCTGGCGGCCCTGTACGACGAGGCGCTGGCCGCCGTACGCGGCTGAGCGGACGGGAAGGGGCGTCCGCGGAAGCCTCCGCGGACGCCCCGGCCGGACCCGGACGCGGGTATCAGGGGGTGGATGTCAGGAACATGCCCGTCTGGTCCGCTCCGGCGGTGTTCTTGCAGCTGGACGCGGAGTTCGCGGGCTGGGCGACGGCGAGGTTCAGGCAGCGCCCGAGCGCCAGCTGGCCGAACTGGTTCGGGTGCATGGACTCCTGGACCAGCCCCTGCGTCTCGCTGCTGTCGATCCAGCGCGCCCACTCGCTCGTCTTCGCCGAAGCGGGCGCCGAGCTGCTCACCTGCTTGCTGGCCTTCGCGCACACCTCGCGGCCCTGCATCATGTCCCGCAGGTCCAGGAACTGCACGCCCTTGGCGGCGGCGACCGCCTTGAGGCGGTTCGCGATCTGCGGCACGAGCGAATCGCGCGCCCAGTCCGAGTCCCGGTTCCAGAACGGACAGCCGCCGGTGTTGAGGCGGCTCCAGTCGCTCTGCGTGTACCGGTTCTCGGCGCCGCGGGGGATCGGCGACGGGTAGGACTGGAGCACGATCCGGTACGCGGAGTCGGTGTACCCGGCGGCCCGCATCACGGCGCGGATCTCGTCCACGGACTTGCCGACGTTCGCCATCACCGCGTCCATCTTCTCGTCGACCCCGTACTGCTGGTCGTCGTAGCAGTACGAGTTCCACAGGACGAAGTCGAGGGCGCAGTCCTTGATGATGTCGGCGAATCCGAGGTCGTTGCCGCCGATGGACAGGGCGATGACCTTGACGTTGTCGGTCCGGGCCACGGTGGCGAGCTGATCGGCCTGCGGGGCCTCGCCCTTGAACGCCACGCCGCCGTTGGAGGCGCGGAAGACGTTCTCGGAAGTCGCCCCGGAGCAGGCCAGGTTCACGGCCGCGTCGGCGATGGCTCCTGCGCTCTTGACCTCGGCGGAATCGGAGCGGTGGCAGCCCCCGGCGGTGCTGCCGTACACCTTGGCGGGGTCGTAGGTGTTCCCGGAGACCCAGGCGCGGTCCGTCCCGGTGCGATTGCCGCTGTTGGTCAGGCTGTTGCCCTTCCAGCGGCCGGCTTCGCCGGAGATGTAGCTGTCGCCCATGGACACCACGGCGGTGGGCCCGGTCCCGGGACTGGCCACGGAGGTCCCGGCGGAGCCGGCGACCAGGGCGCCGGCGGCGAGCGGCAGAACCAACCCGGCCCCGGCGAGCCGTCGCACTCGACTACGGGCCCGGTCCTTGCTGGCGTTGCGGAATCCGATCACGGCGGAACTCCTGCGGTCGGCCATGCCCGATCCGAAGAGAACTCCGGTGCATGGCTGGGAAAGTGGGGGTACCGCCGGCCGGTGGCATCGGAAAGGTGACACGGCGCGCGTTGTTACCGCTAGGTACAGGAAAGTTACGATGGAGTAACAACCGACCGGTCGTTCGGGCCGTCAAGGTTCCGCTTCCGCGGCCGGGTTCCTCCGCGGCCGGGTTGCGCACACGCCTCCGCCCCCCAGGCCCGGGGCCTGGGGGGCGGAGGTGGGGTTCGGGTGGGGTGGGGGTCAGCCGACCAGCTGGTCGTACGCGGGGAGGGTGAGGAAGTCCGCGTAGTCCGCGTCCAGGGATACCTGGAGAAGGAGGTCGTGGGCCTGCTGCCACTTTCCGGCCGCGAAGGCCTCCTCGCCGATCTCGGCGCGGATCGCGGCCAGTTCCCCGGCGGCGAGCTCGCGGGTGAGGTCCGCGGTGGCCGTCACGGGCTCGCCGTCGTGCTCGAAGACGACACCGGCGTTGATCCACTGCCAGATCTGCGAGCGGGAGATCTCGGCCGTGGCCGCGTCCTCCATCAGGCCGAAGATGCCGACGGCGCCCAGGCCGCGCAGCCAGGCCTCGATGTAGCGGATGCCGACCTGGACGGCGTTGCGCAGGCCCTCGTACGTCGGCTTCGCGTCCAGCGAGTCGATCGCGATGAGCTCGCCCGGGGCCACCGAGACGTCCTCGCGCAGCCGCTCCTTCTGGTTCGGCTTCTCGCCGAGGACCGCGTCGAAGGAGGCCATCGCGATCGGGACCAGGTCGGGGTGGGCCACCCACGAGCCGTCGAAGCCGTCGCCGGCCTCGCGGTCCTTGTCGGCCTTGACCTTCTCGAACGCGACCCGGTTGGCCTCGGCGTCCTTGCGAGACGGGATGAAGGCAGCCATGCCGCCGATGGCGTGCGCGCCGCGCTTGTGGCAGGTGCGGACCAGGAGTTCGGTGTACGCCCGCATGAACGGGGCCGTCATCGTCACCGCGTTGCGGTCCGGGAGGACGAACTTCTCGCCGCCGTCACGGAAGTTCTTCACGATCGAGAACAGGTAGTCCCAGCGGCCCGCGTTCAGACCCGCCGCGTGGTCGCGCAGCTCGTAGAGGATCTCCTCCATCTCGTACGCGGCCGTGATGGTCTCGATCAGGACGGTCGCGCGGACCGTGCCCTGCGGGATGCCGACGTAGTCCTGCGAGAAGACGAAGATCTCGTTCCAGAGGCGCGCCTCCAGGTGCGACTCCGTCTTCGGCAGGTAGAAGTACGGGCCCTTGCCGAGCTCGATGAGCCGCTTGGCGTTGTGGAAGAAGTACAGGCCGAAGTCGACCAGCGCGCCGGGGACCGGGCGGCCCTCGAACCGGAGGTGGCGCTCCTCCAGGTGCCAGCCGCGCGGGCGCATCACGACGGTCGCCAGCTGCTCGGCCGGCTTCAGGGCGTACGACTTGCCCGTGCGCGGGTCGGTGAAGTCGATGCGGCGCTCGTAGGCGTCGATGAGGTTGAGCTGGCCGAGGACGACGTTCTCCCAGGTGGGAGCGGAGGCGTCCTCGAAGTCGGCGAGCCAGACCTTGGCGCCCGAGTTCAGGGCGTTGACGGTCATCTTGCGGTCGGTCGGACCGGTGATCTCCACACGGCGGTCGTTCAGCGCGGCCGGCGCCGGCGCGACCTTCCAGTCGCCCTCGCGGACCTGTGCGGTGTCCGGGAGGAAGTCGAGGTGGGAGGTGCGGGCGATTTCGGCGCGGCGCTCACCGCGTCGGGCGAGGAGCTCGTCGCGGCGGGGCGTGAACCGCCGGTGGAGCTCGGCCACGAACGCGAGGGCCGCCTCGGTCAGGACTTCGTCCTGCCGGGGCAGGGGCTCGGCGTCGACGATGGCCAGCGATGACGGCGCTGGTGCGGACATATCTGTCACTCCTTCAGCGGCGGTGCCTGGCGGCCGCGGGGAATGCTCGCGCAGGACGGCACGCAGTGCCGTCGGGTGTGGAGAGTTCCGGGATACGGTCGCGGGCGCCGTCTGGGGGTTCAGGGCGCTTCTGACCAGTGGATAGTAATTTCCTTATGGTGGAAGTTCAATGGTTTGTTGATGTCGAGATTCTCTGAGTCGACAGAGTCCTGCGCCCGGTGGCCCTCAGTGCCACCTTCGTCACAGCCCGCTCAACCGCCCCGCGGCCGTCGCTCAAGCAAGTCGTGCCAGGTCGGGCGGGGTGTCGATGTCGAAGGCCTCGGCGACGTCCCCGCACTCCACCAGAGTGAGCTCGTCCGCGTGGTCTGTCAGGTGCACCCGCGCGCCCTTGTCCCCCTTCGCCGTAGCCGCGATGTCCGCCCAGCGGTCCGAGCCGAAGAGCACCGGATGCCCGCGCTCCCCGTCGTACGCCGCCGCCACCAGGCTCGCGGGGGAGCGGTACGCCTCCAGGACGCGGGCCACGGCCGCCGGCCCGATGCCCGGCTGGTCCACCAGCGAGACGAGGGCCGCGCCCGCGCCCGTACCGGCGAGCGAGGCGAGGCCGACGCGCAGGGACGAGCCCATGCCCTCCGCCCAGTCCGGGTTGTCCACGACCACGCAGCCGGTCAGCTCCGCGCGTTCGCGGACCTCGGCCGCGGAGGCGCCGAGCACCACGTGGAGGGGGCCGCAGCCCGCCTCGCGCAGCACTCGTACGGCGTTCTCGACCAGCGGGCGGCCGCGGTACGGGAGCAGGGCCTTGGGGCGGCCCCCCAGGCGCCGGCCGCCGCCGGCGGCGAGGAGCAGGCCCGCGATCACCGGGCTCGGGGTTGAGTGTGTGGTGGGTGGCATGTCAGTGATTCTCGCTCCTGCAGCGCGGCGCGCGGCCGCCGTGCCAGGAGGCGCCGTACGGCGGCCAGGGCGGGCCCGAGGCGCAGCGGCTCGGAGATCCGGTGTTCGGCGGCGGCCGCCAGGGCGCGTTCGTCGCGGTCGGTCAGGTGGGTCCGCGATGTCAGGTGGGTCCGCGAGGTCAGGAGGGTCTGCGAGGTCGGGTGGACCTGCGGGGTCGGGTCGGTCCGCGAGGTCGGTGGGGTCTGCGAGGTCGGTGGGGTCTGCGCGGCCGACATGCGGGGTCTCCTTGCCAATCGGGGGCCGATAGCGCGAGTCTGGACCTCGATTGGTCTGGTCGGCAGAGCCAATCGGGGGAGGTTGGCATGGCAAACGGGCGAGTTGTCCAGACGGCGGACAGAACCCTCGGCAGTCGCCAGCTCACGGCGCTGCTGCCCTCCGAGGTGCTGGCCCGCCCCGGCTACCGGTCCCTCGCCGACGCCGTGCGGACGCTGATCCTCGACGGCCGGATCGCCCTGCGCGTGCGGCTGCCCGCCGAGCGCGAGCTCGCCGAGGCGCTCGGCGCCAGCCGGGCCACCGTCACCGGGGCCTACGACCTGCTGCGCGAGAGCGGCTACGTCCGCAGCCGGCGCGGATCCGGCACCTGGACCGAGCTCCCCGAGGGCCACGGCGCCGTCGGCGCGCACCTGCTGCTCGGCGCCGGCGGCTACCGGGCCGACGGCGATCCCGGGATCGACCTCGCCATCGCCGCCCTCGGCGCCCCCGAGGACAGCCTCACCGAGGCCCTCGCCCGGGCCGCGGCGCGGCTGCCGGGGCTCGCCCGCAGCCCCGGCTACCACCCCTTCGGCCTGCCCGACCTGCGCAGCGCCGTGGCCGAGCGGTTCACCCGGCGCGGACTGGCCACCCGCCCCGAGCAGATCCTGGTCACGGCCGGTGCCCAGCAGGCGTTCTCGCTGGTGGTGAGCCTGCTGTGCGGGCCCGGGGACCGGGTGGTGACCGAGAACCCCACGTACGCGAACGCCCTCGACGCGCTGCGGCACGCGCGGCTGCGCACCGGTTCGATCGCGGTCTCCGACGCGGGCTGGGACATGGAGATCGCCGAGTCCACGCTGCGCCAGACCGTGCCGAGGCTGGCGTACGTCATCCCGGACTTCCACAACCCGACGGGCCTGCTGATGCCGCAGGAGCAGCGGCTGCGGCTGCTGGCCGCGACGCGGCGGACCGGGACCTGGCTGGTGGTCGACGAGACCATCGCCGACATCGCCCTCGACGTGCCGGCGCCCGCGCCGCTGGCCTCGCTGGCGCCGAGGGGCGGGGCCGAGCACGTCGTGACGATCGGCTCGCTCAGCAAGACGCACTGGGGCGGGCTGCGGGTGGGGTGGGTACGGGCCACCGCGAAGATGATCACGGAACTGGCGTCGGTGAAGGTGGCCGCGGACATGACCGGGTCGGTGCTGGACCAGCTGGTGGCGCAGCCGCTGCTGGAGGGGCTGGACGCGACGCTGCCGGCGCGGCTCGAGCAGCTGCGGGGCCAGCGGGCGGCGCTGGAGCGGGCGCTCGAGCGGCACACTCCGGAGTGGTCGTGGGAGCGGGGGCCGGGCGGGCTGTCGCTCTGGGTGGACCTGGGGGAGCCGGTCGGCTCGGCACTGGCGGAGCGGGCGGGGGCCTGCGGCGTGCACATCGGGCGGGGGGCGCGGTTCGGGGTGGATCCGGGGACGTTCGAGCACCGGCTGCGGATTCCGTACACGCTGGGGCCGGAGCTGCTGGACGAGGCCGTACGCCGCCTCGCGGCGGCCTTCCACGAAGGCGTCCCGCTGGCTCCGGCGGTGGAACGGCCGCACTGGGTGGCGTGAGGGCGCCCGCCCCCGGCTACGGGGTGCGGATCAGGCGCCGGGAGGTGGCCGCGGCCACCGCCGCCGTGCGGGAGTCGACGCCCAGCTTCGCGTAGACGTGGACCAGGTGGGATTTGACGGTGGCCTGGCTCAGGAAGAGCTTCTTCGAGATCTGCTGGTTCGACAGGCCGTCCGCGACCAGCTGGAGCACCTCCAGCTCCCGCTTCGTCAGCGACTCCGCCGGCATCCGCATGCGGTCCATCAGGCGCAGCGCCACCGCCGGGGCCAGCGCCGACTGGCCGGCCGCCGCCGTGCGGACCGCCGCCGCCAGCTCCTCCGGCGGGGCGTCCTTCAGCAGGTAGCCCGACGCGCCCGCCTCCACCGCGGCCAGGATGTCCGCGTCCGTGTCGTACGTGGTCAGCACCAGGACGCGGGGCGCCCCCGGCCGCGCCGTGATCGCGGCCGTCGCCGCCGAGCCGTGCATGCCCGTACCGAACTGGAGGTCCATCAGGACCACGTCCACCGGCTCGGAGGCGGCCAGCTCCACCGCCCGCTCGGCGGTGGCGGCCTCCGCGACCACCGCGAAGTCCGGCTCGGTGTCCAGCACCGCGCGCAGCCCGGCCCGGACCACCGGGTGGTCGTCGGCCAGCAGCAGGCGGATCGTCATCAGGATGCCTCCAGGGGCAGCGGCAGCGTGACGGCCACGGCGGTGCCCTGGCCGGGGGAGGACTCGACCGTGAACAGGCCGCCGAGGGTCTCGGCCCGCGAGCGCATGGCGGGGAGGCCGAAGCCGCCCTCGCCGGAGGGGGCGCAGGAGGGATCGAAGCCGGTGCCGTCGTCCACGACGTCCAGCGTCACCGACGCGTCCATGAAGGTCAGGGTGATCTCGGCGCGGTCCGCGCGGGCGTGCCGGACGACATTGGCCAGCGCCGACTGCGCGATGCGGAGCAGGGCGACCTCGTACGGGGTGGGCAGGACCCGCGGCGCGCCGCTCAGGCAGAACCGGACGCGCGGCCCCGGAGCCGCCGTGCACAGCCGCTCCAGTGCGGCGGCGAGCGACCCGTGCTCCAGGTCGGGAGGGGTGAGCGCCCGTACGAAACGGCGTGCCTCGGCCAGGTTCTCCTGGGCCGCCTCCCGGGCCCGGCCGATGTGTTCCAGGGCCGGGGCGTCCTGCGGAAGTGATCGTTCCGCCGCGCGCAGGAGGAGCTGGATCGAGGACAGGCCCTGCGCCAGGGTGTCGTGGATCTCGCGGGCCAGGCGCTCCCGCTCGGCCAGGATCCCGGCGTCCCGCTCGGCCGCGGCCAGCTCGGCGCGGGTGGCGATGAGCTCCTCGATCAGCTCGCGGCGGCGTTCGCTCTCGCGGTACAGCGCCTGGTAGCCCAGTACGGTCGCCACCGCCACGGCCCCGCCGAGCAGCGGTCCGAGGAAGGCCCCCGGCGAGACCGCGCTGCCCTGCGCGTGCGCCAGGAAGCCGCCGATCGCCGCGCACGCCGTCACCGCGACGGCGGCGATGGCCCAGCGCAGCCGCAGCAGGTGCAGCTCCAGGAAGTACAGCGGGAACGCGATCCACACCCCGTCGGGGGAGATCAGCAGCAGCCCCGCCCAGGCCGCGCCCAGCGCGGCCAGCCACACCGCGGCGGCGCGCGGCGAGCGGTGCACCGAGGGGGCCAGTACGCCGGCCACGTACACGGCGGCCAGCACCGCGCAGGCGGTGACCACCGCGCCGGCATGCGGCGCGGAGTCGGTGACGGCCCGCCCGGCGGCCAGCGCGAGCAGCCCGAACAGCAGCGCGTGCAGGCACAGGCGCAGCACGCGCGAGACGGGGGTCAGGAGGCGCGGAGCGGGGGGTTCCGTAGTGGCAGCCATGGCCTTGACAGCCTAAGCGGGGACGCGCGGCGGCCGGTCAATCGAAAGTTTGATGTGCGGATGCGTCCTTCGATACCAGGATCGCCACCGTGGCGCGATGCCTTGTGCCCATGGGGAAGACCAGGGTGGGGATCATGTTCGTCGCATGGAGAGATCTACGGTTCGCCAAGGGCCGCTTCGCCCTCATGGGCTCGGTCGTACTGCTCATCACGCTGCTGGTCGGCCTGTTGTCCGGGCTCACCGCCGGCCTGGCCCGGGAGAACATCTCGGCCGTCACCGGACTGCCCGCCGGCCACCTCGCCTTCGCCGCGCCCGCCGGCGACCAGAAGGTGTCCTTCACCAACTCCCAGGTGTCGGAGAAGGCCTGGCAGGCCTGGCGGGCGCAGCCCGGCGTGAACTCCGCCGAGCCGCTCGGCATCCGCACCACCAACGCGTCCGCGGGCGCCCGCACCGCTGCGGTCTCCGTCTTCGGCGTCGACCCGGCCGGCCCCCTCCCGCCCCGCGGCGGCGGCCTCTCCCAGGGGCGGGTCGTCCTCACCGAGAAGGCCGCCGAGGAGCTCGGCGGCCTGACCGCAGGCGGCAAACTGAAGATCGGCCCGCTGGAGCTGACCGTGGGCGCGGTCTCCGGCACCGCCGCCTACAGCCACACGCCGGTCGTCTGGATGGACCTGAACGACTGGCAGCGCATCGGCAACCCCGGCACCTCCATCGACACCCTGGCCACCGTGATCGCGCTCGACACCGCCGCCTCCGCAGACCTCGCCGCCGGGGACGCGGCGGCCGCCACCAAGGCGCAGACCATCGACGAGGCGCTCGGCGCCATAGGGTCCTACCAGGCCGAGAACGGCTCGCTCCAGCTGATGCGCGGCTTCCTCTTCGCCATCTCCGCCCTGGTCATAGGCGCCTTCTTCACCGTGTGGACGATCCAGCGCAGCGGCGACATCGCCGTGCTGAAGGCGCTGGGCGCCTCCACCCCGTACCTGCTGAAGGACGCCCTCGGCCAGGCCGTCGTCATGCTCGCGATCGGCACCGGCCTCGGTACGGCGCTCGCCGCCGGATTCGGCGCGCTGATCAGCGGGGGCGACGTGCCCTTCGTCCTCGACACCGCGACCGTGCTGGTGCCCGCCGCGATCATGATCGCGCTCGGCGCGCTGGGCGCGGCCCTGTCCATCCGGCGGATCACCGCCGTCGACCCCCTGACCGCCCTCGGGAGCGCCCGATGACCCTGCTCGTGCACGACGTCACGCTGACCTACCCGGACGGCGAGAGCCGGCTCACCGCCCTCGACCGGGTCCGCCTGGAGGTGCCCGCGGGCACCTTGAGCGCGGTGATAGGACCCTCGGGATCCGGCAAGTCCAGCCTGCTGGCCGTCGCCGCCACGCTGGTCACCCCGGACTCCGGCCGGGTGGTGGTGGCGGGCCGGGACACCGCCCGGCTGAGCGCGGCCGAGAAGTCGGCCCTGCGCCGCGAGGAGATCGGGATCGTCTTCCAGCAGCCGAACCTGCTGGCGTCGCTGACGGCCGCCGAGCAGCTCCAGGTGATGGCCCACCTGTCGGGCCGCCCCGCCCGGACGCTGCGCCGCCGGGCGCTGGAGCTGCTGGACGCGGTGGGGCTGGCCGACAAGGCCGACAAGCGGCCCCACCAGCTCTCCGGCGGCCAGCGGCAGCGGGTCAACATCGCCCGCGCCCTGATGAACGAGCCGGCGGTGCTCCTGGTCGACGAGCCCACGAGCGCCCTGGACCACGAGCGCGGGGCGGCCGTCCTCGACCTGCTGGTCACGCTGACCCGCGAGCGCTCCACCGCGACGGTGCTGGTCACCCACGACCACGCCCACCTGGAGCGGATGGACCGGACGTCGACCATGACGGACGGCCGCCTGACGCGGGCGGCCCCGCGGGAGTCCGGCTCCGAGACGGTCCCGGCCGCCTGAGCACCCGTGCGCACGCGCCAGGGCCCGGCCCCCTCCGAGGGGGCCGGGCCCTGGCGCGTGCGGACCGGACCTACGCGGGGTTCTGGCTCTGCAGCGCCACCGACAGCTCGGCCGCGACGTTCTGCAGGATCGGCACGAAGGACTCGGCCACGGCCTCGGTCACCCGGCCCGCCGGACCCGAGATGGAGATCGCGGCGGCGGTCGGCGAATTCGGCACCGACACGGCCAGGCAGCGGACCCCTATCTCCTGCTCGTTGTCGTCGACCGCGTAGCCCGCCTTGCGGACCTGCTCCAGCGCCTCCAGGAAGCCCTCCGGCGTGGTGATGGTCTTCTCGGTCGCGGCCGGCATCCCGGTGCGCGCCAGCAGCGCCCGCACCTCGTCGGCGGGCGTGTACGCGAGCAGCGCCTTGCCCACGCCGGTGGAGTGCGGCAGCACCCGGCGGCCGACCTCGGTGAACATGCGCATGGAGTGCTTGGAGGGCACCTGGGCGACGTAGACGATCTCGTCCCCGTCGAGCAGGGCCATGTTGGCCGTCTCGCCGGTCTCCTCGACCAGGCGGGCCAGGTACGGCCGCGCCCAGGTCCCCAGCAGGCGCGACGCGGACTCGCCGAGGCGGATCAGGCGGGGGCCGAGGGAGTACCGTCGATTGGGCTGCTGCCGGACGTAGCCGCATGCCACCAGGGTGCGCATGAGGCGGTGGATGGTGGGCAGCGGCAGACCGCTGGCGGTGGAGAGCTCGCTGAGGCCGACCTCGCCCCCGGCATCGGCCATGCGTTCAAGCAGATCGAAGGCGCGCTCAAGGGACTGAACGCCACCGCTGGCGGCGGTGGGCTTCGCGGAAGCGTCGGTGGTGCTGGCGCTGGACGTCGGCACGGCGCGGTCCTTTCGGTGCTGGCAGGCAAGGAAGCAGCCTACCGGTCGGTCGGCGTCGGCCCTAGAGCCGGGTCGAAGCCGTCCCCGCCGGTCAGAGGGGGTTTGTCCGGGTCGCGGACGTCCTCGGGAAGTTACCCGCCCGCCCCCCGGTGGTGGTAGCTACATTCTGGATAGTGAAATCTTAATTCCATCCTGTGGAAACATCCAATTGCGGTACCGGTGTGTCGGTGCTCTGTCCGGCGGCTCTTGACTGGTCCCGCATCGGCGGCGAGACTCCGTCAACAGAACGTTGAATTTCGCTCTGTGGAAGTAGATGGGGAGGTTCCGGCGTGTCCGACGACGTGGAACTGGTACTGCGCTCGACTCGCGTCATCACCCCCGGGGGGACGCGCGCCGCTTCGGTCGCCGTCGCCGCCGGGAAGATCGTCGCCGTACTGCCGCACGACGCCGAGGTGCCGGCCGGCGCCCGGCTCGAGGACTTCGGCGACGACGTCCTGCTCCCCGGCCTGGTCGACACCCACGTGCACGTGAACGACCCGGGCCGCACCGAGTGGGAGGGCTTCTGGACGGCCACCCGCGCCGCCGCGGCCGGAGGCATCACCACGATCCTCGACATGCCGCTGAACTCCCTGCCGCCGACCACCACGGTCGACAACCTCCGCGTCAAGCAGGAGGTCGCCCGCGCGAAGGCGCACGTGGACGTCGGCTTCTGGGGCGGCGCCCTGCCCGACAACGTCAAGGACCTGGCGCCGCTGCACGACGCCGGCGTCTACGGCTTCAAGTGCTTCCTGTCGCCCTCCGGCGTCGACGAGTTCCCCGAGCTCGACCAGGAGCAGCTGGCCACCTCCCTCGCCGAGATCACCGGCTTCGGCGGCCTGATGATCGTGCATGCCGAGGACCCGCACCACCTGGACTCGGCCCCGGTCGTCCCCGGCCCCAAGTACGCCGACTTCCTTGCCTCCCGCCCGCGCGACGCCGAGAACACCGCGATCGGCAACCTGATCGCCCAGGCCAAGCGGCTGAACGCGCGCGTCCACGTCCTGCACCTGTCCTCCTCCGACGCGCTCCCGCTGATCGCCGCCGCCAAGGCCGAGGGCGTCAAGATCACCGTCGAGTCCTGCCCGCACTACCTCACCCTCACCGCCGAGGAAGTGCCGGACGGCGCCAGCGAGTTCAAGTGCTGCCCGCCCATCCGCGAGGCCGCCAACCAGGACCTCCTGTGGGACGCGCTCGCCGAGGGCACCATCGACTGCATCGTCTCCGACCACTCGCCGTCCACGGCGGACCTGAAGACGAGCGACTTCTCCACCGCGTGGGGCGGCATCTCCTCCCTCCAGCTGGGCCTGCCGGCGATCTGGACCGAGGCGCGCCGCCGCGGCCGGACGCTGGAGGACGTGGTCCGCTGGATGTCGGCGGCCCCGGCGAAGCTCGCGGGCCTCGCCCAGAAGGGGGCCATCGAGGCCGGCCGCGACGCCGACTTCGCCGTGCTCGCCCCCGAAGAAACGTTCACCGTGGACCCGGCCGAACTCCACCACCGCAACCAGGTCACGGCGTACGCGGGCAAGACCCTGCACGGCGTCGTGAAGTCCACCTGGCTGCGCGGTGCGCGGATCGCCGACCACGGCACCCCGACCGAGCCCACGGGCCGACTCCTCGAAAGGAAGAACTGACCAGTGGCGATTGAATCCTTCACCGGCAACGCGAACCCGTACGGAGGCGGCGACCCGTACGCGGACTACCGCACCGCGGACTTCCCGTTCACCCAGTACGCGAACCTCGCCGCCCGTGAGCTGGGCGCCGGTGTCATCGCCGCCAACGACGAGTTCTTCGCCCAGCGCGAGAACCTGCTGATCTCCGAGGCCGCGCACTTCGACCCCGAGGACTTCGGCCACAAGGGCAAGGTCATGGACGGCTGGGAGACCCGACGCCGCCGCGGCGTGTCGGCCACCCAGCCCTGGCCGACCCCCGAGGACCACGACTGGGCGCTCGTACGCCTGGGCGCCCCGGGCGTCATCCGCGGCATCGTCGTCGACACCGCCCACTTCCGCGGCAACATGCCGCAGGCCGTCTCCGTCGAGGCCACCAACTGGGCCGGCGCCCTCGCGCCGACCCCGGAGGAGCTCCAGGGCGACGACGTGAAGTGGACGACGATCGTCGCCCGCACCCCGGTCGGCGGCCACGCGGCCAACGGCTTCGAGGTGGACGTCGAGCAGCGCTTCACGCACCTGCGCGTCAACCAGCACCCCGACGGCGGCATCGCCCGCCTGCGCGTCTACGGCGAGGTCCTGCCCGACCCGAAGTGGCTCGAAGCGCTGGGCTCCTTCGACGTCGTCGCCCTGGAGAACGGCGGCTCCGTCCAGGACGCCTCCAACCGCTTCTACTCCCCGCCGACCAACACCATCAACCCGGGCCGCTCCCGCAAGATGGACGACGGCTGGGAGACCGCCCGCCGCCGCGACAACGGCAACGACTGGATCCGCTACCAGCTGGTGGCCGACTCCGAGATCCGCGCCGTCGAGATCGACACCGCCTACCTCAAGGGCAACTCGGCCGGCTGGGCCTCGCTGTCCGTCAAGTCGGGCGAGGAGGGCGAGTGGACGGAGTTCCTGCCGCGGACCCGCCTGCAGCCCGACACCAACCACCGCTTCGTACTGGACACCCCGGCGGTCGGCACGCACGTGCGGATCGACATCTTCCCGGACGGCGGCTTCTCCCGCCTGCGCCTGTACGGCTCGCTGACGGAGGCCGGCGCGGCCGCGCTGACCGCCCGCAACCAGGAGCTGGGCGGCTGATCCCGCCCCGGTGACTGCCCCGGGGGCCGACACCCCCGGGGCCCGCACGGCCCGGTGGGGCGCACCGCGAACGGTGCGCCCCACCGGCGCGTTCCGCGCTCGTCACGCCGCGTGCCCGCCGTCCACCGCGAACTCGGCGCCCGTCACGTAGGCGGCGTCCGGACCGGCGAGGAAGGACACCAGGCCCGCCACCTCCTGCGCGGTCCCGAAGCGCCCGAGGGCCGTCAGCGCGCTCTGCGCGGCGGCGTACGGACCGTCCGCCGGATTCATGTCGGTGTCCACCGGGCCCGGGTGCACGAGGTTCGCGGTGATGCCGCGCTCGCCGAGCTCCCGCGCCAGCGCCTTGTTCAAGCCGGTCAGCGCGGCCTTGCTCATCGCGTACAGGGTGCCGCCGGGGCCGGGGACCCGCGCGGTCATGCAGCTGCCGATGCTGACGATCCGCCCGCCTGAGCCCATCCGGGCGGCCGCGGCCCGGGTGGTCAGGAACGCCCCGCGCACGTTGACCGCCAGCACCCGGTCCACATCGGCCGGGGTCAGTGCGTCCAGCGGCCCGAGCACGCCGATGCCCGCGTTGTTCACGAGGACGTCGATCCGCCCCAGGCCCCGGACGGTCTCCTCCACCGCCGCGACCGCCTGCGCCGGGTCGCCCACGTCGGCCCGGACCGCCAGGGCGCGCCGGCCGAGCGCCTCGATCCCTTCCACGACCCCGGCGGCGGCCTCCGCGCCGCGGACGTACGTGAGGGCGACGTCGGCCCCGTCCCGCGCCAGCCGCAGGGCGGTGGCCGCCCCTATGCCGCGGCTGCCGCCGGTCACCAGCGCCACCACCGCGTCCTTGCTGCCCATGGTCGTACTCCCTCGTTCTCACTGCCCGACAAGTCGTTGCGGGTTCAATGAAATCGGGGGAGGGGGGCGGGCGCTGGCGGGAATCGGACCTCGCGTTCGCGCGCGCCGCGCCGATGAGTTCCGGGGCGGCCGCGAGTCTGAACCCGTGCACGGGGAACCCGGGCAGGGGACCCGCGCAGGAGACACCGGACGCAAGGAGCGCAGAGCCATGGGCAAGCTGACCCTCACCACTTTCGTGACCCTCGACGGCGTGATGCAGGCCCCGGGAGGGCCGGAGGAGGACCCCGGCGGCGGGTTCGAGTACGGCGGCTGGCTGACCCCGTTCCACGACGAGGGCGTGCACGCGTTCACCGTCGAGCTGTTCGACCGGGCCGCGGCCTTCCTGCTCGGGCGCAGGACGTACGAGATCTTCGCCGACTACTGGCCGGCCAGGACCGACCCCACCGACCCGATCGCGAGCCGGCTGAACGGCCTGCCGAAGTACGTGGCCTCGACCACCCTCAAGGACCCTGCCTGGGCGGGGACCACCGTCATCGACGGCGAACAGCTCCAGAGCGAGATCATGCGGATCAAGGACGGGCTGGAGGGGCACCGGGAGCTCCAGGTGCACGGCAGCGGGCAGTTGGCCCAGTGGCTGCTGGCGCGGGACCTCGTGGACGAGCTCAACCTGGAGGTGTACCCCGTCTTCCTGGGCACCGGACGGCGGCTCTTCCCGACGGGGGGCCTGCCCACGGCCTACGAACTGGTGGCCTCGCGCACGACCCCGAACGGCGCCGCCATCCTCACCTACCGCCCGACGGGCCGGCCCACCTTCGCCACCTTCGGCTGATCCGGAAAGGCGCGGCTCCGGAAAGGCGCGGCTCCGGAAAGGCGCGGCTCCGGAAAGGCGCGGCTCCGGAAGGGGCGACTCCGGAAGGGGCGGCGCGGGCACCGGCCGGGGCCCGGCGGGCCCCGGCGAACCCGCTCGACCGCCATGATCGGCTCCGGTACGGTGAGCCGCGCCCGAGGGAGCCGCCGCAGTCTCCACCCGCCTCACGCCGATGGAGAGTCCCCGGTGAGCTCGCCCGCCCTGCTCGCACCCGCCGCCCCCCGCCGTGCCCGGCTCGCCGCCGACCTGCCCGTCCTCGCCGTCGCCGTCGTCTGGGGCGGCAGCTACCTCGCCGCCAAGGGCGTCACCACGGCCCACACCGTGATCGCGGTCCTCGTCCTGCGCTTCGCGCTCGTGCTGCCCGTCCTCGTCGTCGCCGGCCGGCAGCGGCTGCGGGCGCTCACCCCCCGGCAGGTGTCCGGCGCGGGCCTGCTGGGCCTCGTACTCGGCGGGATCTTCCTGCTGGAGACGTACGGGATCGTCCGCACCTCCGCCACCAACGCCGGCCTGATCATCAGCCTGACCATGATCTTCACCCCGCTCGCCGAGGCCGCCGTACGGCGCGAGGCCCCCTCCGGCGCCTTCCTCGCGGGCGCCGCGGCCTCCGTCGCCGGCGTCGTCCTGCTCACCCAGGGCGCCGGGCTCACCGTCCCCGGCGCCGGGGACCTGCTCATCCTCGGCGCTGCCCTCGCCCGGACCCTGCACGTCCTGCTGATGGCGCGGATCACGTCCGTCCGGGGCGCCGACGCGCTGTCGCTGACCACCGTGCAACTCGGCGGCGCCGTCCTCGTCTTCGCCGTACTGGCCGCCGTACCCGGCACCGGAGACAGCCCCTGGGCGACGGCCGCGGCCTTCGGCCCCGCCCAATGGGCGGGGCTCGCCTTCCTCTCCGTGTTCTGCACGCTCTTCGCCTTCTTCGTGCAGATGTGGGCCGTACGCCGCTCCTCGCCCTCCCGCGTCAGCCTGCTGCTCGGCACCGAACCCCTGTGGGCGGCGGCCGCCGGCATCGTCATCGGCGGGGAACACCTCGGCCCCGCCGGGTTCCTGGGCGCAGCGCTCGTCCTCGGCGGCACCGCCTGGGGCCGCCGCGCCGTGACCGGCTGACCCGGCTGACCCGGCCGGCGTACGACCGGCGGCCGGGAGGCCGCCGCCGAGTGACCGGAAATCGCCGGGCCCTGTACTGAGCGGTCACATTAGTGTGACCGCATGCCCTTACCGGACATCAGCGCGAACGACGCGGACTTCCTCACCGACCCCTACTCCTTCTACGCCCGCCTGCGCGCGACGGGACCGGTGCACCACGTGGAGGTCACCGCCGAGTACGCGCCCACCTTCCTGGTCGTCGGCTACGACGAGGCCCGCCGGGCCCTCGCCCACCCCGGGCTGGCGAAGGACTGGAGCAGCGGCGCGATCCTGCCGGGCATCACCGCGACCCGGGCCAACCGCAACATGCTGGAGGCGGACCCGCCGCACCACACCCGGCTGCGCCGCCTGGTCGCCCGCGAGTTCACCTCCCGCCGCGTACAGGCCATGAGGCCCCGCGTCCAGCAGATCACCGACGACCTGCTCGACGCGATGGCCGCGCGCCCGCGGCGCTCCGCCGACCTGGTCAAGGCCCTCGCCTTCCCGCTCCCGATGACCGTCATCGGCGAACTCCTGGGCGTACCCGACCTGGACCGCGAGCGCTTCGGCTACTGGTCGAAGGAGGTCGTCGCCCCCACTTCACCCGTCCCCAGCACCACCGCGCACGACAAGCTCGGCGAGTACCTCACCGAACTCGTCGGGGCCAAGGCGAAGGAGCCCGGCGAGGACCTGCTCAGCGCCCTCATCCGGACCCGTGACGAGGACGGCGACGCGCTGTCGCCCGACGAGCTGATCGGCATGGCCTTCCTGCTGCTGGTCGCCGGCCACGAGACCACCGCCAACCTCATATCCAACGGCACGCGCGCCCTGCTGGCCCACCCGGACCAACTGGCCGCCCTGCGCGCCGACCCCGACGGCCTGCTCGACGGCGCGGTCGAGGAGGTGCTGCGCTACGACGGCCCGGTGCAGAACACCACCTACCGCTACGCCCGCGAGGACATGGAGCTCGGCGGCACCGCCATCCCGGCCGGGGCCACCGTCCTCGTCTCGCTGGCCGGCGCGGACCGCGACCCGGGGCGCTACGGGGCCCCCGACACCTTCGACATCCGGCGCGCCCCGCAGGGCCACCTCGCCTTCGGGCACGGGCTGCACTTCTGCATCGGCGCCCCGCTCGCCCGCATGGAGGGCCGCATCGCGCTGCGCGGGCTGCTGGAGCGCTTCCCCGATCTGGCCGAGGACCCGGACGAGGAGGCTCCGGCGTACATCGGGAGCAGCCTGATCCGGGGCGTGACCCGGCTGCCGGTGCGCTGGTAGCGCCGCCCGTGGCCGATCCCGTACCGCCCCCGGCGCCGCTACAGGTCCGGGAGCTCCGTCATCCGGACCGGGCGCCGCTCCCGCCGCGACACCTCGCAGGCCTCCGCGATGCGCAGCGCGGCCAGGGCCTCCCGGCCGTCGCACGGGTTGGGTCCCTCGCCGCGCACCAGCTTGACGAAGGCCGCCAGCTCCGCCTCGTACGCGGGGGCGAACCGCTCCAGGAACCCCGTCCAGGGCTTGCTCGCCGGGGGCGGGCCGTGCGGTTCGGTCGAGGCGATCGGCGTCCGGTCGTCCAGCCCGGAGGAGACCTGGTCGAGGGCCCCGGCCAGCTCCATCCGCACGTCGTACCCGGCGCCGTTGCACCGGGTGCCCGTACAGGTGGCCAGCGTCCCGTCGTCCAGGGTGAGGAGGGCGACGGCGGTGTCCACGTCGCCGAGCTCCCGGAAGACCGGCGGACCCGCGTCGGAGCCGGTCGCGTACACCTCGCTGACCTCGTGCCCCGTCACCCAGCGGACCATGTCGAAGTCGTGCACGAGGCAGTCCCGGTACAGGCCGCCGGACGTCGCCAGGTACGCGGCGGGCGGCGGCGACGGATCGGCCGTCATCGTCCGTACGGTGTGCAGCCGGCCCAGGGCCCCGGAGCGCACCAGCTCCCGCGCGGTGCGGCAGCCCGCGTCGAAGCGGCGCATGAAGCCCAGCTGGAGCACCCCGTCCGCGGCGGACACCTCCCGCAGCACGCTCAGCGTCCGGGCCAGATCGGTGGCCAGGGGCTTCTCGCAGAACACCGGGAGCCCGCCGCGGACCGCCCGCAGGACCAGCTCGGCGTGCCCGTCGGTGGCGCAGGCCACGACCACGGCGTCCACGCCCCAGGTGAAGACCTGCTCCACGGAAGGGGCGGCGGTCGCCCCCAGCCGGTCGGCGAGGCGCGCCGCCCGCGCGGGATCGGCGTCGGCGAGCAGCAGCGAGCCGGCGTCCCGGTGGCGGGCCAGTGCCGCCGCGTGGAAAGAGCCGATCCGGCCCGTTCCGATCACCCCGATGCGCATGCAATCAACGTGACCCTGTCACCGGAGGCTGTCAATCCGCCCGGAGGGGCCTTCGATGGCAAAGTTGGACCCGGATGGGCTCTAAGGCCCCGATGACCACACATGGTCCACTGTGGCGGATACTGAGCGGCTGGAACCGTAATGACCGCTTTGGCGGCAGCAGCCGCAGACGGCGGCGGCAGACGCAGGACGAGGGAAGGGCACGCAGACGTGGCTAGGGTTCGGACAGGGGTACGCGTCGTGGGCGCCGTGCTCGCGGCGGTGCTGGGAGCCTCCCTCGTGGGCTGCAGCAGCACGGGCGGCAAGCGCGCCGAGGACCGGGCGAAGGCCGCGCAGGCGGGCCGGCCCGCCGTGTCCACCCCGCGCTGGACCTTCGCGATGGTCACGCACGCGGGTGACGGCGACACCTTCTGGGACATCGTCCAGAAGGGCGCCAAGGAGGCCGCGGCGAAGGACAACATCAACTTCGTCTACGCCCACGACGACCAGGCCCAGCAGCAGGCCCAGTTCGTGCAGAACGCCATCGACCAGAAGGTCGACGGGATCGTGGTCAGTCTGGCCAAGCCCGAGGCGCTCAAGGACGTCATCGGCAAGGCGGTCAAGGCCGGCATCCCGGTGATCACGGTCAATTCCGGATCCGCGCAGTCCGCCGAGTACGGCGCCCTCACCCACATCGGCCAGGACGAGCAGATCGCCGGCGAGGCGGTCGGCACCGAGCTGACCAAGCGCGGCAGGAAGAAGGCCGTCTGCGTCCTGCACGAGCAGGGCAACGTGGGCCACGAGCAGCGCTGCGCCGGGGCGAAGAAGACGTTCGGCGGGACCATGGAGAACCTGTACGTCGAAGGCACCAACATGCCCTCCGTGCAGGCGGCCATCCAGGCGAAGCTGCAGGCCGACCCCTCCGTCGACGCGATCGTCACCCTCGGCGCCCCCTTCGCGCCGACGGCGGTCAAGGCGAAGGACGCGGCGGGCAGCAAGGCCGAGGTCGACACCTTCGACCTCAACGAGTCCGTCGCCCGCGACCTCAAGTCCGGCGCCCTCGGCTTCGCCGTCGACCAGCAGCCCTACCTCCAGGGCTACGAGGCCGTCGACCTGCTCTGGCTCTACCGCTACAACGCGAACGTGCTCGGCGGCGGCCGCCCCGTACTGACCGGACCGCAGATCGTGACGGCCGACGAGGCCGGCAAGCTGGAGGAGTTCATCAAGCGGGGCAGCCGATGAGCACGGCAACGGCCGGCGACGAGCGGCTCGCCCCCACCTCCCTGGTCCGCAGGCTGCTCGGCCGCCCCGAGCTGGGCGCGGTCGTCGGCGCGGCCGCCGTCTTCGTCTTCTTCTCCTTCGCCGCACCGAGCTTCCTGCAGGCCTCCAGCCTCAGCACGATCCTGTACTCGGCCTCCACCATCGGGATCATGGCCTGCCCCGTGGCCCTGCTGATGATCGGCGGCGAGTTCGACCTCTCCGCCGGGGTCATGGTCACCACCTCGGCACTGGTCAGCTCGATGTTCAGCTACCAGATGACCGCCAACGTGTGGGTGGGCGTCGGCGTGTCGCTGCTCGTCACCCTGGCCATCGGGTTCTTCAACGGGTTCATGCTGACCCGCACCCGGCTGCCCAGCTTCATCATCACGCTCGGCACGTTCCTGATGCTGACGGGCCTCAACCTCGGCTTCACCAAGCTGATCAGCGGCTCCGTCTCGACCAAGTCGATCGCCGACATGGAGGGCTTCTCCTCCGCCCGCGCGCTCTTCGCCTCGCAGTGGAACGTCGGCTCGGTCACGCTCAAGGTCACCATCCTGTGGTGGCTGGCCCTGGTCGCCGTCGCCACCTGGATCCTGCTGCGCACCCGCGCCGGCAACTGGATCTTCGCGGTCGGCGGCGGGGCGGACGCGGCCCGCGCGACCGGCGTCCCCGTCGTCAAGACCCGTATCGGCCTGTACATGGGCGTCGCCCTGTGCGCCTGGATCTCCGGCCAGCACATCCTCTTCTCGTTCGACGTGGTCCAGTCGGGCGAGGGCGTCGGCAACGAGTTCCTGTACATCATCGCGGCCGTCATCGGCGGCTGCCTGATGACCGGCGGCTACGGCTCGGCGATCGGCTCGGCCGTCGGCGCCTTCATCTTCGGCATGACCAGCAACGGCATCGTCTACGCCCAGTGGAACCCGGACTGGTTCAAGTTCTTCCTCGGCGCCATGCTCCTGCTGGCGACGCTGCTCAACGCATGGGTCCGCAAGCGGGCGGAGGCGAAGTGATGACCAAGGCCGTGTCCGAGACCCCGTACGAGACGTCCTGCGCGCCGGCGCTCGTGGAGATGACCGACGTCAGCAAGTTCTACGGCAACATCCGCGCGCTCCAGGGGGTCTCCCTGGAGGTCCACGCCGGCGAGATCACCTGTGTCCTCGGCGACAACGGCGCCGGCAAGTCCACCCTCATCAAGATCATCGCGGGGCTGCACCGGCACGACGCCGGCCGCTTCGAGATCGAGGGCGAGGAGACCGTCCTCGCCAACCCGCGCGCCGCCCTCGACCACGGCATCGCCACCGTCTACCAGGACCTGGCCGTCGTCCCGCTCATGCCCGTCTGGCGGAACTTCTTCCTCGGCTCCGAGCCCACCAAGGGCCGCGGCCCCTTCCGCCGCCTCGACGTCGACCTCATGCGGGAGACCACCCGCGCCGAGCTGCTGCGCATGGGCATCGACCTGCGCGACGTCGACCAGCCGATCGGCACCCTGTCCGGCGGCGAGCGGCAGTGCGTGGCCATCGCCCGCGCCGTCCACTTCGGGGCCAAGGTGCTCGTCCTCGACGAGCCCACCGCCGCCCTCGGGGTGAAGCAGTCCGGCGTGGTCCTCAAGTACGTCGCCGCCGCCCGTGACGCGGGTCTCGGCGTGGTCCTGATCACCCACAACCCGCACCACGCCTACCTGGTCGGCGACCGGTTCGTGCTGCTCAAGCGGGGCACGATGGCGGGAAACCACACCCGTGACTCGATCACCCTGGACGAGCTCACCCGCCAGATGGCGGGCGGCTCCGAGCTGGACGAGCTGAGCCACGAACTGGAGCGGGTGGCAGAATCAGGACCGGACCACCCGTCCGGAGCAGCCGATCCGGCGTCCGGAACCACCGCACCCTGAGGGACGACACGACTCGATGAGCACGTACCGGGACTTTGCGCTCACCCACCGGGGGTCGGCGCGGGGCACCGTCCTGCGGACCATCGGGACCCGTGAGCGCCGGTCGCACCTGACCGCCCCGCGCGTCCCGACCGTCGGCATCGACATCGGCGGCACCAAGGTGATGGCCGGAGTCGTCGACGCCGACGGGGTCATCCTGGAGAAGATCCGCACCGAGACCCCCGACAAGTCCAAGAGCCCCAAGGTCGTCGAGGACACCATCGTCGAGCTGGTGCTCGACCTGTCCGACCGGCACGACGTCCACGCCGTGGGCATCGGCGCGGCCGGCTGGGTCGACGCCGACCGCTCCCGGGTGCTCTTCGCACCCCACCTGGCCTGGCGCGACGAGCCGCTGCGCGACGCGCTCCAGTCCCGGCTCGCGGTCCCGGTCATGGTGGACAACGATGCCAACACGGCCGCCTGGGCGGAATGGCGCTTCGGCGCAGGGCGCGGCGAGGACCACCTCGTGATGATCACGCTCGGCACCGGCATCGGCGGCGCCATCCTCGAAGGCGGCCAGGTCAAGCGCGGCCGCTTCGGGGTCGCCGGCGAGTTCGGCCACATGCAGGTCGTGCCCGGCGGCCACCGCTGCCCCTGCGGCAACCGCGGCTGCTGGGAGCAGTACAGCTCCGGAAACGCCCTGGTCCGCGAGGCCCGCGAGCTGGCCGCGGCCGACTCGCCGGTCGCGTACAACATCATCGCCAAGGTCGGCGGCAACGTCTCGGAGATCACCGGGCCGCTCATCACCGAGCTGGCCCGCGAGGGCGACGCCATGTGCGTCGAGCTCCTCCAGGACATCGGCCAGTGGCTGGGCGTCGGCATCGCCAACCTCGCCGCCGCCCTCGACCCCTCCTGCTTCGTCATCGGCGGCGGCGTCAGCGCCGCCGACGACCTGCTGATCGGCCCCGCGCGGGACGCCTTCCGGCGCCACCTCACCGGCCGCGGCTACCGCCCCGAGGCCCGGATCGCCAAGGCCGAGCTCGGCCCCGAGGCCGGCATGGTCGGGGCCGCCGACCTGGCCCGGCTCGTCGCCCGCCGCTTCCGCCGCGCCACGCGTCGGCGCGTCGAGCGGTACGAGCGCTACGCGCAGTGGGGCCTGATCGACTCCCCGGCCACCCTGGAGCGCAAGGCCGCCGAGGCCAAGGCCGCGGAGGCCGCGGCCACCGAGCGCAGGGCGGCGGAGCTCGAAGCCGACGGAGCCGGGGCGGCCGGCGCCGGCGCCGCGGATCCCCGGCCCGCCGACCTCCCCGAGGGGGGCGCGCAGTGACCCCGCCCTCCCTGCCCCGCCAGGCACCGGCCCCCGACGAGGGCGGCACCCCGGGCGCCCCCGTCCCGGTGGAGGACCGGCGGCACGTCGTACGGCGCCGCTGGATCACCGCGATCATCATCCTGCTGCTGGTCGGCGTACCCGCGGGCTACCTCGCCGTGTCCGCCCAGCAGAGCCGTGAGAGCGGCCGGGACAAGGCCGCCAAGGTCGGCGCGACCAAGGTGCGCCCCGGCTGGCCCTCCAAGGTGCAGCGCAGCATCTACGAGGTGCCGATCCCGCCGAAGGCCTGGCGGGTCGGGTTCCTGGAGACCAACAACTGGCGCACCAGCCGGCTGTACGTCCAGTTCGCGGTCACCCCCGCCGACCTGGACACCTTCCTGGCCGACATCGGCACCAGCCGGTCCGAGCTGACCCGCGAAGTCTCCGTCGGGGCGCACGACGCCGCGATCGCGGGCTGGAGCTGGGGCCCGCGCAACACCTGGTACGGCACCACCCTGGAGCAGCCGAACCCGCGCCCCACCCGGGACGTCACGGTCGACCTCACCGACCCGGCCAAACCGAGGGTGTACGTCGTCTCCACGGCGACGCCGTAGCGACGCCCGGCGGCGGCGGCCCCGGCCGGGTCCGCCGATAGCCTGCTCCCATGAAGCTCACCAAGCGGCTGCACTCCTGCGTCCAACTGGAGAAGGACGGGCGCGTGCTCGTCATCGACCCGGGCGCCTTCAGCGAACCCGACGCCGGGCTCGGGGCGGACGCCCTGCTCGTCACCCACGAGCACCCCGACCACTTCGAGGAGGGCCGGCTGCGCGCCGCCCTCGACGCCAACCCGGCGGCCGGGCTGTGGACGCTGCGCAGCGTCGCGGAGCGGCTGGCCCCCGCCTACCCGGGCCGGGTGCACACCGTCGGGCACGGGGACGCCTTCAGCGCCGCCGGCTTCGAGGTCCAGGTCCACGGCGAGCTGCACGCCGTGATCCACCCCGACATCCCGCGGGTCACCAATGTCGGCTACCTCGTGGACGGTTCGCTCTTCCACCCCGGCGACGCGCTGACCGTGCCCGAGGTGCCCGTGGACACGCTGATGCTCCCGGTGCACGCGCCCTGGAACAAGGTCGCCGAGGTGATCGACTACCTGCGCGAGGTCAAGCCGCGGCGGGCGATCGACATCCACGACGCCTACCTCTCGGACATCGCCCGGCCGATCTACGACGGCGCCCTCGCGGCCCTGGGCGGCACCGACCACGGGCGGCTCGCCGCCGGGGACGCCGCCCAGCTGTGACTGTCGGTGCCGGGCGGTAGGTTGGACGGCATGCGTATCGCCACGTTCAACGTCAACTCGATCACCGCCCGGCTGCCCCGGCTGCTGGCCTGGCTGGAGAGCTCCGGCACCGATGTCGTGTGCATCCAGGAGACCAAGTGCTCCGCGGAGCAGTTCCCGCACGAGCAGCTGCGCGAGCTGGGGTACGAGTCGGCCGTCAACGCCACCGGCAGGTGGAACGGGGTGGCCCTGATCTCCAAGGTCGGCCTGGAAGACGTGGTCAAGGGCCTGCCCGGCGGCCCCCACTACGAGGGCGTCGAGGAGCCCCGGGCGATCTCCGCCACCTGCGGCGGGGTCCGCCTGTGGTCGGTGTACGTGCCGAACGGCCGCGAGGTCGAGCACGATCACTACGGGTACAAGCTGGACTGGTTCCGCGCGCTGACCGCCGCCGTCGCCGAAGACGCGGCCGGCCCGCGCCCGTTCGCGGTGCTCGGCGACTACAACGTGGCCCCGACCGACGAGGACGTGTACGACCCGGCGGTCTTCGCGGGCCTGACCCACGTGACCCCGGCCGAGCGCGCCGCCCTGGAGGCACTGCGTGCCGCGGGCCTCTCCGACGTGCTGCCGCGCCCGCTCAAGTACGACCGGCCGTACACGTACTGGGACTACCGTCAGCTCGCCTTCCCCAAGAACCGGGGCATGCGCATCGACCTGGTCTACGGGAACGAGCCCTTCACCAAGGCCGTCACCGATGCGTACGTCGACCGCGAGGAGCGCAAGGGCAAGGGCGCCTCGGACCACGCACCGGTCGTCGTCGACCTGTCGCTGGACGCGTAGCCGGTCCCCGGACGGATCCCGCGCGCCCTGTGGCCAGCGCGGGATCCTGGTGCCAGGCTGGTCGGTATGAACATCCCCTTCCTGGACCACTGGCTGAACCGGCACGAAACGGAACGGGGTGCGGGACTCGCCGCCGCCCTCGCGGACGACCCCGAGGGCGTCAACGAGTTGTTCTCGGAATGCGAGGTGCTGCGCGTCCAGGCGCGTGCGGCAGGGCTGGAACTCGACGGGAGTCCGGCCTCGTTGGAGGCTCTCGACCAGCTGATGCCCCGCTGGCGCCGGGACCCCGAGGTCGTGCCCTGGCTCGGCAACGACGCGGGCTTCTACCTCGGCACGGTGATCATCCGGACCAAGCTGGGCTCCACCTGGCAGGTCTGGCCCAACGGCCAGCCGGTGATCCGCCTGGCCTCGGGCCGGGAGCTGAACGTGGTGGAGTCGGGGGTGTCCTGGGCGATCACGGGCTCCCCGGAGCTCTCCCAGGCGTACGCCGAAGCCTCCGAAGGCTGACCCGATTGAGCTTTATGTCGCCTTTAGGCGTGTCGAGCGGAAGTGCCCTTCCGTCGCTGGATAGTTTGCGCTGACCTCGACACTCCGACAGGTGGGCAGGGCAGCGTATGGCCGTCGATCCGTTGATCGAGCTGCGGGACGTCAACAAGCACTACGGGGCGTTGCACGTTCTGCAGGACATCAACCTCACCGTCGGCCGCGGGGAGGTGGTGGTGATCATCGGCCCCTCCGGCTCCGGGAAGTCGACCCTGTGCCGGACCATCAACCGCCTGGAGACCATCGAGTCGGGCACGATCCGGCTCGACGGCAAGCCGCTGCCGGACGAGGGCAAGGAGCTGGCGGCCCTGCGCGCCGACGTGGGCATGGTCTTCCAGTCCTTCAACCTCTTCGCGCACAAGACGGTCCTCGCCAACGTCTCGCTCGCGCAGGTCAAGGTCAGGAAGCGCAAGAAGGACGAGGCCGACAAGCGTTCCCGGGAGCTGCTCGGCCGCGTGGGCCTCGCCGACCAGGCCCCCAAGTACCCCGCCCAGCTCTCCGGCGGTCAGCAGCAGCGCGTCGCGATCGCCCGGGCCCTCGCCATGAACCCCAAGGCGCTGCTCTTCGACGAGCCCACCTCGGCCCTCGACCCGGAGATGATCAACGAGGTGCTGGAGGTCATGCGCCAGCTCGCCGCCGACGGCATGACCATGGTCGTGGTCACCCACGAGATGGGCTTCGCCCGGTCCGCGGCCAACCGCGTCGTGTTCATGGCCGACGGCAGGATCGTCGAGGACCGTACGCCGGAGGAGTTCTTCACCGCCCCGGAGAGCGAGCGGGCCCGGGACTTCCTCTCCAAGATCCTCAAGCACTGAGGGCGGGCCCATGAAGCGCACCCACGGCGCGCGCCCGCGCGCCCGCCGCCGTCCCCGCCCGTCCCGCCGACCGCTGCGCCTCCTGCCGTTCCTCCTCGTCGCCGTCCTGCTGGCGCTCCTCACCGGCTGCGGCAAGGAGGGCAGCCCGCCGGTCAAGGGCCCCCAGCCCGAGGACCTTCCGGTGTACAAGGTCGCGACCGGCTTCGAGCTGCCGCAGTCCCGCACCTGGGAACGCGCCAAGAAACGCGGCCACCTGGTGGTCGGGGTCAAGGAGGACCAGCCGTACCTGGGCGAGAAGGACCCGGCGCGCGGCCGCTACTCCGGTTTCGACATCGAGATCGCCAAGATGATGGCGGCCTCGCTCGGCTTCGACCCCAAGACGACCGAGTTCAAGACGATCGCCTCCGCCAACCGAGAGACGGCCCTCCAGAACGGCCAGATCGACTACTACGTCGGCACCTACACGATCAACGACAACCGCAAGAAGCAGGTCGGCTTCGCCGGCCCCTACTACATGGCCGGCCAGTCCCTGCTCGTGCGCAAGGACGAGAAGGGCATCGAGGGGCCGGACGACCTCGCCGGCAAGAAGGTCTGCTCCGCCGCCGGCTCCACCCCCTACCAGCGGTTGAAGCGGGAGTACCCGAAGGCGGTCCTCGTCGCGTACGACACCTACTCGGTGTGCGTGGACAACCTGCTGACCTACCAGGTCGACGCCGTCTCCACCGACGATTCGATCCTCCTCGGCTACGCGGCCAAGGTCCCCGAGGAACTGAAGGTCGTGGGCGAGCCCTTCTCCGAGGAGCCCTACGGCATCGGCGTCCCGCGCAGCGACAACGCCCTGCGCTTCGCGCTCGACGACGCCCTGGAGGAGCAGGAGAAGAACGGGAACTGGAAGAAGGCGTACGAGGCCACGCTCGGCCTGTCCGGCGTCCCGGCCCCGAAACCGCCCGCCATCGACCGCTACCCGGCGAGCTGAGGGGAGAGCCACCACCATGTACGTGCTCACACAGAACTTCTCGCTCTACTGGCAGGGCTTCCTCGGAACCCTCCAGCTCACGGTCTACGCCTCGCTCCTCGCCCTGGTCCTCGGCTTCGTGATGGCCTCCTTCCGTGTCGCGCCCGTCGGCTCCTTCCGGGTCTTCGGCACGGTCTGGGTCACCGTGCTCCGCAACACCCCGCTCACCCTGCTCTTCTTCGCCGTGCTGCTGGGCCTGCCGCGCTTCGGTCTGGTCCTGCCCTTCCAGGTGTTCGCCGTCCTCGCCCTGGGCTGCTACACCTCCGCCTTCATCTGCGAGGCCCTGCGCTCGGGCATCAACACCGTGCCCAAGGGCCAGGGCGAGGCCTCCCGAAGCCTGGGCATGTCCTTCGCCCAGACCCTGGGCTCGGTGGTCCTGCCGCAGGCCTTCCGCAGCGTCATCCCGCCCATCGGGTCCACGCTGATCGCCCTCGCCAAGAACTCGGCGATCGCCGGCGCCTTCAGCGTCACCGAGCTGCTGGGCACGTACAAGACGCTCAGCGAGCTGGGCTACAACATCATCTGGACCTTCGTCTGGATCGCCGTCGGCTACCTGATCATCACCTTGTCCATCAGCGCGCTCTTCAACGTGCTGGAGAAGCGCTGGGGGATCACCCGATGACCGCGCACGCGCTCCAGGGCGACCTGGAGTCCACCGCCCTCTACGACCTGCCCGGCCCGCGGACCCGGCGCCGGCACTTCCTCTACGGGATCGTCTCCACGGTGGTGATCCTCGCCCTGCTCGCCTGGATCCTCTACCTCCTGTTCGACACCGAGCAGTTCACCGCCGCCAAGTGGAGCCCCTTCACGTACAAGGGCATTCAGGAACTGCTGCTCAAGGGGCTGGGGAACACCCTCAAGGCCTTCCTGTACGCCTCGGTGTTCTCGCTGGTCCTCGGCGCGGTGCTCGCTGCCGGGCGGCTCTCGGTGCACCGGCCGGTGCACTGGGCGGCCACGCTGTGCGTGGAGTTCTTCCGGGCCATGCCGGTCCTGGTGATGATCTTCTTCATCTTCGTCGCCCTGAAGGTGCAGCCGCTGCCCGCGCTGGTGGCGGGGCTGACCCTGTACAACGGCTCGGTGCTCGCCGAGGTCTTCCGTACGGGGATCAACTCCGTCGACCGGGGCCAGCGCGAGGCGGCGTACGCGCTCGGCATGCGCAAGACCCAGGTGACGACGTTCGTGCTCGCCCCGCAGGCGGTGCGGGCGATGCTGCCCACGATCATCAGCCAGCTGGTGGTGGCCCTGAAGGACACCTCGCTCGGCTACCTGATCACGTACGAGGAGTTCCTGCACGCGGGCAAGCTGATCGCCTCGAACCTCGACTACGACCTGCCGTTCATCCCCGTCGTGATGATCATCTCCCCGATCTACATCGGGATGTGCATGCTGCTCTCATGGTTCGCCGGCTGGGTGGCGCGGTTCGAGCGGCGCAGCCCGAAGACCGAGGCGGTCGGCGTGGTCGAGGCGGAACCCGGAACGGTGCTGCCGGGCGGTTCACGGTAGCTCCGAAGAGCCGCCCCGCCCGGCAGCAGCCGCAGATCACTGCTCGCGCAGAGGTACCGAGACGTACGAGGGATCGGTGCGCGGCGAGGAGAAGGTCAGCTGTGCGCCGGTGGGGTCGTGCTCGATGTACAGGGGGTCGACGGTGTCGATGACGAGGGCGAGCCGGTGGCCCCCGGGCACGTCGTAGGCGGTGGAGAACAGCTCCAGGTCCACACCGAAGGACTGGCCCCGGGGCTTGCCGTGGAAGGTGTACGGGGCGCTGCTGACGAGCTTGCCGATGCCGAGCGGGCCGACGTCGTAGAGGTACGCGACGAACGTGCCGTCCGAGGCGGTGGGGGTGACCGTGGTGTGCAGCTTCACCGTGCCGCGGATGCGGCGGCCGGCGTCCTGGCGCGGGGACTGCCAGACGGCGGCGAAGGCGCGGGGCAGGAGCGGGACGGAGGCGGTAGGGGGAGCCTCGGCGAACTGGTCCAGGAGGCTGGAGAGGAGGACGACGCCGCCGTCGGCGCCCGAGTCGACGCCCGTGAAGAGGTGCTCGCCGTCGGAGAGCGGCAGCTTCTCGGTGCCGCCGGAGCCGACCGACTTCCAGTCGGCGTAGCCTTCGTAACCCTCGCTGCTGCGGGACTTGATCTGCACCGGGGCCTCGGTGTCCACGCCGTTGCGCTCGCCCTTGAGATGGCGGTCGAACCCTCGTCGATCCGCTCCGCGGCGGAGCGCTTCCTGCCCCACTCGATCATCTGCTCTTCCCGGTCCAGCCGGGAGCCGACGAAGTCGTCGAGGATCCGCCGGGGATGTCGTGGAAGCGGAGGTCGCACGGGGCCGACGAAGCCGCCGCGGCGGCGGCGCCGGTCGCCGCCCGGGCCTGGTGGGGGGCCAGGCCCAGGGCGGCTGCCGCGAGTACGGCCGCCACGGCGGCCGCGGTGCTGCTGGTGGTGCGGGCGGTACGGACCATCGATCGCTCCTCACGTGCGCCGGTGTCAAAGTGACCCGACGGTAACGGGAGGGGCTTACCGGAGGTACCCCGTCGGTAGGCCACGCGCTGGCAACGATCGGACGTGTGTCAAGTGCGCGGATCAGCCGTTCTGGGGAGTGGCGCCCGCGCCGCCGGCCAGGGCGCTCTTGGCCTTCCACTCGTCCCAGGACAGGTTCCACTCGCCGTAGCCGTTGCCGATGTCGGCCTTGCCCTTGGAGCCGTCGCCGGTGACCTCGACCAGGTCGCCCGGCTGGGTCTCGGCGAACAGGTCCTTCGCGTTGGCGTCGCTCATGCCCACACAACCGGAACTGGTGTTGGCGCGGCCGAAGTTGCCGGAGTTCCACGGCGCGGCGTGGATGTACATGCCCGACCAGGTCACCCGCATCGAGTAGTCGACCATCTTGTCGTAGGAGTCGCCCAGGCCCACCGTCTGGGAGTCCATCCGGATGGTGCCCTCCTTGGCCATCAGCACCATCTTCCCGGACCAGGAGGCCTTCTGGCCGCCGGGCGTGCCCGCCGAGACCGGGATGGTCTTCACCGTCTGGCCGTCCTCGGTCACCGTCATCTTGTGGGTGTCGAGGTTCACCTGGAGCCGGCGGTCCTTGCCGATCTTGAACTCGGTGTTGTAGTCCTTGACGAACATCCCGCCGCCCTGGCCCGAGTCCACCCCGTTGAGGTTCATCTCGACCTTGACGTCGGTGCCGGACTTCCAGTACTCCTTCGGCCGCCAGTCCACCCGGTCGTTCCCGCTGTAGTCCTTGAACCAGCCCCAGGAACCCTCGGTGTTGTTCGAGGTGGTGACCTTCAGGTGCTTCTCCACCTCGGCCTTGTTCTTCACCGGGTTGTCGAAGACGATCGAGACCGGCTGGGCGACGCCCACCACCGGAGTGGCCTTGCCCGGGTTGATCGTGACCTTGTTCACCTTGTCCGCGGCGACCGTCTTGAACTGGGCGCTCGCGCTCTGGCTGTCGGTGTTCTGCGCCTCGACCTTGTAGTCCGTGCCCGGCGAGGCGTTGCGCTCGGACGTCCAGGACTTGCCGTCGTCGGCTATCTTCCCGGGCAGCTCGCCGCCCTTGCCGTCGGACACCTTCACCGTGGCCAGCTTCCCCTCCGTGAGGGTCACCTTCACCGGCTCGCCGGGCTTTGCCTGGTCGCCCGTGAGGTTCACGGACATCGCCATGTCCGGCTTCTTCTTGGCGTCCGCCGTGCCGGAGGCCTTCGCGTCACCGCCCGAGCCGCCCCCGCAGGCGGTCAGCGCGGCGGCCATGAGTGCGGTCCCGGCCAGCATGGCGTGGCGACTGCGTGCGGTACGGCGTGTGCGGCTCAACGAAACCCCTCCAAGTAATGATCGTTCGCAAATGGAGATGCGGACGGCACGACTTTAGGTTGCACAAACCACCGAAAAGATCTGACTTTCTGTTGTGACGTGGACCGCAGCGAAACGGTCATCGTCCGGTCACAATCGCCGCGCACACCGGTCACGGACTCCTGTGAGAGTCCTGTGTGTCCCGCATCCCCGGACGTACAGGAAGGCCGATTTGCCGTGTGCGCACTGCTCGTGAACCCCGCCCAGCGACACCAGTCCCCGGAGCGGGAGCTGAGTGTGCGTCCCATGTCCGTACCGGAATACCAGGGTTTCCTTTTCCGGAACCGGAACGCGAGCTTTCTGCAGTACCCGTCCTGGGCCGAGGTAAAGGACCTCTGGCGCTCGGAAAGGGTCGCATGGCACTACCCCGACGGGCAGACGGCCGGTGCCGGGCTGGTCCTCTACCGCCAATTCCCCGGCACTCGCAAATACTTCGCCTACCTTCCCGAAGGCCCGGTCGCCGACTGGTCCGACCCGCACATCGACCGCTGGCTGGAACCCCTCAAGCGCCACCTGCGCGCCGCGGGCGCCTTCGCCGTCCGGATGGGGCCCACGCCCGCCTACCGACGCTGGGACGCCGCCGCCGTCAAGTCCGGAACCGGGCCGGGCCGACAGATATCCGACGTGCTCGCCACCGAGGTCGACCCGGTCGGCGCCGCCCTCGCCGACCGGCTGCGCACCCGGGGCTGGAAGCGCTGCGGCGGCGAGGACGACGGCGACGCCCAGCCCCGCCACGTCTTCCGCGTACCGCTCGCCGGCCGCTCCCGCGACGAGCTGTGGTCCGGCCTCAACCAGGAGTGGCGGCGCAACGTCCGCAAGGCCGAGAAGGCCGGGGTGCAGACCGTCGTCGGCTCCGCCGCCGACCTGCCCGAGTTCTACCGCCTGCTGCGCATCACCGAGGAGCGCGACGGCTTCCGCCTGGGCCGCTCGCTCTCGTACTACCAGCAGCAGTACGAGGTCCTCAACGCCGAGGCGGCCGGCCGGATGCGCCTCTACCTGGGCGTCCACCAGGGCGAGATCCTCGCCGCGCACACCATGATCGTGGCCGGCAGCCGGGTCTGGTACCAGACCGGCGCCTCCGCCGACCACCGCCGCGAGGTCCGCCCCAGCAACGCGCTCCAGTGGCGGATGATGTGCGACGCCCTCGACCTCGGGGCCGACGAGTACGACATGCGCGGGGTACCCTCCACCCTTGACCCCGACGAACGTTCTTTCGGGCTGCTGCGCTGGAAGCTCGGCACCGGCGGGCAGGTCGTCGAAACGCTCGGCGAGTGGGAGACCCCCATGGACGGATACGCCAACACGGCGCTCCACAAGGCATTCCAGGCCTACCTGGCCCGCCGGTGACCACCACCGACACCCGACCGGCCACCGGCCCCTCCGCCGGCGGAGCCGCCGGCGCGACACCGGGGAAGACCTCGGTGCTGCGCAGCGGCGCCCTCATGGCGGCCGGCTCGATCGTCTCCCGCGCCACCGGGTTCGTCCGCTCCGCCGTCGTCGTCGCCGCGCTCGGCACCGGGCTGCTCGGCGACGGCTACGCCGTCTCCAACACGGTCCCGAACATCCTGTACATGCTGCTCATCGGCGGCGCGCTCAACGCGGTCTTCGTCCCCGAGCTGGTCCGGGCCGCGAAGGAGCACGAGGACGGCGGGGCCGCGTACACCGACCGGCTGCTCACCGCGTGCACCGCGGCGCTCGTCGTACTGACCACCGTCGCCGTGGCGGCCGCGCCGCTCATCGTCGCCGCGTACACCCCGTACACCGGCGGCCAGGCGAGCACCACCGTGGCCCTGGCCCGGTACTGCCTGCCGCAGATCCTCTTCTACGGGCTGTTCACCCTGCTCGGCCAGGTGCTGAACGCCCGCGGCCGGTTCGGCGCGATGATGTGGACCCCCGTCCTCAACAACTTCGTCATCATCGGCGTCTTCGGGCTCTTCCTGTACGTCTCCCACGGCGCGGCGGACGGCCTGACGGCCGGCGAAACCCGCCTCCTCGGCCTCGGCACCACCGCCGGCATCGTCGTCCAGGCCCTCGCGCTCGTCCCCTCGCTGCGCGCCGCCCGCTTCCGCTGGCGCCCCCGCTTCGACTGGCGGGGCCAGGGCCTGGCCCGCCCGCTGCGCAACGCGGGCTGGCTGGTCATGCTCGTGCTCACCAACCAGATCGGCTACTGGGTCGTCACCCGGCTCTCGACCGCCACCGGACACCGCGCCGTGGAGGCCGGGCTCGCGGGCGGCGCCGGGTACACCGCCTACAGCAACGCCTACCAGCTGTGGATCGTCCCGCAGGGCATCATCACCGTCTCCCTCGTGACCGCCCTGATGCCCCGGATGAGCGCGGCCGCCACCGACGGCGACCTCGGCGCGCTCCGCCGCGACGTGTCGTACGCGCTGCGCTCCAGCGCGGCCCTCGTCGTCCCCGCCGCCGCCCTCTTCGCGGCGCTCGCCCCCTGGGTGATGGGCAGCGTCTTCGGGTACGGGCGCACCGGCGCCGCCGACACCGAGGTCATGGCCGGCATGCTCCTCGCCTTCGCCCCCGGCCTGATCGCCTTCTCCGGCCAGTACGTCCTCTCGCGCGCCTTCTACGCCCTCTCGGACACCCGGACCCCCTTCTTCCTGAACCTGGTCATCGCCGCCCTGAACGCCGGGCTGTCCGCCGCCGCCTACCTGCTGCTGCCCCCGCGCTGGGCGGTCACCGGGATGGCCGGCGCCTACTCCGTCGCCCTGTTCGCGGGGCTCGCGGTGACCGCGTACACCCTCGCCCGGCGGCTCGGCCCGCGCACCGGAACCCGTACGGAGCGCCGCGCCACCGCGGTCCGCACCCACCTGCGGCTGCTGACCGCCTGCCTGCCCGGTGCCGCCGCCGGATACGCGGCCGCCCGGGCGGCCGACGGCCTCGGCGACTTCGCGGCCGTCGGCGCGGGAACCGCGGCGCTCGCCCTCGTCGTCGTCCTCCTCGCCGGGCCGCTCGGCCTCACGGAGATCACCGACCTGCTGGACTCCGCTCGGCGCAAGGTCGGCCGCCGGCGGGAGCAGGGGCCTTCGAACCGTCTTGGATAATGACCGGATGCCACGCGTACTGCTGATCGAGGACGACCCTTCCATCCGGGAAGGGGTGGGCCTCGGCCTGCGCCGCCGAGGCCACGAGGTGGCCGCGGCCGAAACCGGCGAGGCGGGCCTCGCGCTGATGGGAACCTTCCTCCCGGAGCTGGTCCTTCTCGACCTCATGCTCCCCGGGATGAACGGCGTGCAGGTCTGCCGCCGCATCCGCGAGACCAGCCAGCTCCCGATCATCATGCTGACCGCCCGCGGCGACGACTTCGACATAGTCGTCGGCCTCGAAGCCGGCGCCGACGACTACATCGTCAAACCCGCCCGCACCGAGGTCATCGAGGCCCGCATCAGGGCCGTGCTCCGCCGCCTCGGCGCCCCGGCGGGCAGCCGCCCCGAGGTCGAGTTCCACGGCGAGCTCGCCATCGACCGGGCCGGGCTGGCCGTCGCCAAGAACGGCGAACGCGTCCCCCTCGCCCCCAGCGAGATCAAACTCCTGCTCCACCTGTCCGCCTCGCCCGAGCAGGTCTTCTCCCGCCAGCAGCTCCTGGAGTACGTGTGGGAGCACAGCTACCACGCCGACGCCCGGCTCGTGGACGCCTGCGTACGCCGCCTGCGCACCAAGGTCGAGGACCCCGACGGCAGCCCCCGCTACATCCAGACCGTGCGCGGCTTCGGCTACCGCTTCGGCCCGCTGTGAGGCGCATCGCCCCGCTCGGGCTGCGCACCCGGCTGATCGCTGCCTTCCTGCTGGTCGCCGCGATCAGCGCGGTGACCACGGCCGCGCTGACCTACCAGCAGGCCCGCACCGCGGTGCTCAAGCAGAGCCAGGACACCGCGGTCAGCACCCTGCGCGACCAGATCGAGACCCAGCCGCTCGACCTCCCGCTGGACCAGGCACAGCTCCAGCGGATCGTCACCGAGCTGGGGAAGAAGGGCAAGCCGAACCCCTGGAACGTCTTCGGCGAGTACGGCACCCTGCGGGCCTCCAGCACCAGCGCGCCCACCTCCACGGTGGTCACCGAGGAGCTGCGCCGCCAGGTGACGGCCCATCCGCACGGCGCCTTCCAGCGGGTGACCGATCCGGCGGGCAGACCGTACCTCGCCGTCGGCATGCCCGCCGTCTGGCTCCACCACGACGTCCGGGAACCCACCGGCCTGATCCTCTTCGCGACGATGCCCCTGACCACCGAGGGCAAGACGGTCGAGGCCATGGTCGAAGCCGCCAAGCGCGGCGCCGTCCCGGGCCTCGCCATCGCCGTCGTCCCCGCCCTGCTCGCCGCGCGCAGCGTGCTGCGCCCCGTACGGGACATGCGCCGCGCCGCCCAGCGGCTCGGCAGCGGCCGCTTCGACACCCGGATCGAGGTCCGCGGCTCCGACGAGCTCGCCGGACTCGCCCGCACCTTCAACGAGACGGCGGGCGCCCTCGAACAGTCGGTGGACGAGCTGCGCGAGGCCGAGGCCCGGGCCCGCCGCTTCGCCTCCGACGTCTCCCACGAACTGCGCACCCCGCTGGCCGGCATGCTCGCCGTCACCGAGGTCCTGGACGAGGAGGCCGAGCGCCTCGATCCCGACACGGCCGCCGCCCTGCGGCTGGTCAGCGCCGAGACCGGAAAGCTCGCCGTCCTCGTCGAGGACCTCATGGAGATATCCCGCTTCGACGCCCGTGCGGCCGAACTCAACCTCGACGACGTGGACGTGGCCGAGGCGGTGCGCAAGACCCTCGAGCGCCGCCACTGGGACGACGAGCGGGTCCTCACCGACCTGCCGTCGCAGGTCCGCGCCCGGCTCGACCCGCGCCGCTTCGACGTGGTCCTCGCCAACCTCGTCGGCAACGCCCTCCGGCACGGCGGCGCCCCGGTCCGCGTCGGCGTGCGCACGCAGCCGCGGCCCGACGGCCCCCGGCTGCTGATCGAGGTCGCCGACAGCGGGCCCGGCATCGCCCCCGAGGTGCTGCCGCACATCTTCGACCGGTTCTTCAAGGCCGACGCCGCCCGTACCCGTTCCGCGGGCAGCGGCCTCGGGCTCGCCATCACCCTGGAGAACGTCCGGCTGCACGGCGGCACCCTGCGCGCCGCGAACGGCGCCGCCGGGGGAGCGGTGTTCACCCTCGACATGCCCCTGGAGGCCGACGCATGACCCGGACCCGGGCGGCCGCGGCCGCCGTCGCCGCGCTGCTGGGAGGAGCGCTGCTCACCGGCTGCGGGATCAAGCCCACCGGGGTCATCGAGAGCGGAGCCGCCGCGAAGGTCGTCGTGCCCGGGCCCGGGACCAAGGGGACGGTGTACCTCGTGTCGGCCGACGGGCGGCTGTTCCCGATACCCGACAGGGAGCAGCCCTCGGTGTCGCAGACCTCGCTCCTGGTGCGGCTGCTCGTCGGCCCCAGCGAAGCGCAGAAGGCCGCGGGCCTGGAGACCCGGCTGCCCGTGCTGGACATCAAGAAACAGGGGGCCAGCGCGGGGACGACGATGATCTCGGACGACACGATCGGGGTCGGCGTGCCGTTCAAGGTCGCCACCCTGTCCGAGACGGCCCGCCAGCAGCTGGTGTGCACGGTGGCCTCCACCGAACCGGGGGTCCGGGTCGTCCTGCTCGGCCCGGACACCGACATCGGTCCCGCCCGCTGCGAACTCGGCGACTGATCGTCCTCTTGCGGCGGGGCGGGGGCTCCGGCCACCGTGGCCCCATGGACCCCGCCGCGTACGTGCCCGACGTGTTCGACCCCCGGATCTACGGGGCCGGGATCCCGTACGAGAGCTACCGGCTGCTGCGCGACCACCACCCGGTGGCCTGGCAGGAGGAGCCCGAGATCGCCGGCTGGCCCGCCGGGCCCGGATTCCGGGCGGTCACCCGCCACGCCGACGTGGTACGGGTGCTGCGCGACCACGCCACGTACTCCTCATGGCTCGGCGCCACCCAGATCCGCGATCCGGACCCGGCCGACCTGCCGTTCCTGCGGCGCACCATGCTCAACCAGGACCCGCGCCGCGCGGCGGGCGACCACGGGCGGCTGCGCCGGCTGGTCTCCCGCGCCTTCACCCCCGCCCGCGTCGACGCCTTCACGGGCCGGGTCCGCGAGCGCGCCCGTACGCTGCTGGCCGCCGCCCGGGACGGAGCCGAGGACGGCGCCGCCGACCTGGTCGCCGCGGTCACCGACGAATACGCGCTGCTCAACCTGACCGACCTGCTCGGCGTACCGGCCGCCGACCGGGGCCTGCTGCTGGAGTGGACCGTACGGATCATCGGCTACCAGGATCCCGAGGACGCGCCCGCGCCCCTGCTCGGCCCCGACGGAAAGCCCCTGAACCCGCGCTCCCCGGCCCTGCTCGGCGAGATGTTCGCCTACGCCCGCGAGCTGGCCGCCCACAAGCGGGCGCACCCCGGCGACGACGTGATGACCGCCCTCGCCGAAGCCGGGCTGGAACCCGCCGAACTGGAGATGTTCTTCTTCCTGCTCACCGTCGCGGGCAACGACACCGTACGCAGCGCGGCCCCCGGCGGCCTGCTGGCCCTGGCCCGCGACCCGGACGCGTACCGGGCGCTCGCCGACGGCCGGGTGCCGGTGCACCGCGCGGTCGACGAACTCCTGCGCGTCCACCCGCCGGTGCTCAGCTTCCGCCGCACCGCCGCCGTCGACACCGAGCTCGCCGGGCAGCCGGTCCGCGCCGGCGACAAGGTGGTGGTCTTCCACGCCTCCGCCAACCACGACGAGCGCGTCTTCACCGACCCCGGGCGCCTCGACCTCGGCCGCACCCCCAACCCGCACGTCTCCTTCGGCGACGGACCGCACGTCTGCCTCGGCGCCCACTTCGCCCGGCTCCAGCTGCGCGTGCTCCACGAGGAGTGGCGCGCGGCGATGCCGGCCCCCGAACTCGCGGGCCCGCCCCGCCGGTTGGTGTCGAACTTCATCAACGGGATCACACGGCTGCCGCTGCGGGTGTCCGGGCCTGCCGGGTGACGTCCGCCAGCAGGTCGACCACGTCCGGGCCGTACGCGTCGGAGTTGTTGACCTTCAGCACCACGCAGAAGGAGTCCCCGCGGTAGCGGCGCGCCAGGTCCTTGTGGTGGCGCGCGAGGTAGCGGGCGCCCGCCTGGTTGCTGATCGCGGTCTGCCCGGAGACGAGGAACACCGGGCGGCTGCCCGGCCCCGCCGTCAGCCGGGCCAGCAGTACGTGGTCGATCTGCCCCTTGTCCCAGCGGTACGTCTCCCCGCCGACGTGGATCGCCCCGCGGTCCGGCCCCGGATCCCCCGACAGGTCGACCCGGACGCCCGGCAGCATGGAGGCGAGGTGCGCCGCCGTCCGCGCGTTGGACACCGGCCCGCCCACGCAGAACTCGGCGCGCTCGCCGAAGCCCTGGCGGACGGAGTCGTGGGAGACGATCTGGAGATTGGCCCCGCAGTCCTTGATCAGGGCGGATATCTCCAGCAGCGCGAACGCGTCGTTGCGGTGCACCGACCCTTCCGTGCCGCCCATCTGCCGGTTGACCACGAACAGGCAGTCGGAGCCGGTGGGCAGACCGAAGAAGGCCTGCTTGCGGCGCAGCGTACGGCGCCACAGATAGGTCCGGGAGAACCAGCCGAAGCCGCCGCTGATCGCGGTGGCCACCACCCCGAGCACGATGTTGCGCACGTCGTCGTTCATGCGCCGGATGCTAGCCCGCGCGCCGTCTTCCTGACGCGGGGGGTGCGGTGAAGTTACAGTGCCGAGTTCAGGGTTCAGGCCTGTCCGGTGGGGTGTGACAGGCCGTCGACTGGAGGTTCGGATGCGTCGCTCGGCCACACGTCAGTTAGCACTCGTCGCCCTCGCCGGAGCACTGGTGTCCACCGGCGCGGCGGCCCCGCCGTCACAGGCGGCCGGCGGCGGCCCCGGCACTCCGGCCAAGGTTCCGGTCGCCGCCGGGTACGGAGGGGCCGTCGCCAGCGTCGACGCCGACGCCTCGGCCGCCGGCATCGCGGTGCTGCGCTCCGGGGGCAACGCCGTGGACGCCGCCGTCGCGACGGCCGCCGCGCTCGGGGTGACCGAACCGTACTCGGCCGGCATCGGCGGAGGCGGTTACTTCGTCTACTACGACGCCAAGTCCCGCCGGGTGCAGACCATCGACGGCCGCGAGACCGCGCCCGCCACGGCGACGGAAACCCTGTTCCAGGAGAACGGCGTCCCCATCCCCTTCGAGCAGGGCCAGACCAGCGGCCGCGGGGTCGGCGTCCCCGGCACCCCGGCCACCTGGAAGAGCGCACTGGACGCCTGGGGCACCCGCTCGCTCGGCCAGATGCTGAAGCCCGCCGAGAAGCTGGCCCGTGACGGGTTCACCGTCGACCCGACGTTCCGGGCCCAGACCGAGCTCAACCAGGACCGGTTCAAGGACTTCCCGGACACCGCGAAGCTGTTCCTGCCGGGCGGCGCCCTGCCGGTCGTCGGCTCCACCTTCAAGAACCCCGACCTGGCCGCCACCTACGCCGAGCTGGGCCGCAAGGGCACCGGGGCGCTCTACCGGGGCCCGATCGGCGAGGACATCGTCCGGGCCGTCCGCAAGCCCCCCGTGGACCCGGCCGCCACCCGGATCGTCCGCTCCGGCGACCTGACCACCGGCGACCTGCGCGCGTACGGGACCAAGCGCCAGGCCCCGACCGAGGTGGGCTACCGCGGCCTCGACGTGTACAGCATGGCGCCCTCCTCCTCGGGCGGCACCACCGTCGGCGAGGCGCTCAACATCCTGGAGCGCACCGACCTGTCGAAGCTGTCCGAGACCCAGTACCTCCACCGGTTCATCGAGGCCTCGCGTATCTCCTTCGCCGACCGCGGCCGCTGGGTCGGCGATCCGGCCGCCCAGAACGTCCCCACGCGGGAACTGCTCTCGCAGCGGTTCGCCGACTCGCGCGGCTGCCTGATCGCCCCGGACCGTACGCTGACCAGCCCGCTGGCCCCCGGCGACCCGCGCCACCCGGTGGCCTGCGGCGGCTCCGGGCAGGCCGCCCCGACCACGTACGAGGGGGAGAACACCACGCACCTGACGGTCGCCGACCGCTGGGGCAACGTCGTCTCGTACACCCTGACCATCGAGTCCACCGGCGGCAGCGCGATCACCGTCCCGGGTCGCGGGTTCCTCCTCAACAACGAGCTGACCGACTTCTCCTTCGCGCCGGCGGCCCCCGGCGTCCCGGACCCGAACCTGCCCGGCCCCGGCAAGCGGCCGCGCTCGTCGATGTCCCCGACCATCGTGCTGGAGCACGGGCGCCCGGTGCTCGCGGTGGGCTCCCCGGGCGGGGCCACCATCATCACCACCGTCCTGCAGACCCTGATCGGGCACCTGGACCGGGGGCTGCCGCTGGTCGACGCCATCGCGGCGCCGCGCGCCAGCCAGCGCAACCAGACCACGACCGAGCTGGAGCCCGGTCTGTGGAACAGCCCGCTGCGCGGCCGACTGGAGGCGCTGGGACAGGGCTTCCGGCAGAACCCGGAGATCGGGGCGGCGACCGGGGTCCAGCGGCTGCCGGACGGGCGCTGGCTGGCCGCGGCCGAGACGACCCGGCGGGGCGGGGGATCGGCCATGGTGGTCCACCCGTACGGGAAGCCGTAGGGGACGGCCGCGGCGGAGGCCGCGGGGGAACCGCGGGGACCGGCCGCTCCCGCGTGTTCAGGGGGCGGTGAGGATCCTCGGGCCGTCGGCGGTGATCGCGACCGTGTGCTCCACGTGCGCGGCGCGGCTGCCGTCGAGGGTCCGCAGGGTCCAGCCGTCCCCGTCGCACCGGTACTCGTCGGTGCCGCCCGCGATCAGCATCGGCTCGATCGCGAGGACCATGCCGGGGCGCAGCTGCATGCCCCGCCCCGGCCGGCCCTCGTTGGGCACGCCCGGGTCCTCGTGCATGGTGCGGCCCACGCCGTGGCCGCCGAAGTCCTCCATGATCCCGTACCCGGCGGTGCGGCAGACCGTGCCGATGGCGTACGCGATGTCGCCGATCCGGTTGCCGGGCCGCGCGGCGGCGATGCCGGCCGCGAGGGCCGCCTCGGCGGTCTCGATCAGCCGCAGGTCGGCGGGGCGGGGGCGGCCGACGGTGAAGCTGACCGCCGCGTCCCCGACCCAGCCGCCCAGCTCGGCCCCGCAGTCGATGCTGACCAGGTCTCCGTCGCGGAGCCGGTAGCCGTCGGGGATGCCGTGCACGATCGCGTCGTTGACCGAGGCGCAGACGACCCCCGGGAAGGGCACCGGCGCGAAGTGCGGCCGGTAGCCGAGGAAGGGGGAGCTCGCGCCCGCCTCCGCCAGTACCGCGCGGGCCGCCCGGTCCAGGTCCAGCAGGGACGCCCCGACGGCCGCCGCCTCCCGGGCGGCGGCCAGGGCGTGGGCGACGACCCGGCCCGGGGCGCGCATCGCGTTGATCGACTCTTCTGTCTTCAGTTCCACCATGCCAATAACTATACCGGTATAACTTTAACGGGATAGTTATTGGGGCAGGGGGTAGGATGACGCCATGGTCCGTACCCCTCTCACCCCCGAAGAGCGCGAGCGCGGCGAGCGGCTCGGCGCGCTGCTGCGCGAAGCCCGCGGCGGTCGCAGCATGGTCGAGGTCGCGGCGAGCGCCGGGCTGTCCGCCGAAACCCTCCGCAAGATCGAGACCGGTCGCGCGCCGACCCCGGCCTTCTTTACGGTGGCCGCCCTCACCGAGGCGCTCGGACTCTCCCTGGACGACGTGCTGCGCCGCTGCGCCTTCGTGCCGGCCTGAGACTCCGGCAGTGACCTCCTGAGGAGTGTCCAGGCCGCGGACCTGCGGTTTCTTTCGGGCGGGCCCGGCGGGCCGAACGGCCCAATCGGCGATGGGGGCGGCCGGGAGCGGGCAAGCGTGAATCCGTGTCGACCTCGAACGCTTCCCAACGACTCGGTTTCGCACTCCTCGGCGCCCTGCTCGCGGCCGGTCTGCTGCTTGCCGCGTGCGCGGCCCCGGACGGGCGGGCCTCCGCCCGGGATCCGGGTACGCGGCCTGCCGCGCCCCGGGGGCCGTCGTAGGCTCCGGGGATGACTCTCGACGAGCTGAACCAGGGCAAGTACGTCAGCCTCACCACGTTCCGCAAGGACGGCACCCCCGTCGCGACCCCGGTCTGGGCGGTCGCCGACGGGGGTGAGCTGTACGTGTGGACGCGCAGCGATTCCTGGAAGGTGAAGCGGATCCGCAACAACGGGCGGGTCGCGGTCAGTGCCTGCGACGTACGCGGGCGGGTCGCCGAAGGGGCGCAGGTGCTGGAGGGCGAGGCGCGGCTGCTGGACGAGGCGGGGCTGGCGCGGGTGCGCAAGCTGATGTCGCGGAAGTACACGTGGCAGTTCTGGGCCGTGGACGTACCGGCCGCCCTGGTGCGGCGGGGGAAGCGTCCGCACACCGCGATCGCCGTCAAGCTTTGAGATTCCCGTAGCCCGCCCGTAACACCGGTGGGATCCAATGCGGGCATGGAGACCGCGACTTCGCAGACGATCGGTCAACTCTCGGGCTATTTACGCGGGTTGACGCAGAGACTCGATCCGGGGACGGGCTGGTACGGGGAGTTCCTGCGTCGGGATCCGGAGGGCCTGCGGGCCTGTCTGGACGGCGCGGCGATGCCGCCGTGGGACGTGGTGGAGTCGCTGCTCGGGGACCTCGCGGGAGCCCGGGGCGCGGAACTCGCGGCGCGGGAGAGGGAGTACGCGGCCCGGCTGCGGGCCGCGGCGGTCGCGGTGTGGGACCGGCTGCCGGGCGGGGCGCAGGAGCTCCGGACCCTGCTGGCGGCCGCCGCCGACCAGCGCTCCGTGTCGGAGGCGGCGGCCCGCACGCTGGCGGCCCGTCTGGACTCTGCTCCGGACCCGGCGGAGGCGGAAACCCTGACGCGCGAACTGGCCTGGACCCAGGACGACACCGCCAGGGCGGCTTCCCGCCACGAGGACCTCACGTCCCGCCTCAGGGCCCTGGGCACCGGGCCCGGGCCGGGGTGGTCCGCCGGGCCCGGGCCCGCCGTGGCCGAGACCCCGGCCCGGGCGTGGGCCGGGGTGGAGGAAGGCGGGACGGTGTCCGGGGTGCCGCGGCAGCGGGAGGCGGGGGAGGAGCGGACCGAGCCGCCCGTGGAGCGGGCCGAGGGCCGGTGGCTGCGCGGTGCGCGGCGGGCCGGCGGTGCCCGGTACGCGGGGGCCGCGGCCGCGGCCCCCGCACCCTTCACCCCGCCGCCCGCCCACCCGGATGCGGCCGCCGCACCCCGCGGCGCCCGCTTCGCCCATGCCGAGCCGCGCCCCGAAGACCACGCCGGGCCCCGCCCCGAAGACCATGCCGAGCCGCGCCCCGAAGACCACGCCGGGCCCCGCCCCGAGCCCCGGTCCCTCCGCCGGTCCCGCGCCGGAACGCTCGGCCGCGCCCGCTTCGCCCCGCCGGCGCCGGCGCCGGCGCCCGAGACGCCCGCCGGCCCCGGGCCCGAGACGCCCGCCGCCGCCGGGCCCGACACGAGCGCCGCCGCCGAGCCCGGCACGCAGGGCGCCGCGCCCCTCGCGGCCGGGCCGGGGCCCGGCGGGATCGCCTCGGTGATCGGGGAGTTGCTGGGGCTGCGGGCCCAGGGGCGCGGCGGCGAGGCGCACGCGCTGCTCTGCGAGGCCGCGGCCTGGCCCGCCGGCCGGCTGCCCGCTCTGGCCGACGAGCTGGTCCGGGCCGGGCTCGCCGCCGACTGGGCCACGCTGCTCTGGGAGGCGGCCTCGCTCCCGCCCGAGCGGCTCGCCGCGGCCGCGGCCGCCCTCGGCGAGGCCGGCCGGTACGCCGACTGCGAGGCGCTGCTGCGCCAGGGCGCGGCCCGTCCCGCCGCCGAGATCGCCGAGGCCGCCCTGGCCCTGGCCGGGTCCGGCCGGACCCGCGAGGCCGACGCCCTGCTCGGCGCCTTCGTCAAGGTACGCACCGCCGAGGAGGCGGTCCGCCTCGCCCGCCGCGCTCCGCAGTGGTTCACCCCCCGGCTCCTCCGGGCCGCCGAGGCGCTCTCCGACGCGCACCACCGTGACCTCGTACACGCCCTGCGGGTTGCGAAACCGCCCGTCCAATGAGCGGATTCGATCATCCGTTGCCCTAGCTTGATCGACTCACCCAACCGCGCACGGCGGTCTTGCCCCACGGTGTGACGGGGCCTACGTTCTACTCCCTACGCACACCGTCTACGTGCGTAGAACTCGGCGTTCCCGTCGCGAGGAGCAGCTCATGGCCCAAGTCGTCCGCGCCGCACTCGTCCAGGCCACCTGGACCGGAGACACCGAGTCGATGATCACCAAGCACGAGGAGCACGCCCGGCGGGCGGCCGCCGACGGCGCACAGATCATCGGCTTCCAAGAGGTGTTCAACGCACCCTACTTCTGCCAGGTCCAGGAACCCGAGCACTACCGCTGGGCCGAACCCGTCCCCGACGGCCCCACCGTCCAGCGGATGCAGGCGCTCGCCCGCGAGACCGGCATGGTCATCGTCGTACCGGTCTTCGAGCTCGAATCCGAGGGCTTCTACTACAACACCGCCGCCGTCATCGACGCCGACGGCAGCTACCTCGGCAAGTACCGCAAACACCACATCCCCCAGGTCAAGGGCTTCTGGGAGAAGTACTACTTCCGCCCGGGCAATCTCGGCTGGCCCGTCTTCGACACCGCCGTCGGCCGGGTGGGCGTCTACATCTGCTACGACCGCCACTTCCCCGAGGGCTGGCGCGCCCTGGGCCTCGCCGGGGCCCAGCTGGTCTACAACCCCTCCGCCACCCACCGGGGCCTGTCCTCCTACCTCTGGCAGCTGGAGCAGCCCGCCGCGGCCGTCGCCAACGAGTACTTCGTCGCCGCGATCAACCGCGTCGGCCAGGAGGAGTACGGCGACAACGACTTCTACGGCACCAGCTACTTCGTCGACCCCCGCGGCCGGTTCGTCGGAGAGGTGGCCAGCGGCAAGGACGAGGAACTCCTCGTCCGGGACCTCGACTTCGACCTGATCAAGGAGGTCCGCGACCAGTGGGCCTTCTACCGCGACCGCCGTCCCGACGCCTACGGAGGGCTCGTTCAGCCGTGACCAACCCGATTCCCCTGCACAGCCGCCACCAGGCCGTCATGCCCGACTGGCTCGCGCTCTACTACCGCCGCCCCATCGAGCTCACGCACGGCGAGGGCCGACACGTCTGGGACGCCGGCGGCAACCGCTACCTCGACTTCTTCGGCGGCATCCTCACCACGATGACCGCCCACGCCCTGCCCGAGGTCACCAAGGCCGTCTCCGAACAGGCCGGCCGGCTCATCCACTCCTCCACGCTGTACCTCAACCGCCCGATGATCGAGCTCGCCGAGCGGGTCGCCGCGCTGTCCGGCATCCCCGAGGCGCGGGTCTTCTTCACCACCTCCGGCACCGAGGCCAACGACACCGCCCTGCTGCTGGCGACGGCGTACCGCCGCTCCAACCAGATCCTGGCGATGCGCAACAGCTACCACGGCCGGTCCTTCTCGACCGTCTCCATCACCGGCAACCGCGGCTGGTCCCCGACGAGCCTCTCGCCGCTGCAGACGTACTACGTCCACGGCGCCGTCCGCACCCGAGGCCCCTTCGCACACCTCGACGACACCGCCTTCACCGCGGCCGCCGTCGCCGACCTGGAGGACGTGCTCGGCCAGGCCCGCGGCGGGGTCGCCGCCCTCATCGCCGAGCCGATCCAGGGCGTCGGCGGCTTCACCGCCCCGCCCGACGGGCTGTACGGGTCGTTCCGCGAGGTCCTCGACCGGCACGGCATCCTGTGGATCAGCGACGAGGTGCAGACCGGCTGGGGCCGCACCGGCGACAACTTCTGGGGCTGGCAGGCCCACGCCCAGAACGGCCCGCCGGACATCCTCACCTTCGCCAAGGGCATCGGCAACGGCATGTCCGTCGGCGGGGTCGTGGCCCGCGCCGAGATCATGAACTGCATCGACACCAACTCCATCTCCACCTTCGGCGGCTCCCCGGTCACCATGGCGGCCGGCGTCGCCAACCTGGCGTACCTGCTGGAGCACGACCTCCAGGGCAACGCCCGCCGCGTCGGCGGCCTGCTCCTGGAGCGGCTGCGCGCCATCGCCGCCACCGTGCCCGCCGTACGGGAAGTCCGCGGCCGGGGCCTGATGGCCGCGCTGGAGCTGACGAAGCCCGGCACCGACGTGGCCGACCCGGACGCGGCCGCCGCCGTCCTGGAGGCCGCCCGTGAAGGCGGCCTGCTGCTCGGCAAGGGCGGCGGACACGACACGAGCGTGCTGCGCATCGCGCCGCCGCTCTCCCTCACCGTCGCCGAGGCGGAAGAGGGCGCCGAGATCCTCGAACGGGCCCTGCACAGCATCGCGTGACCGGGAGGCGCCGCACATGTCCATCCGCACCCTCATCCGCGGCGGCCTCGTCATCACGGCCGCCGACGAAGTCCACGCCGACGTACTGGTCGAGGACGGCCGCGTCGCCGCCCTCGCGGCCCACGGCTCGGCGGCCGCCGAGGCCTGGACGGCCGACCGCACGATCGACGCGAGCGGGAAGTACGTCATCCCCGGCGGGGTCGACGCCCACACCCACATGGAGCTGCCGTTCGGCGGGACCGCCGCCTCGGACACCTTCGAGACCGGGACCCGGGCCGCCGCCTGGGGCGGCACCACCACGATCGTCGACTTCGCCGTCCAGAGCATGGGCCAGGCACTGCGCCAGGGGCTCGACACCTGGTACGACAAGGCCGACGGCAAGTGCTCCATCGACTACGCCTTCCACATGATCCTCTCGGACGTCAACGAGGGGACCCTGAAGGAGATGGACCACCTGATCGGGGAGGGGGTCACCTCCTTCAAGCTGTTCATGGCCTACCCCGGGGTGTTCTACAGCGACGACGGGCAGATCCTGCGCGCCATGCAGCGGGCCTCCGGCAACGGCGGGCTGATCATGATGCACGCCGAGAACGGCATCGCCATCGACGTGCTCGTCGAACAGGCCCTGGCCCGCGGCGAGACCGACCCCCGCCACCACGGCGAGGTCCGCAAGGTCGTCCTCGAAGCCGAGGCCACGCACCGGGCGATCCAGCTCGCGCGCGTCGCCGGCTCCCCGCTGTACGTGGTCCACGTCTCGGCGGACGAGGCGGTGGCCGAGCTCGCCGCCGCCCGCGACAAGGGCCTGCCGGTGTTCGGCGAGACCTGCCCGCAGTACCTCTTCCTGTCCACCGACAACCTCGAAGAGCCCGACTTCCAGGGCGCCAAGTACGTCTGCTCCACCCCGCTGAGGCCGCGCGAGCACCAGGCGGCGCTGTGGCGGGGGCTGCGGACCAACGACCTCCAGGTGGTCTCCACCGACCACTGCCCGTTCTGCTTCCGCGGCCAGAAGGAACTGGGCCGCGGGGACTTCTCCAAGATCCCGAACGGGCTGCCGGGGGTGGAGAACCGCATGGACCTCCTCCACCAGGCCGTCCTGGACGGACACATCAGCCGCCGCCGCTGGATCGAGATCGCCTGCGCGAGCCCGGCCCGGATGTTCGGCCTCTATCCGCAGAAGGGCACGATCGCACCGGGTTCCGACGCCGACATCGTCCTCTACGATCCGCACGCCGAGCAGGTCATCTCCGCCGAGACGCACCACATGAACGTGGACTACTCGGCGTACGAGGGCAAACGGATCACCGGACGCGTCGACACCGTGCTCTCCCGCGGCGAACTCGTCATCGACCGGCGCGAGTACACGGGCCGGGCCGGCCACGGGGTGTTCATCCCCCGCTCCACCTGCCAGTACCTCTAAGGAGCCGTGATGGACTTCGGCCTCGTCCTCCAGACCGACCCGCCCGCCTCCCGGGTCGTCAGCCTCATGAAGCGCGCCGAGCGCAACGGCTTCCGCTACGGCTGGACCTTCGACTCGGCGGTCCTGTGGCAGGAACCCTTCGTCATCTACAGCCAGATCCTCGCCAACACCCGGAGCCTGCACATCGGGCCCATGGTCACCAACCCCGGCACCCGGACCTGGGAGGTCACCGCCTCCACCTTCGCCACCCTCAACGACATGTACGGCAACCGCACGGTGTGCGGGATCGGCCGCGGCGACTCCGCGATGCGGGTCGCCGGACGCAAACCGAACACCCTGGCCCGCCTCGGAGAGGCCATCGACGTCATCCGCGACCTCGCCGAGGGCCGGGAGGCCGAGGTCGACGGGAACGCGCTGCGGCTCCCGTGGGTCCGGGACGGGAAACTCCCCGTCTGGATGGCCGCGTACGGGCCGAAGGCGCTGGCCCTGGCCGGGGAGAAGGCGGACGGGTTCATCCTCCAGCTCGCCGACCCCTACCTGACCGAGTGGATGGTCGGCTCCGTCCGGCAGGCCGCCGAACAGGCCGGACGCGATCCGGACGCGGTCACCATCTGCGTCGCGGCCCCGGCGTACGTGGGCGAGGACCTGGCCCACGCCCGCGACCAGTGCCGCTGGTTCGGCGGGATGGTCGGCAACCACGTCGCCGACCTCGTCGGCCGCTACGGGGAGCACTCGGGCATGGTGCCGGACGCCCTCACCGAGTACATCAAGGCCCGCGAGGGCTACGACTACAGCCACCACGGCCGCGCCGGGAACCCGTCCGCCGACTTCGTGCCCGACGAGATCGTGGACCGCTTCTGCCTGCTCGGCCCGCCCGAGGCGCACATCGAGAAGCTGCGGGCCCTGCGCGACCTGGGCGTCGACCAGTTCGCCGTGTACGACATGCACGACGCGCAGGAGGCCACCATCGACGCGTACGGGCAGCACGTGATCCCGGCGCTCAGAGCCTGACCGAGTCCCACCGACCCGAAGGAACGCGCGCACATGCCGGACCACACGATCGGCGACACCCGGGACCGCGTCGAGCTCGCTCCCGGCGAGGTCCCCTCCGACGGCCGCTTCGCCAACCCCGACCTCCTCCCCGTACCGGTCGAGGCCAGGCGCTGGACGACGTACAACTTCACGGCCCTGTGGGTCGGCATGGCGCACAACATCCCCTCCTGGCTGCTCGCCTCCGGGCTGGTGGCCCTGGGGATGGACTGGAAGCAGGCCGTCTTCACCATCGCGCTGGCCAACCTCATCGTGCTGGTGCCGATGCTGCTCATCGGGCACGCCGGGCCCAAGTACGGGATCCCGTTCCCGGTGCTGGCCCGGGCCCCGTTCGGGGTGCGCGGAGCCAACCTGGCCGCCCTGATCCGGGCGGCCGTGGCCTGCGCCTGGTTCGGGATCCAGACCTGGATCGGCGGGTCCGGGATCTTCGTCCTGCTCGGCAAGGTCTTCGGCGGCTGGGAGGACGCCGCGGAGATCGCCGGGCAGCCCTGGCCGCTGTGGTTGTGCTTCGTCCTCTTCTGGGCCCTCGAACTCGCCATCATCTACCGGGGGATGGAGGCCCTGCGGCGCTTCGAGAACTGGGCCGCGCCCTTCGTCATCGTCGGCGCGCTGGCGCTGCTGGTGTGGATCGGGGTCAAGGCGGGCGGCTTCGGCGAGCTGCTCGACCAGCCGTCCAAGCTCGGCTGGGGCGAGGACTTCTGGCCGGTCTTCTTCCCGTCGCTCATGGGGATGATCGCCTTCTGGTCCACCCTCTCGCTCAACATCCCCGACTTCACGCGCTTCGGCGCCGGCCAGCGCAGCCAGATCCTCGGACAGACGCTCGGGCTGCCGACGACGATGACCCTCTTCGCTCTGCTGTCGGTGTTCGTCACCTCCGGGTCGGAAGCGGTGTACGGCGCCCCGATCTGGGACCCGGTGGAGCTGGTCTCCAAGACCGACAGCGTCTTCGGGCTGCTCTACGCCCTGGTCACGGTGCTCGTCGCGACGATCTCGGTGAACATCGCGGCCAACGTCGTCTCCCCGGCGTACGACCTGGCCAACCTGGCCCCCCGCCGGATCAACTTCCGCCGGGGCGCGCTGATCACGGGCGTCGTCGGCGTCCTGATCATGCCGTGGAAGCTGACCTCCACCCCCGAGCTGTACATCTACACCTGGCTCGGCCTGGTCGGCGGCCTCCTCGGCACGGTCGCCGGCATCCTCATCGCGGACTACTGGGTCGTGCGGCGCACCCGGCTCTCGCTGCCCGACCTGTACCGGGAGGGCGGCCCGTACTGGTACACGGGCGGCTGGAACGTCAGTGCGGTGGCGGCCTTCGTGGTCGGCGGCGTCCTGGCCATCGGCGGCTCCCACTCGGCCCCCGGCCAGGGCCCCTTCCCGGAGGAGGGCCTGATCCCCTTCCTGAAGCCCCTCGCCGACTACGGCTGGGCGGTCGGCGTGGCCTCGTCCTTCCTCCTGTACACGGCCCTCATGATCCGCCGGCACCCGACCCGCTGACCGGCGACACCCGCAGTCCACCCGGAGGTGGGCGAATGGACGCGACGGGCGGTGGGGTTTGTCAGCCGGGCGTGGTGTGATGGGGGCATGATCGAAGAGTTCCTGGCCCAAGACCTGTCCGCAGTGGAAGAAGCGATCCGCAAGGCGGCGGCGGCCGAGATCATGCCGAGATTCCGGCAGCTCGCCGACCACGAGGTGGACCAGAAGAGCGGTCCGCACGATCTGGTGACCGTCGCCGACCGCAAGGCCGAGGAGCACCTCACGGCCTCCCTGACCCACCTGCTGCCCGGCTCCGCCGTCGTCGGCGAGGAGGCGGTCCACGCCGACCCGACCGTGTACGGGGCGCTGCGCGCCGACGCGCCGGTGTGGATCGTCGACCCGGTGGACGGCACCCGGCAGTTCGTCGCCGGGGACCCGGAGTTCTGCACCCTGGTCGCCCTGGCCCACCGCGGCGAGATCCTCGCCTCCTGGACCTTCGCCCCGGCGCTGGAGGAGCTCGCGACCGCCGTGCGCGGGCAGGGGGCGTACGTCAACGGCGAGCGGATCCACAGCGGTTCGCCGCGGCCCGGCGCCGACCTGCGGGTCGCCATGGCCCACCCGCTGTACACCTCCGACGAGGACAAGGCGGCCCTGTCCCGGCTCGACGTGCCCGGGGTCGCGGCCCGGCCCTGCGGCTCGGCGGGCCTGGAGTACCTCAAGGTGGCCCGCGGGGAGATGGACGGCCTCGCCTTCACCTGGCCCTCGGCGTGGGACCACGCGGCCGGACTGCTGCTCGTCGCCGAGGCGGGCGGGGCGCACAGCACCGTCGCGGGGGTCCCCTTCCGGGTCGACCGGGACAACGAGCTGCCGTTCGCCGTGGGACGCGACGAGGCCACGGCCGTCCGGATCCGCGAGCTGCTGCGCGGCGCGTAGGCGCCCCCGTCCCGCCGGACCGGGCGCGGGCGGGGGCGGGTGTGGACGGGGCGAATATCCTGGGAGCTGAGCCGCCGCCGGACGAAGGAGTCTCAAGGTGCCGTCGATTCTCGATGCGGTCGTGGTGGGGGCGGGGCCCAACGGGCTGACGGCCGCCGTGGAGCTGGCCCGGCGCGGCTTCTCGGTGGCCGTGTTCGAGGCCGCGGAGACGGTCGGGGGCGGGGCCCGCACCGAGGAGCTCACGCTCCCGGGCTTCCGGCACGACCCCTGCTCGGCCGTGCACCCGCTCGGCATCGGCTCGCCGGTGTTCTCCACCATGCCGCTGAAGCGGTACGGGCTGGAGTGGCTGCACGCCCCGCTGCCCATGGCGCACCCCTTCGACGACGGCACGGCCGCCGTCCTCTCCCACTCCGTCTCCGAGACGGCGGCCTCCCTCGGTCCGCGCGACGCGGGCACGTACCGGCGGCTGGTGGCCCCCTTCCTCGGCAAATGGGACACCCTGGCCCGGGACTTCATGTCCCTGCCCTCGACCGCCCTGCCCCGGGACCCCGTCACCCTGGCCCGTTTCGGGCTCGCCGGACTGCCGCCCTCCACCTGGCTGCTGAACCGCTTCCACGAGGAGCGGGCGCGGGCCCTGTTCGCCGGGCTCGTGGCGCACGTGATCGCCCCGCTGGGCGGGATCGGCACGAGCGCCGTCGGCCTCGTCTTCGCCCTCGCCGCGCACGCCGGCGGCTGGCCCGTGCCGCGCGGCGGCTCGCAGTCGATCTCGGACGCCCTCGCCGGGTACCTGCGCGACCTGGGCGGTGCGGTCCACACCGGATTCGAGGTCAAGCGCCTCGACGACCTGCCTCCCGCCCGGGCGTACGTCTTCGACACCTCGCCGACCGCACTGGCCCGGATCGCCCGGCTGGGGCGCGCGTACGACGGCTACCGGTACGGCGCCGCCGCGTTCAAGATCGATTACGCCCTGTCCGGCCCCGTGCCCTGGACCGCCGAGGCCCCGCGCCGGGCCGGCACCGTGCAGATCGGCCCGCGCGCCCGCGACATCGACGCCGCCCTCCAGCTGGCCACCGGCGGGCGGGCCCCGCGCAACCCCTTCCTGATCACCGCCCAGCCCAGCCTGGTGGACCCCGGCCGGGCGCCCGAGGGCAAGCACGTGTTCTGGGCGTACGGGCACGTCCCCGCGGGCTGGGGCGGCAACCTCACCGAAGCCGTCGAGCGGCAGATCGAGCGCTTCGCCCCCGGCTTCCGCGACCTGGTGCTGGCCCGTGCCACCGCCGGCCCGCCGGAACTGGCCGCCCGCAACCCCAACTACGTCGGCGGCGACATCGCCTGCGGCGCGGCCTCCGGGCTCCAGCTGCTGCTGCGCCCCAAGCCCTCCCTGTTCCCGTACGCGACGGCCCACCCGGCCGTGTTCCTCTGCTCCTCCGCCACCCCGCCCGGCCCGGGCGTGCACGGCATGTCCGGTCACAATGCGGCCAAGGCGGTCTGGCGCCACCTGAGAAGGACCTCCTGATGGTGCGCATCACCCTCGTCCAGGGCGACATCACGGCCGAGCACGCGGACGCGATCGTCAACGCCGCGAACTCCTCGCTGCTCGGCGGCGGGGGAGTGGACGGCGCCATCCACCGGCGCGGCGGCCCCGAGATCCTGGACGCCTGCCGGGCGCTGCGCGCCTCGCAGTACGGCAAGGGCCTCGCGACGGGCCGGGCCGTGGCCACGACGGCGGGCCGGCTCCCGGCCGAGTGGGTGATCCACACGGTGGGCCCGGTCTGGTCCCGGGACGAGGACCGCTCGGCGCAGCTGGCCTCCTGCTATCGCGAGTCCCTGCGGGTCGCGGCCGAGCTGGGCGCCCGTACGGTCGCCTTCCCGGCGATCTCCACCGGGATCTTCGGCTGGCCGATGGACGACGGCGCCCGGATCGCGGTGGAAACGGTCCGCGCGGCCGCCGCGGAGCCCGTGGAGGAGGTCCGCTTCGTCCTCTTCGACGAGAAGGCGTACGCGGTCTTCGCGACGGCGCTGGGCTAGGCCGGGGCGGGGGATGCGGCCGATGCGTCCGGATGTGTCGGTGGGGGTCGATAGGCTTCTGGGATGAGCCTTGTCGACGCCCCCACCGAGACCCCCGATGCCCTCGAGGTGCTGCACCGCGTCTTCGGATACGACTCCTTCCGAGGCGAGCAGCAGCAGATCATCGAGCACGTGGCCGGCGGCGGGGACGCGCTGGTCCTGATGCCGACCGGTGGCGGCAAATCGCTCTGCTACCAGATCCCGGCGCTGGTCAGAGCCGGTACGGGCGTGGTGATCTCACCGCTGATCGCGCTCATGCAGGACCAGGTGGACGCGCTGACGGCGCTCGGGGTGCGGGCCGGGTTCCTGAACTCGACGCAGGACCCCTACGAGCGCCAGGCCGTCGAGCAGGCCTTCCTCGCCGGTGAGCTGGACCTGCTGTACCTGGCCCCCGAGCGGCTGCGGACCGAGGGCACCCAGCGGCTGCTCGACCGGGGCACGGTCTCGCTCTTCGCGATCGACGAGGCGCACTGCGTCGCCCAGTGGGGCCACGACTTCCGGCCCGACTACCTGGCGCTGTCGATGCTGCACGAGCGCTGGCCCACGGTGCCGCGGATCGCGCTGACCGCGACGGCCACCGAGGCCACGCACGCCGAGATCGCGGCCCGGCTGGGGCTGGCGGAGAGCGGCGGGGCCCGGCATTTCGTGGCCAGTTTCGACCGGCCCAACATCCAGTACCGGATCGCCCCGAAGAACAACCCGACCCGGCAGCTGCTGGAACTCATCCGCACCGAGCACGCCGGGGACGCCGGAGTCGTCTACTGCCTGTCGCGGGCCTCCGTGGAGAAGACCGCCGCGTTCCTGGTGGAGCACGGCATCGACGCGGTCGCCTACCACGCGGGCATGGACTCCCGGACGCGCGCGGCGAACCAGGCCCGCTTCCTGCGGGAGGACGGGGTCGTGGTGGTGGCCACGATCGCGTTCGGCATGGGCATCGACAAGCCGGACGTGCGGTTCGTGGCGCACCTGGACCTGCCGAAGTCGGTCGAGGGCTACTACCAGGAGACCGGCCGCGCCGGCCGTGACGGGGAGCCGGGCACCGCCTGGCTCGCGTACGGGCTCCAGGACGTGGTGCAGCAGCGCAAGATGATCGAGGGCTCCGAGGGCGACGAGACGCACCGCCGCTCCCTGGCCGCGCACCTCGACGCCATGCTCGCCCTGTGCGAGACGGTCGAGTGCCGCCGGGTGCGGCTGCTCGCGTACTTCGGGCAGGCGGCCGCCGGGCCCTGCGGCAACTGCGACACCTGCCTGACCCCGGCCGAGTCCTGGGACGGCACGGTCCCCGCGCAGAAGCTGATGTCCACGGTGTGGCGGCTCGCGAAGGAGCGGCGGCAGAAGTTCGGCGCCGGCCAGATCATCGACATCCTCCAGGGCAAGAAGACGGCCAAGGTCATCCAGTTCGACCACGACGGCCTGTCGGTCTTCGGGATCGGCGCGGACCTGAGCACCGCGGAGTGGCGCGGGGTCGTACGGCAGCTGCTGGCCTCGGGGCTGCTGGCGGTCGAGGGGGACTACGGGACGCTGGTGCTGACCGACGCCAGCGGTGAGGTGCTGGGCGGGCGCCGCAGCGTGCCGATGCGCAAGGAGGCCGCGCCGGCCCCCGCGGCCCGCAAGTCCTCTGGCTCGGGCTCCGGCTCGGGGAAGGCCGGGCGGGTCCCGGTCGACCTGCCGGCGGAGGCCGTACCGGTCTTCGAGGCCCTGCGCGCCTGGCGGGCCGCGACCGCGAAGGAGCAGGGCGTGCCGGCGTACGTGGTCTTCCACGACGCGACGCTGCGGGAGATCGCGACCCGGCTGCCCGGCACCGTCGAGGAGCTCGGCACGATCAGCGGTGTCGGCGAGGCGAAGCTGGCCAAGTACGCCGAGGGTATCCTGGCCGCGCTGGCCGGGACCGGCGCCGCCGCCGGCCCGGCGTCCCCGGCCCCGGGAACGCCGGACCCGGCCCCGGAGCCCCCGGCCCCGCACGCCGACGAGGAACCGCCCTTCGACTTCGACGACACGGACCCGCCCTGGGACGACTGGGAGTAGGCCGGCCCGTACGCCCCCGCGGCGCGCGCTCACCCCGGGGCCGGGCACTCAGGCCCCGGGGAAGTGGACGTCGTAGCGGTCCTGGTGGGGCAGCAGCTCCTCGAACGGCGCCAGCCCGTGCCGGATGCGCCCCAGCGTCCGGAAGTAGCCGAAGCGCTCCACCCCGGGGGTCAGCACGACGAGGAGTTCGGCGCCCTCGCCGGGGGCCGCGCCGAACGCGTGCGTCAGCCCCGGCGGCACGAGGACCAGCCCGCCTTCGGTCAGCCGCACCGCCTCCGTGCCGAGCAGGAAGTCGGCGGCGCCGCCGAGCACGTAGAAGAGTTCGGTGGACCGGGTGTGGAAGTGGTTCGGCGCCCCGGCCGAACCCGCGCCCAGGCTCAGCCGGTTCACTCCGGCCGCGCCGCCGTCGGCCAGCAGCCGGAAGGCCCCCGCCTGCGGCAGCGGCACCTCCTCCGCGTCGCCCGCCCGTACGACGAGCGCGGCCGCGCCGCTGCCCGTACCCGCGCCGCCGCCCGTACCCGCGAGCCGTCCCCGGTGTCCCATCGGTGTCCTTCCGCCGCTTCCGGTCCGTCGTGCCGACCGCTCCATTCGAGCAGGGCGACAGCCTCCGAACCAGCGCCGTTTCGCACGTACAGTGATCTCCGATCGTGATGGGTCGGGCCGCCGGGAGGACCGCGGATGGAACTGCGGCAGCTGCGGTACTTCGTGGCGGTCACCGAGGAAGGGGGCTTCGGCCGGGCCGCCGAGCGGCTGCACACCGTCCAGTCGGCGGTGAGCCGCCAGATCGGCCTGCTGGAGCGGGAACTGGGCCTGGTCCTGTTCACCCGCACCACCCGCCGGGTGGGCCTCACCGGTGCCGGGGAGCGGCTGCTCCCGGAGGCGCGGGCGGTGCTCGCCGCGGCCGCCCGCACGCGGGAGGTGGCCGCCGAGGTCGCGGCGGGCGCGACCGGAGTGCTCAGACTGGGTACGGTGCACGGTCCGGGGGACCGGGTCTACCGGCTGCTGGAGGAGCTCGCCGACCGCGCACCGGGGCTGCGGGTGCGGCCGGTCCGGCTGCCGGTGACCGAGCGGCTCGCGGCGGTGCGTGCGGGCGAGCTGGACGCGGCACTGGTCCGGGCCCGCCCCGACGCCCCCGGCCTGGAGCTGCTGCCGCTGTGGCGGGACCGGCTGTACGCGGCCCTGCCGGGCGGGCATCCGCTGGCCGCCGCCGAGGAACTGGCCCCGGAGCAGCTGGCGCACCTGCCGCTGCGGCTGGCCGCGCGCGAGGACAACCCCCCTTCCACGACCTGGTCGCCCCGCTGGCCGCGGCACCGGCCGGGCCGCCCTTCACCGACCTGCTCGCCACGCTGACCTCGATCGGCGAGAGCCCCCTGGCCCCGTCCTGGACGGTGTTCTACGAGGTCGGGCCGGTGCCGAGGCTGCCGCGCACCGCGATACGGCCGCTGACCCGGCCGGCCCTGACGACGTACCTGGCGGTGCTGCCGGGGCCTCCCGGACCGGCGCTGCGCCAGCTGCTGGCGGCCGCGGCCGCCCCCGCTCCCGCACCGGAGCCCGGGCCCGCCGGTCCGCACGGCTGAGACCCCGGTCAGGGGGGATCAGGCCGCGTCGGCGGTACGGTCCTCGTCCGGATCCTCCTCTTCGGCCTCGTCGGAGTGCGCGGCGCACGGCGGGCACAGCCGGGTGTACTCCGCCATCGCCTCCTCGACCGTCTCCTTCTGCTTGCGCTCGCACGCCTTCCTCCGCGTCTCCTCCTTGCACAGCAGCTCGGCGCGGGCGCCCTCCAGCACGGCGATCGCCTGCCAGCCCCTGAACACGCACAGCAGGGCCTTGCAGAGGCAGTCGACGAACTCGGAGACCGTGGCGAAGCCCCGCCAGGCCTCCGCGCTGCGGCGGAGCAGCACCAGCAGGCGCGCGTAGAGGCGTACGACGTCCTTGCCCAGGACCGCGTCGCAGACGTCCGCCAGCAGCTGGGCCGCGTCCGTCCTGACCTTCGCCGCGCGTTCCGGCAGCGCCGTCAGCTCCCCGTCCAGGTCGGTGAAACAGGCCGCGGCCTTCGTGGTGTCCGCCGTGTACCGGGCGATGCGCGCCGCCAGCGTGGCGACCGTGTCCTCCCGGCCGACCGCGTCGTCGAAATCGCACCCGCAGTCGTCCACGCAGCAGCCCCGGCCGCCCGTGCAGCGCCGGATCTCCTCGAAGACCTTGTCGACGGCCTGTTGCAGGCAGTGGCGCTGCTCGTGGGTGACCCGGCAGCGGATCTGCTCGCGGACCTTGGCGAGTGTCGCCGCCGCCTCGTCGAGATCGGTCCTCGCGGCCAGCCGGGCCTTGGTGTACTCGGTCCGGGCGGTGTTGAACTTCTCCTGGAACTCGCGCAGCTGGGGCACGTGCTGCTGGGTGACCTCGGCCCGGCGCTGGATGCCCGCGGCGACGCAGGCGAGCTCGTCGATCGCGCCGGGATCGCAGCCGCCCGTGCCGGCGGCCGGGGGGTGGTGCGCGGTGCTGCTCATGGTGGGCTCTCCTGGGTGAGGGGGCAGGCGCACCCGAGTGTGGGCCGGGCGGTGTCACCGGTTCGTCGCCCGGCCATCGCCGCCCGCGGCCCGCGCAACGCGCCCGTGACGGGACGGGCCGCAGCATCGGCCCATGGCTGGATACCGGGCACTCGCCGCCGTGGGGCGCAGCGTCGTCGCGCTGCTCAACCGGCGCTTCGCCGAGGAGATCCCGGCGGGGCGCCGCCCGGAGGCCGTCCTCGCCGGGCCCGTCGACTTCGACAAGGTGGACACCCCCGGATCCGTCATCCGCAATCCGGCGGTTTCCGTCTACTGCTACCGCCTGAGCATCGACCGCGAGACCCGGCCCGCGCTGGCGGCGATGGCCGCGCAGGACGGGCTGCCCCGGCTGCCGCTGCGGATGCACCTGATGATCGCCGCCTGGGACCGGTTCGTGGAGGCGGAGCTCGAATGGCTCGGGCTGGCCGCCCGGATCCTGGAGAGCGAGGGAGTGTTCACCGGGCCGCTGCTGCACCCGAGCGGGGACTGGCTCGCCGGGGACTCGGTGCAGATCGTCCCCGACGAGCTGGCGATGGACTCGATGAGCGAGGCCTTCCAGGCGATGACCACCGACTACCGGCTCTGCCTGCCGTACGTCGCCCGGGTCGTCCGCATCGACGGGCCGGCCGGCCCCGCCGCGGGCGAGGTCACCGTGGTCGCCGCCGGGTCGTCGGCGGGGGCGTCCGGGGCATCGGCCGGGTCGTCGGCGGAGCCGCTGCGATGACGCCGGGGACGGCGGGCTCCGCCGGGGCGGACCGGCGGATCGCCGTGGAGGCCGGTCCGGTCGACGTACTGCACCGGCTCGCGCTGGCCGTACGGCCCCTGGACGCCCGGAGCCGGGCCGCCGCCGGGCCGGGGCTGCGCGTGGGCCGGGAGGACGAGCCCGTACCGGGACGCCGGCCGCGCCGCCCGCAGGACCGGGTCCGCCCGCTCGAAGGGCACGGCGCCACCGGGTTCGTCCTGCGGCACACCACCGCGGGCGGCCTCCCGGCCGCCGTCACCGTACGGGTCGAAGACCCCGCCCGCCGCTGGATACCGCGCCGTTTCACCGTACCGCTGTGGACCCGCGCCGAAGTCTCCGGCGCCGACGAGCGGCCGCCCACCGCCCCCCACGTCCGCGCCGACGCCCGGCTGCTGCTCCCCTGGCTGCTGCCCGGTCCCGCCTACCCGGTCCCGCAGGGCACGACCGGCCTGCGGCTGCGCGTTGTCCGCCCGGACGCCGCCGCCACCCCCGTGCGCTGGCCGCGGGTGGACGCCTTCGGGCCGGGCGGAGTCCCGCTCGGCTGGGCCCACGGCGACGAGCACGGCCAGGTGCTGCTGCTCATCGACGGGGTCGGGGCCCTCGCGTACCCGCCGCCCTCGCGGTTCGCCGTCGCGCTGCGCACCCACGCCCCCGACCCGCCGACCGGTGCGCCGGACGACCCGCCGGCCGACCTCGTCGCGGAGACCGTCGAGCGCAGCGCCAACCCGCCCCGGCCGCAGGACCTCGACAACGCGGTGCTGCGCGGCACCGCCCGCCCGGCCGGCTACCGCACCGCCGCCGCCGACACCGTCCGCTCCCTCACCGTCGGCCGGGTGGTCCACGCCGCCGACCTGCCGCACGTACCCGCCTGACCCGTGACCGAGGAGACCCGTACATGCCCGAGTACCTGACCCCCGGCGTCTACGTCGAGGAGACCAGCTTCCGATCACGGTCCATCGAGGGAGTGCCGACCAGCACGTTCGGCATGGCGGGGCGCACCGAGTACGGACCGGTGCCCTACCTCCTGCCGGGCGGTCCCACCGTGCTGCCGGGACCGGCGCTGGTCACGAGCTACACCGAGTACGAACGGGCCTTCGGCGGGCTGAAGATCGGCGAGGAGGACTGCCGGCTCGCCCTGGCGGCCCGGGCCTTCTTCGCCAACGGCGGGCGCCGCCTCTACGTCTCCCGGGTCTTCCCCTTCGTCCGTACGGGCGCCGCCGAGGACGCGCCGCCCGCCGTCGACGCCAACTTCGCCTCCCTGGCCGTCCCGGCGACGGGCACACCGCTGCTGTACTGGCGGGCCCGCTGGCCGGGCTCCGCCGGTGCCCGGATCGCCGTGGCGGTGACCTTCCGGCGCGGCAAGAACATCCTGATCTCCGGCGCCGACGGAGTGCCCCGGCTCACCGGCGTACAGGCGGGCGCCGCCGTGGAGGTCCTCCCGCTGAGCGGCGGGAACGCGCCCTCCCCGCCCGACGGCACGCCGCCGGCGCCCGCCAACGTCAGGACCGTCGTCCGCCGTCCCGACGGGGTCCTCGGATACCTGAACCCCCAGGGCGACTTCGAGCCCGTCGCGGCCGGAACCGCCGCGTTCCACCTGACCCTGGCCGTCACCGTGCGCCTGGGCGAGCGCGTCGACGTGTACAACGAGCTGGAACTCGACGACCGGCACCCGCGCTCGGTGGGCAACGTGCTGCAAGCCGCCGATCCGGCCGACGAGTTCTCCCTCGTCTGGCTGGACACGGTGAAGCCCGCGCCCGGAGCGCCGCCGGCGCTCCCCGGCGCCCGGCTCGCCGCCCTGCTCGGCCTCGGACAGCCCGGCGTCCACCTGACCCGCGGCGGCGACGGACTGGAGCCGACCGCGCAGGACCTCGGCGGCAAGGAGGCCAATCCGGACAGCCTCACCGATCCCGCCCGAGGGCTCGGCGCGCTCGCCGAGATCGACGACATCGCCATCGTCGCCCTCCCGGACACCGTCACCCTGCCCGCCGCCGAGCAGAAGACCGCCGTCGACCTCCTCATCGGGCACTGCGAGCGGCTGCGCTACCGGATGGCGATCGTCGACCCGCCCCGCGACAGCTCGATCTCCGAAGTGCGCCGCTTCCGGGCCCAGTTCGACACCAAGTACGCCGCGCTCTACTACCCCTGGGTACGGATCACCGATCCGAGCCGCCGCCCCGACCCCGGCGCGCCGCCGCCCGTGATCGACGTGCCGCCCTCCGGGTACGTCGCCGGGATCTACGCCCGCAGCGACGTGGAGCGCGGGGTGCACAAGGCCCCGGCCAACGAAGTCCTCCTCGGCATCAACGACTTCACCGCCAACGTGACCTACGACCGGCAGTCCGTGCTCAACCCGGAGGGCGTCAACGCCCTGCGCTTCTTCGAGGGCCGGGCCCGGCGGGTGTGGGGCGCCCGGACGATGAGCTCGGACCCGGAGTGGAAGTACGTCAACGTGCGCCGGCTCTTCATCTACCTGGAGCACTCCATCGAGAAGTCCACCCAGTGGGCGGTGTTCGAGCCGAACAACGAGCGGCTGTGGGCCTCCGTACGGCAGACCGTCGAGGACTTCCTGATCACCGTCTGGCGGACCGGGGCCCTGCTCGGCACCAAGCCCGAGGAGGCCTTCTTCGTCCGCTGCGACCGCACCACCATGACCCAGAACGACCTCGACAACGGCCGGCTGATCTGCCTGATCGGGGTGGCACCCACCTACCCGGCCGAGTTCGTCGTGTTCCGCATCGGACAGTTCACGGCCGACGCACAGCGAGGCTGACGCCCGCAGAACGGGAGACACCCCCCATGGCCACGCGCAACAACCCCTACGGAGCCTTCAACTTCCTCGTCAAACTCGGCGACACCGGCGGCGAGGACCAGATCGCCGGCGGCTTCTCCGACTTCAGCGGAGCCGGCAACGAGGTGAAGTTCTCCGAGTACCGCAACGGCAACGACCCCGAGAACCACGTCCGCAAGATCGCCAACACCAACACGACCAACGACGTCACCCTCAAACGCGGCATCATCGGCGATCTGCGCCTCTTCAACTGGATCAAGGCCACCCGCGAGGGCGAGTACGACGCCCGCACCGTCACCGTCACCCTCCACGACGAGGGACGGCAGCCGGTCTGCGCCTGGGTGCTGCGCGCCGCCCAGCCCAAGAAGTGGGTCGGCCCCACCCTCACGGGCAAGGGGGGCGGAGAGGTCGCGATGGAGGAACTGCACCTCGTCGCCGAACGCATCGACTTCCAGTCGCTGTGAGCCCCGCCGGACCGGGCCTCGGGGCGCCCGGGGTCCACCGGGACGGGGCGCGGGCGGCGCCCTCCTTCCGGCCCGTGCGCCTGGACATCGCGGGCTTCGTCGGCGTGGCACCCCGCGGGCCCGTCGACGAGCCGGTCGCCGTCGACCGCTGGACCGACTACCAGCGGTACTTCGGCGGCTTCGAGGGACCCGGGCTGCTGCCGTACGCGGTACGGGCCTTCTTCGCCCAGGGCGGGGTCCGGGCCCACGTACTGCGGGTGTCGCCGCTGCCGCGGGGCCGGCATCCCGCCGCCGAGGAGGCCCGCGCCCTGCACCGGACCACACTGGCCCGCGCGGACGCGCCCGGCGCCGACCCGGGCCGCGGAACGCCCTGCGCGATCGGGCTGCGCGCCCGGGACGAGGGAAGCTGGGGCGGGCGGCTCTCGGTGCGCTGGGAGTTCACCGGCTCCGGACAGTTCGAGGCCGCCGCGAGCGGCCGGGAGCTGGCCCTGCCCGAGGGACGCACCCCGCCGGCCGGCTCCGTGCTGCGGGTACGGGCGCCGGGGCTGCCGGCCTCCGGGAGCTTCTTCCGCGTCCTCGAACTGGCCGAACGGCAGGACGCGTACGGGCTGCGCGGCCGCGTCGCGGTCCTGGACCGGCCGCCGGACGGCGGCGCGGCCGGCCGCGGCTCCCGATCGCCGGCCGTCGAGGCCGAGATCGTCACCGCCACCGTCACCGTGGCCGACGCGGACCCGGCCCACCCCCGCCTGGAGCGGTTCGCGGAGCTCGGGCTGGGCCCCGCGCACCCCCGGTACGCCGCCTCCGTACTGGCCGCCGAATCCCTGCTGGTGGCCCCCGACGGGCCGTGGCCCGGGGCGCTGCTCCCGCCGGACGGGTACCTGGGCCCCGCCCTCTCCCGGCCCGTCCGACCCGGCGCCGACCGCTACGGGGCCATCGGCGGCGACAGCTTCCAGGGGACGGTCCCCGCCGAACTGCTGCCCGTCGGCGGCTTCGAGGGCGCCGAGGAAGCCGTGCCGGGGCAGGTCGTCGGCATGGACCGGATGGCGCTGGTCACCGAGGTCGCGCTGCTCTGCGTACCGGATCTGCTCTGGCAGTACGGCGAGTCCGTCCCCACCACCGAGACCCCGACGCGGGAGCTCGGCGGCTCCTTCGCGCCCTGCCCGCCGCCGCCCGCCCCCACGACCCTGCACCCGGCCCGGCCGCGCGCCCTGCTGCTGGACACCGGCGCGCAACTGCCCGAGATCCTGCGGCGCCAGCAGCGGCTCGTCGCCCTCGCGGAGCGCCAGCGCCGGTTCGTCGCCCTCCTCGACGTGCCGCCGGGGCTCCCCGTGCGGGCCGTCGCCCGCTGGCGGGCCGCCTTCGACAGTTCGTACGCCGCCGCGTACCACCCCTGGCTCGGGGTCGTCGCGCCCGAGGACCCGGACCGCCGGGCCGTGCACGTACCGCCCTGCGGGTTCGCCGCGGGGATCATCGCCGAGCGCGAGCGGAGCCTGGGACTTCCCTGGGGCCCGGCCAACGCCCTGGCCGCCGACGCCGTGACCGCCGCACAGCGGCTCGGCGCGGCCGACTGCGACGAGCTGCACCTGCTCGGCATCGACGTGTTCCGCGCCGAGCGCGACGGCTACCGGCTCGCCTCGGCCCGCACCCTCTCCCGGGACCCCGACCACCGCCAGCTCAGCGTGCGCCGGCTGATGACCATGCTCCGGCTCGTGCTGGACCGGCAGGCGCAGGCGCTGGCCTTCGAACCGCACACCCCGCAGCTGCGGGACGCCTTGCGCGCAGCCGTCGTCCAGCTGCTGCGGGGGCTGTACCGCGGCGGGGCGTTCGCCGGGGACACGGAGGACGAGGCATTCTTCGTACGGTGCGACGAGCGCCTCAACCCCGGCTGGTCGCAGGGGCTCGGACGGCTCGTCGCCGAGATCGGCGTGGCCCCGGCCCAGCCGCTGGAGTACCTCGTCCTGCGGATCGCGCAGGACGCCGACGGCTCCGTGGCGGTGACCTGAGGTGAGCGTGCCCGAGCTCGTGCAGACCTTCCGCTTCCGGGTGCGGCTGACCCGCAGTGCCACGCCAGGCCGGACCGCCGCACCCCCGCCCGACATCCCCCGCCCGCCGTCCGAGGCCGGCGCCCCCGGCCCGGCCGCGGTCCTCCCGGGCGCCGCGGACGCGGCCCCCGGCCGGCTCGGCGACGGAGGCTTCCAGGAGTGCGCGGGGCTGGCCCTGGAAGCCGACGTACGCGAGTACCTGCAAGGCGGCGCCAACGACGAGGTCGTACGCCGGGTCGGGCGGGTCAGGCTCCAGCCGCTCGTCCTCAAACGCGGCATGCTCGTCGCCGCCGACGGCGGGAGCGCCGACACGAGCCTGTGGGACTGGCTGCACGGCATGGTCGCCGGCGGCGCCCCCGTGCCCCGCTACGACGGCGACGTGGAGGTGCTGGACCCGGCCGGCCGGCGGGTGGTCGCGCACTGGACGTTCGTCCGCGGACTGCCGCTGAAGATCACCGGACCGACGCTCAACGCCAGGACGGGGGAGATAGCCGTGGAGGAACTGCACATCGCCCACGAGGGCCTGCGCCTGGAGCGGACCCCGTGACCGCCCTGGTGCACGCCACCCTGCAGCGGCTCACGGTGACCGCCCAGCCGGGGAAGGACCGGCCGCCGCTGGTCAAGGAGGCCGAGGGCAGCCGGCCCCTGGCCGTCCAGTTCAACCCGGCCACGCTGCGCATCAGCCGCAACAACAACGTGGACCGGGGCGGGGCCACCACGAAGAGCCAGAAGGTCCAGCACCCCGCCCAGGAGGGCTCGACCCTCGCCTTCGACCTGGAATTCGACACCGCCGAGCAGCGCGGCGGCGGACAGTACGTGGACGTGCGCCGCTGGACCGCCCTGGTACGGCAGTTCGTCGAACCGCCCGAGAAGACGAGCGACCCGCCGCCGGCCGTCCGCTTCGTCTGGGGCACCCTGCGCTACAACGGCATCGTCACGCAGGTCACCGAGGAGCTCGACCACTTCGCCCCGGACGGGACCCCGCTGCGGGCCAAGGTGGGCGTGACCATCGTCGAGCAGAACTTCGCGTACCAGGCACACGACGAGGGCCCCGGCACCCGCGACGCCCGCACCGCCACCGAAGCCGGCGACCGGCGCACCGGAGCCGCGCCCGGTACGGCCGGCACCAGCCGGCCCCGGCAGGTCGTCCAGGCCCGGGAGGGGGAGTCCGCCCAGCAGCTGCTGTCCCGGCTCGGGCTGGACCCGGCGGCCTGGCGCGGCGCGATGAGCGGGCTCGACAGTCCGCTGACCCTGGCGGCGGGGGCCGCCGTCCAGCTGGGCGCGGAGGTCTCGGCGGGGTTCGCGGCCGCGGCGGGGACCGGGCTCCGCACGGGCTACGCCGGGGACGCCGCACCGACCTCGGCCGGGGGCCTGGCCGCCGCGCTGGGCACCGGCGGGGGGCCCGGGGCGGACCCGGCGCCCGCCGGCTTCGTCCTCGGCGCGGCGGGCGGCATCGCCGCAGCGGCGGACATCGTGGCCGGCGCGGCCGTGGACACCGCCACCGCGCGGGCCCGGCAGAGCTTCGAGGTGCCGGCCACGGCGGCGGGCCCGCCCGTCCGCGGGCCGGGCCGGCCGCAGGGCCCGGCCGGGTACGCCCCGCCGCCCGAGCCCGACCGCCGCTCCCTCGGCTACGGCCGGGGCGTACCGCTGCGGGCCCGCGCCGACCCCGCGACCCTCGCCGAGGTCCGGGCCGGCGGCGCCCGCAGCCTCGCCGACCGGGCCCGGCGCGAGGAGATCCCGCCGCCCGACCCGGGAGCCGCCCCTTGGGAGCGGCTGCCGCCCGCCGCCCCCGGCCGGGCCGCCGCCGACTGCGGGCAACGCGACCGTGACGCGGGCCCGACCACCCTGAGGTGGACACCGCGAGGAGGCCCGCCATGAGCGTGTACATCGGAGAGCTGCACACCGACGTCGTGCCGGCCGCGGGCGGCGCCGCCCCGCCCGCCGCCGGACCGGACCGGGCCGGCGGGAGGTGGGCGGCCGCCGAACACCACCGTGAAGCCTGCGAACGGGCCGCCTGGCTCGCCGCCCGCGTCGCGGCGGAGGGCTTCGATGACTGAGGCGGCCATCGCGACCGTGTCACCCGTCTTCGAGGTCGGCGGCTCCCTGGTCAGGGACCTCGCGCGGGACTGCGTACGCCTGGAGGTCGCCGAAGGCGTCGAGGGACTGCGCACCCTGCGCGGGTACTTCCTCGCCGTCGGCGCCGGAGCCAAGGGCCCCCAGGACCGGCTGCGGCACCTCGACGGGTCCACGGTCGGCCTCGGCAGCGCGCTGAAGGTGGCCCTCGGCCCGCCGTCGCACCAGCGGTACGTCTTCGAGGGCGTCGTCTCCGGCCTCGAACTCGTCCTGGGCGACGGGGAACCGCCGCTGGTCCTCGTCCACGCCGAGGACGCGCTCATGCGGCTGCGCATGACCCGCCGGACGCGTACCTACCACGACACCACCGACGCGGCGGTCGCCGAGGAGGTGGCGCGCGAGCACGGGCTCGCCGCCGACGCGGACGTCCCCGGGCCCCGCTACGACGTCCTGCAGCAGCTCAACCAGAGCGACCTCGCGTTCCTGCGGGAACGGGCCAGGCTGGTCCAGGCCGAACTGTGGGCGACCGGCCGCACCCTGCACTTCCGCCCCCGCGGCAGCCGCGGCACGGTCCCGCAGACCCTCGTCCACGGCGGCGAGCTCATGTCGGTCCGGCTCTGCGCCGACCTCGCCCACCAGCGCGGCGAGGTGGCCGTCACCGGGTACGACGCCGAACGGCGCGAGGTCGTCGACGAACGGGCCGGCCCCGAAGTCGTCGAGGCGGAGACGGCCGGCGGCCGCACCGGGGCCAGGGTCCTCGCCCGGGCCCTCGGCCCCGCCACCGGCCTGCGCGTCCGGGAGGCCGCCCTGACCGCCGAGGAGGCCGGGGCCTGGGCGCGCGCCGAAATGCTGCGCCGAGGCCGCCGGTTCGTGACGGCGGCGGGCACCACCAACGGCAGTCCCGACCTCGTCGTCGGCGGCGCGCTCACCCTGCGCTCCGTCGGCGCCCCCTTCGAGGGGGAGGGGTACACGGTCACCCGGATCAGGCACACCTTCGACGCGGACCACGGCTTCCGCACCCGCTTCGACGCCGAACGCTCCAGCATGAACGAGGTGGTGTGATGTCCCTGCCCGCTCCCGCGGACGGCTCGGCCCCCGGATACTTCGGCGTCTACCCGGCGTTCGTCACCGACATCGTGGACGAGAAGCGGCTCGGCCGGGTGGAGGTCCGCTTCCCCTGGCTGGGCGCGGACGGGGACCGCGACGTACGCGCCTGGGCCACGCTCTGCTCCCCGTACGCCGACGACGAGCAGGGCCTGCTGGTGCTGCCCGAGGTGGGCAGCCAGGTCGTCGTCGCCTTCGAGGCGGGCAACCCGCGCCGCCCCTACGTCCTCGGCGCGGCCTGGAACGGCCGTGCCGCCCTGCCGCACGAGCCGCAGGACGCCAACGACTTGCGCACGCTGCGGTCGAGGGCGGACAGCAGGCTGGAGTTCGACGACACCCCGGGCGCGGCCAAGGTGCGGATCACGATGGCATCCGGACACGAGGTGACCCTCGACGACGCCACCCAGCAGGTGACGATCCGGCACGGCGGGGGCTGTGTGGTGCGGCTGACGCCGACCGCGGTGGAGGTCCGGGCGAACGTGTCCGTCGACGTCAAGGCGCCCATGGTGGCGGTGAACGCCCCGCTGTCGACCTTCAGCGGGCTGGTGAAATGCGGGACGCTGGTCACCGAGCAAGTGGTGATCTCCCCGGCCTACACCCCCGGCGCCGGGAACATCTGGTGACCGCCGCGGCGGAGCCCGCAGGACACGCGGAGCACGCGGGGCACGGTTTCAAGGTCCTCGCCCCCTGGTACGCCTGCGAACGCGGCCACTTCGACCGTTTCGACCCCTCGGCACACGCCCCCGCGCTGCAGAAGTACGCCTCGGCCGAGTTCGTACGGGCCCTCGTGGCCGATCCGCGCGACTCGCTGCGCTTCGACCCCGACGAGGACGTCTGGTCCTACCCGGTGCCCGTGGACCTCGCCGACCGGGGTCCGGGCCGCGCCCGGTTCGCCACCCACCGGCTGGTCCGCACCCGGCTGCGCAAGCTCTACCAGCCCAGCCACGAGCGGTTCTACGCGGTCGTCGTCGAGCTCTTCTGCGACCGGCCCGGGCTGCCGCGCCCGCAGTCCGCCGAAGGGCTGGAGGTGGGATTCGTGATGCGCCGGCGCCACGTGGAGATGGACGCGCCGCCCAAGGTGCTGCGCACGCTCTCCCGCAGGCTGACGGCGGAGCTGCGCGCGGCCGGGAACCGCACGGCGACGGAGTCGGGCCCGTACCTCTCGGAGGCCCGCGACGTGCTGTGGGCCGATCTCGCCCACCGCACGGCCTTCGAGGACGCGCACCGCGAACTCCTCGACAAGGTCGACCTGAAGAAGGAGACCCAGGCCTGGATGGCCGGGCCCGCGGGCGGCCGCTGGCGCAAGCTCGGCGAGCCCCCGGTTGCCGGCCTCCCCGAGGACCGGGAGCAGGAGCTGCCGATGTGGCGGCTGCCCGCCCGCTCGGGTGACTGCGCGCACGCAACGCCCCCGCCGCAGCGGTCGCTGTGGTTCGGGGTCGTGCCGACCTCCTCCGCCGACCACGACGACCGGGGCGCCCCCAAGCTGGACGAACGCTCCGTCTACGAACTGCGCTGCTTCGTACGCCGCACCCCGCGGCCGGGGCACGAGCACTGCCCGCCGCAGATCTCGTGGAGCAAACCCACCGAGCCGTTCCGGCTCGCACCGTTCTTCGACCCCGAGGGCACCAAGAACCGGAAGACCTCCATCACCATGCCCGACCTGCGGGCGGTGGCCGCCCGGGCGGCCGCACCGCCCGCACCCGGCGGGGTCGCGATCACCAGCCCGCCCGGCTCGCAGCTGTCCTTCGACCCGGGCGGCGGTACGCCCCGGGGCGGCTCGGTGGGCGGCACCGCCTCGCGGACCTGCACCTTCGCCCTCGAGATCTTCATGATCGTGGCCTTCTTCGTGTTCAGCCTCTTCCTGCCGATCGTGGTCTTCCTCTTCCAGCTGTGGTGGCTGCTCGCCCTGCGCTTCTGCCTGCCGCCCTCGCTGGAGGCGGCCGCCGCGCTCAAGGCCTTCTTCGACGGCACCAGGACACTCGCGGACATGGGGCAGGCGCAGACCGACGCCTTCGACGAACTCCTCGCCGCCAAGGGCGCGGGCGCCCGCCTGAAGGACGCGAGCGGCTCCTTCGCCCAGGACGACCTCGACGACCTGGTGGACCTGGTCACCCCGCCCGCCACCGCCCCGGTCCCGGTACCGCCCCGGCCGGAGCCACCGGTGAACGACCCGCTGTGCGAAGGGGGATGAGATGGCGGCTCCGGCCCCCGCGGCCCGGGAACCGGCCCGCGCGCCCGCCCCGGCCCCACCCGCCCCCGTCCCCGCGGGCCCCGCGCCCGCCACCACCCCCGGAAAGCTCGCGGACGAGCTGTCCCGCGTGGTCGTCGCACCCGACGTCCCCAAGGAGGAACTGGCCCTGCAGGGCGGGGCGGTGCTCGCGGTGCCCGCGCCGGTCGAGGAGTACCTGGCACGCAAGGGGGCCGCGGGCGGGCCCGTACGCGTCCGCCTCGGCCAGGTCGCGGCCGGAACCCTCCACCTCCGCACGACCGATCAGGGGCTCACCACGGCAGCCGGCGGCGGGTTCCAGGCCGTTCCGCTCCTGCACCCCCTGCTGCTGCCGCTGCGCACCGAGGGCATCGAGCCGGTGCTCGCCCTGCGCGTCCGCGACGGCGTCCTGGAGGGGCACGCCTCGGCGAGGGTGAAGGGCGTACTGCTCGACGGCCCGTCGGCGCTGCTCGGCCGGATGGAGGCCTGCGCCGAGACGCTGGGCTGGCACGGCGTGCGCGGACTGCGGCTGGCGGGCGTGGAGAACGAACTGCGCGGCCCGACCCTGTTCGTGAAGGCCGGCGGGATGTCCTTCACGCTCGGCGGCTTCCTCAGCGCCTCCGGGAGCCTCGCACTCGCGAACGAACTCGTCGTCTTCGACGCCGTCGCGAAGGGCACGGTGGCCGGGCTCGGCTCGGTGGAGGTGCCGGTGGCCCGCGGGCCGGACGGGGCGCTGTCCGGGAAGGCGGTCGTGGACGTGGCGCTGCGCGGGTTCACCGGGCAGGTGACGGCCGCCTTCGCGGCGGGGGCCGTCGACCTGTGCGGCACCGTGCACTACGCCAACGAGAAGTTCGACGGCGAGGTGACGCTGGTCGCCACCGACGCCGGTACGGCCCAGAAACTGACGGATGGTCGGCTCCCCGGCCAGGTCGGCTCCGCGAAGGCGGCGGCCGGGGAGGCGGAGCCCGCGGCGGCGCCCGCGGGCCCGCGGCCCGGCCCCCGAGTGGTGGCGGGCTGGGGAACGGTCCGCGTCCGGCTGGCCGACTGGCTCAGCGGCGAGGCGGTGGTGGTCGTCGACCACCACGGCGACGTCACGGTGGTCGGCAAGATCCAGCCGAAGATGGACAAGCCGCTCTTCGACACGAAGGACTACGCCAGACAGCTCGCGAAGTTCGAGGTCCGTGCGGCCTACGGCATCCCGCTGGTCGGCAATGTGTTCCTGTTTGCCAACATCGGCCTCGAGGCGATCGCGAAGATCGGCCCCGCGGTGCTCGACAGGATGGAACTGACCGGCACGTGGTCGACCAAACCGGAGGTGCTGGGGAGCTTCGGCCTGACCGGCACCCTCAACATCTCCGCCTACGCGGGCCTGCGGCTCAAGGCCGAGGGCGGCGCGGGCGTCCAGCTCGTGGGTCACGACGTCAAGGCGGGCATCGCGCTCACCGCACTCGCCGGGGTCCGCGGCTACGTCGAGGCCACGCCGGTGATCGGCTACCGGGAGGTCGCCGATCCGAAGGCGGGCAAGCGCGGGGAGTTCTTCCTGGCCGGGCACATGGAGATCGCGGCCCGGCCCTTCCTCGGGCTCGGCGGCGAGCTCTTCGTCGAACTGGACAGCCCGTGGTGGTCCCCGGCGCCGGACAAGCGCTGGAACTGGCCGCTGGCGCAGCTGGAATACCCGCTGCCGGGGGAGTTCGGCATCGGGGCGGACGTCGAACACGTCCTGGGCTCGGGGAAGGTCCCCGAGATCACCTTCGGTGAAGTGGCTTTCAGCCCCGAGAAGTTCCTGACGGACCTGGTGAACGACGAGGTCCCGGCCACATCGTCCAAGGACGAGCGGAAGAAGGGCGCCTGGAAGGACCCGGGCGCCCCGGCGGCCGCCCCGACAACCGCCGCGCGGGCCCCGGCGAAGGCCCCGCCGAGGGCGGCCCCCGCTCCCGCCCCGGCCAAGGGCAAGCCGGCCAAGGGCAAGCCGGCCGAGGTTGGCCACGCGGTTCCGCCACCGGAGAAGAAGGACCGCTGGCTGACGGGCCTGCAGGCGCTGGGCGCCCTCGCCGAGCGCTCGCACAAGGACCCGTACGACGAGAGCGAACTGCGGGACGCGCTGGCCGGCATCAGGAGGACGCACGGCTTCACCGTCCTCGACGCCGAGCGGGAGGGGGAGAAGTGGCAGATCACGGCGGGGATGAGCCCCAAGGTGAAGGCGGCGAGGATCGACGCCGCACCGAAGAAGGCCAAGGAGCCGGGAGAGGAGGGGGTCGACCGACGCGTGCAGAGCAAGAGCCACCCCCTGTACAAGGAGGAATACCTGCCCGCGTTCAAGGGAGGCCGGCACCAAGGCTTGAAGAACGGCCCCCGGAACTACGCAGGTACGGAGATCAACCACATTCCGCCGTACGGTGTCTACTCGAAGATCAAGGACCTCTCGTTCGGCAGGGGGCCGGCGATCCAGATGGACAAGATGGACCATCGAGGGCTGAGGGACCGCTGGGGCAACTGGTTCCACCCGCGGGTGGCCAGCACCGGATCCTGGGACGAGGCCAAGGAGCACCGCGCGGAGCAGCTGAGCCTGATGAGGCGCAAGAAGTTCAACGCCGCCGTGGAGAAGGACATCGACGACATCGAGTCGAAGTTCGGCAACAAGTACGGGGACGCCATCGAGCAGATGAAGCCCAAGCTCCGCGAGGAGGGCTGGTGGAAGTGACCGAGCACGGGGAGACGCCCCGGTGACGGTCCCCCCGGACCATGGACGGCATGGCAGCATCTGACGCCCTGACATCCGCCCCCGGCGGCCGCGGCCCCGGAGCCCCGTCCGCCGCCGAGGCCCGGCTCGGGACCGGGCTGCGGTTCCCGTTCCGGCCCGGAAACGGGAGCGGAACCGGCAGCGGAGGCACCGGCGGAGGCAGGCTCGCGTGGGTCGCGGGGGCCGCCGCGATCCGGCAGTCCGTCGAGACCATCCTCGACACCGAACCCGGCGAGCGCGTCATGCGCCCCACCTTCGGATGCGGACTGCGCCGCCACCTCATGGCCCCCAACACCCCCGCCACCCGCACCGCGATCGCCGCCGAGATCGGCGAGGCCCTCAGCGCCTGGGAGCCCCGGATCCGGGTCACCGAGGTCGCCGTGACCCCGGGGGAGGAGCCCGCCCTCGTATGGATCGACATCGCCTACGTCCACCTGCTCGACCTGCGCCCGGACAACCTCGTCTACCCCTTCTACCTGCGGTAGGGGCCGGGTGACGACGGTATGCCGCTGATCGGACCCATCCTCGACGACCGCACCTTCGAACAGCTCCGGGACGAGCTGGTCAAGCGGATCCCGGTCTACGCGCCCGAGTGGACCGACCACAACGCCGGCGACCCCGGCATCGCCCTGCTCGAACTCTTCGCACACCTCGGCGAGTCCCTGCTCTTCCGCTTCAACCAGATCCCCGACGCCACCAAGGTCGCCTTCCTGCGGCTGCTCGGCGTCCGCCCGCGCCCCGCGCTCACCGCCCGCGCCCTCCTCGTCCTGCAGACCGAACGCCCCGAGGGCGTCCAGGTGCTGCGCGGCGCCGAGGCCCGGGCCGGCGCGATCGCCTTCGAGACCGGCGACGAGGTCGTCGCCTGGCCCCTGGAGACCCTCGCCGTCGGCAAGACGCCCGCCCCCGAGGCACCCGGCCCCGCCGAGAGCCGGCGCCGGCAGAACGCGGTCGAGGCCCTGCCCAGGGGAGAGCGCGCGCGGGCGGCCTCCGGAGCCCCCGTCTCCTTCTACGTCACCACCGCCGTCCCCGCCGACCCGCTGGACCCCGACCGGCCGCCCCTGGACGTCAGCACCACCCTCGACCGGTCCCTGTGGATCGCCCTGCTGGCCAAGAACACCACCGACCCCCGCCTGATGGCCGGCCGGACCCTCTTCGTCGGCGTCGTCCCCGACGAGCAGCTCCCGCGCCCGTACGACCTGCGCGCCCGCGACACCGGGGACCCGACCCGGCTGCGGGCGGGCGACCTCGTGAGCGCCCCGCCCGGCTTCCTGTGGGAGCTGTGGAACGGCCCCGGGGCCCCCGCCGCCTTCACCTCCCTCGCCGTCCTCGGCGACACCACCCGCGGTCTCACCACCGCCGGCGTGGTCAGCGTCGAGCTGCCGGCCGCCTTCCCCACCCACCCCCGCGGCCGCACCGGCCCCGGGGACCCGAACGGCCCGCCCCCCATCGACGACGAGAAGACGGCCGCCCGCGTCCTGGGCTGGCTGCGGGTCCGCCGCCCCGCAGGCGAGAACGACGCCATCCACCGCATCCGCTGGGTCGGCGTCAACGCCGTCGGCGCCGTCCAGGCCCGCACCGCCGCACCCGAACTCCTCGGCACGGGAACCGCCGACGCGGGCCAGGTCCTGCGCCTCACCCAGCGCCCCGTCCTCGCCGGCAGCGTCCGCCTGGAGGTCGAGGAGGCCGACGGCTGGCGGCCCTGGACCGAGGTCGAGGACTTCGCGGGCAGCGGCCCCTTCGACCGGCACTACACCCTCGACGCCGAAGCCGGACTCGTCCGCTTCGGCAGCCGCTGCCGTCTGCCCCAGATCGGCGAGCGCATCCGCGTCCTCGCCTACCGGTACGGCGGCGGCTCCGCCGGAAACGTCCCGGCGGGCGCGATCGGCGCGCTCACCGGCGTCGCCGGCGTCAAGGTCGCCAACCCCCTCCCGGCGGCCGGCGGCGCGGACCCGGCCTCCCTCGCCGACGCCCTGGAGGCCCTGCCCGCCGAGGTGCACCGCCGCGACCGGGCCGTCACCGCCGAGGACTTCCGTTCCCTCGCCCTCGAAGTCCCCGGCGTGCGCCGCGCCGAGACCCTGCCCCTGCTGCACCCCGACACGCCCGCCCAGCCCGCCGCGGGCGTCGTCAGCGTGCTCGTCTTCCCCACCGAGGACCAGCGCGACCCCGGCGCCCCGCTGCCCGATCTCGCCCTGCTGCGCCAGGTCGCCGCGTACCTCGCCCCCCGGCGCCTGGTCACCACCGAGCTGTACGTCATCCCGCCCACCTACGTGGACATCGCCGTCTCCGCGGGCATCCGCACCCGCGACGGCTACCAGCCCGACGCGGTACGCCGCTGGGTCGAACTGATCCTGCGCCAGTACCTCGCCCCGCTGCCGCCGTACGGGCCCGAAGGCGCGGGCTGGCCGCTGGGCCGGGCCGTGCGCCGCGCCGAACTGGAGGCCGTCGCCGTCCAGGTGGAGGGCCTGGAGTACCTGGAGGGCGAACTGCTGCTGGCCCGGCGCTCCGGTACGGGCTGGACCCCGCTGCCGCTGGTCCCGCTGGAGCCGTGGGAGGTGCCACGGGTCGCCGCCGTCACCGTGGTCACCGGCGGCCCGCTGCCCGTCGGAGCCGGCTACGGCAGCCCGCCGCCGCCCCCCGGCGACCCCGTCCTCGTACCGCTCCCCCCGGAGGTGTGCTGATGTACGGCGACCGCACCATCGGCGTCCTGGCCGATCCCGACCAGTGGGTGCGCTGCCGCCACGAGTCCACCGCCCTCCTGGAGGAGGGCGGGGTCTGCCTCGCCTGGGAACCCGAGCCCGAGGCGGGGCCCGACCCCGGGACGGCGGTGCACGGACCCGCCGGACTGGCCTTCGACCGCTGGGGCCGCGCCTACCGCTCGTACCCGCGCGCCGGACGCGTGGACGTCATCGCGCCCGGTGGCGGCGCCGACACCCCGCCCCGGCACCGGCCCGGCACCCTGTGCGTCCCGCGAGGGCTCGCCGTGGACGGCGCCCAGCGGCTGTTCATCGCCGAGTCCGGGGCCGGCGCCGTCCACGTCGTCGACCTGTGGGGCGAACGGCTGCTGCGCCGGGTCCCCGTCCGCAGCGCGGCCCGCCCGCACTGCCGGCCCCTCGACGTCACCGCCCACTGCGGGGCGGTGGCCGTCCTCGTCACCCGGCCCGCCGGGATCGTGCTCCTGCGGGGCCGCCGCGGACCGGTGCGCGGGCCCCTGCTGCGCCACCCGGCGGGGAGCGACGGCCTGCGCCCCACCCGGATCGCCGACCACGCCGGACACCTGCACGTCCTGTGGACCGGCGCGGCCGGCGGCCACGCCGTCGTCGCCCGCGCCGACGGCACCCGGCCGCTCGCCGTACCCGGCGCCACCGACCTCGACCTGACCGCCGACGGGGCGCTGGTGGTCGCCCGGGGTCCCGGCCGGCCGCTGCGGCGGTTCCGCACGGACGGCGCGGCCTGGGCGGAGATCGAACCCCTGCGGGCCCCCGGCTACGACGGCGGCGCCATGACCGCCGGCCCCGACGGCCGCGTCGCGTTCACCACCGCCGAGGGCATCGCCCGTACCGCCGGACCGGCCGCCCGGTACACGCCCGCCGGGAGCGTCATCGGCTACCGCCTCGACGCGGGGGAGTACCGCACCCGCTGGGGCCGGCTGTTCCTCGACGCCTGCGTCCCGCCCGGTACCGAAGTCCGCGTCACTTTCCTGACCAGCGACGAGGACACGGTCCCCGACCCGCTGCCCTGGTCGCCGCCCGTGCGCGGACCGCGCACCGTACGCCACCCCGACCAGACCCCGCCGCTGCCCTCCCGGGCCCTCTACGCCGACCGGCTGCCGCCCTCCGCACCCCTCTTCCGGCGCCCGACCGGCCGCGAGCTGCCCTGGGCGCAGATCGGTCCCGAGGACGGCTTCGAGACGTACGAGGCCCCCGTCCAGGCCCCGCCCGGCCGCTACCTGTGGATCGTGCTCCGGCTCGCCGGCACCCCGCGCCTGACCCCCCGCGTCCGCGGCCTGCGCGTGGAGCGGCCCGGACACCGGCTCACCGCCGAGCTCCCCCGGGCCTGGAGCCGGGACGAGGCCGACGCCGCGTTCCTCCAGCGCTTCCTCGCGCCCGCCGAGGGCCTGCTCCACGAGCTGGACTCCCGCGCCGCCCTGCGCACCCTGCTGCTCGACCCCCGGGCCACCCCGCAGGAGGCCCTCGGCTGGCTGGCCGGGCTGCTCGGCCTGGCCCTGGACCGGCGCTGGCCGCAGGCGGCCCGTCGCGAGCTGATCGCCCAGGCGTACGACCTGTTCCGCATCCGCGGCACGGTCTCCTGCCTCGAACGCATCCTGCGGCTCTACCTCCCGCTGCCCATCAGCGTCGTGGAGCACTGGCGGCTGCGCGGCCTCGGCGGAGCGGTGCTCGGCGCCGGACCCGGCGGAGGCCCCGCACCGGCCGTCGGCGGCGCGGCGGGCACGGCCGGGGCGCTCGGCCGGTTCACGGTGGGCGGCACCCGGCCCGGGGAGGACGGATACACCGCCGCCGCGCACCGGTTCAGCGTGCTCATCCCCGCCGATCCGAGCCCGGTCCAACTCGACGTCGTCCGCACCATCGTGGAGGCCCACAAACCGGCCCACACCCTCGTGGACATCTGCCCGCTCGGCACGGGCATGCGGATCGGCCGCACCCTGCACCTCGGACTCACCTCCGTCGTCGGCCCCGGCGCGGCCTGGGGCCCGGCCGTCGTCGGCAGGGTCCGGGTCGGCGCGGACGGCATCGTGGGCGTGCCCGCCGCCGGCTCCCGGGTCGGCGAGAGCACCATCACCGGGGCGGTGCGCGTCGGATGAGCGGCCCCACCGTGGTCATCGACCGGCTGACGGCGACCCTGCACCACGACCCCGCCGCGCCGCCACCCGGCGGGGACCCGCTGCGCGGTCCGCTGCGGCACGCGGTCGCCGGCTCGCTGGAAACCGCCCTGCGCGCCCTGGACCTGCCCCCCGGCCACTGGTGCCTGGCCCGGCTCGACCTCACCGTCGGGCTCGACCTGGACCGCCCCGGTCCGGCGCTCGCGCGTGAGTGGTCCGGGGCGGTCGCCGCCGCCATCGAGCGGACCGTGCGCGAGGGCGGCGCGGCGGCGCCGGGCACCCTCGTGCACTACCGGCACGACGTGGACCTCCTCGCCGACGCGGTCGCCGGACTCGCCGCGGGGCGCCGCGAACGCCTGTGGGCCTGGCGGCAGACCGGCATCCTGGGGCCCGGCGACCCGGCCCCGGAGGCGGCGCCCGGCCCGGCTCTGCTGGCCGCCCTGGAACGCCGCCCCCGGCTCGCCGCGGCCGCCGTGCTGCGCGCCGCCGGGCAGTGCGGGCTCGCCGCGCTGGACCGGGCCTGGGGCCGGGAGGGCTGGCAGCGCCTGGCCTCCCTCGTGGCGCCCGAGGAGCCCGGGGAGCCGGGCGCGGGGACGCCCGACCCCGGTACCCGGGCGCTCGCCCGCACCCTGCTCTCCGGGTCGGGGCTGGCCGGGCTGGTCCGGGCGTCCCGGCTGCGGCCCGCCGAACCGACGCTCGCCGCCTGGGCCGTACTGGTCCTGGCGGAAACCGACCCGGCCGTGCTGGAGCGGCCCGCCGCCCGGCCCGGACTGCGGGGACTCCTGGCGCTGGGCCTGCGCACCCTGGCCGGGGGTCCGGCCCGGCCGGAGCCCGAACCGGACGCGGGGGGCCGGGAGGTGCCGGACGGCGGCTGCGCCGGGTGCGATGGAGGCGGCGGGCCTGCCGGGCGAGCCGAATGCGGCGCGGACACCGGGTGTGGCGGGTGCTCCGGGTGTCCCGCGGACGGTGCACGTGGCGCGCGCGCAGGGGCTGCCGGGTGCGCCGGATGCGGCGAGGACGCCGGGTGCGCCGCGGACGCCGGGTGCATCGCGGACGGTGGATGCGGTGCGGGTGCCGGGGACACCCGGCGCGGCGGGTGTGCCGCGTGCGGCGGCGCCGTCCGTGCCGGATGCCTCCGGGACCCCGGGGGCTCCGGACACCCCGGTGCCGGGAGCGCCCGGCCCGGCGGACCGGGAACGGCCGCCGACGGTGCCCCGCCCGGCCGGAGCCCGCTGCCGCAAGGACCTCCCGCCGCCGCTGCCTCCCGATCCGGTGCGGGGGGTCCCGCGGCCGCCGGCACCGCCGAGCCGGGCCCCGTACGGCCCGCAAGGCCCGCTCCCGGTCCGGCGGACGGCGCGGCCACCCGCTGGGCCGGGCTGCTCTTCCTGCTCGGCGCGGCGCCCGAAGCCGGGCTACCGGACCGCGCCCTCGGCGAACCGGCCCTGGCCGGGCGGCCGTTGCCCTGGGTACTGCACACCGCCGCCCGCGCCCTGTGCGGCCTCGCCCCGGGGGACCCCGCCGCCCTCGCCCTCGCCGGACTCGGCCCCGACCGCGCCGCCGCCCTCCTGCGGGCCCCGGCGGCGACCCCGCGCGAGCAGGAGGCCGTGGAGGCGCTCGCCGCCGACTGGGCGCGGGCCACCGCCGCCCGCCTCGGCGAAGAGCGGTACGCGGACGATCCGTTCGGCGCCGTCCGTGCGGTCGCCCGCCGCCCCGGGCGGATCACGGCCGAGACCGGCTGGATCGAAGCCGTGTTCGCCCACGCCGACACCGACCTGGCCGTCCGCCGCGCCGGCCTGGACCTCGACCCGGGCTGGCTGGGCTGGCTGGGCGCCGTCGTGAGGTACCGCTATGCCTGAGCGCATCAGCCGCGACCTCTCCCGGCGGGCGGCCGAAGTCGCCGTACGGGTGGCCGAGTTGCTGGAGAACCTGTGCAGCGAGGAGGCCGGCGGCGAGTCCGTGGCCTTCCTGCGCGACTGGGCCGCGAGCGCCGCACAGCGCGCCGCTGCCGCCCCCGGCGCCCGCCCTCCGGCCGACACCCCTCTCGACCGGCTCGTGCACCGGTTCGGGCTCGGCTCCCTGGAGACCGACCTGGTCCTGTTCGCCGGGCTCCCCGACGAACACGAGGGCCTGGCCCGGACCTTCCGCACCATGAACCCCTGCGGCGCCCCGCACCCCAGCGTGGGCCTGGCCGGCCTGCTGACCGACTGCGCGGCCCGTACGGCGGCCCGAGGCGGCGTACGGGCGCAGGCCCCCGACCGGGTCGCCCTGCGCCGACTGCTGCACGAGGGCCGGGCCGTACGGGCGGGCGTGCTCGCCCTGACCGGCGAAGGCCCCTTCCACGAACGCTCCCTGACCCTCGCGGACGGGCTGTGGGAGGCCCTGCACGGCCACTCCGCCTGGCCCGCCGCGCTGGAGGAGGCCGACCCGGGACCGCCGGTCGCCGGACTCGACGGGTGGCTCGAACTCCCCGAGACCGTACGGGCGGTCGCCGCCCTGCGCTCCCGAGACCCCCGCATCCTGCTGGTCGGCGCCCGGGACGAGACCGTCGGCCTCAGCCGCTGCGCGGCCCTCGCCCGCGCCGCCGGACTCGGCGTGTTCGCCGCCCGGACCCGGCCCGAAGACCCGCGCGCGATGGGGCTGCTGGGGCTGCACGCCGCCGTACGGGACGCCGTGCCACTGCTGGTGGTGGCGGCCCCGGCGGGCGGGGCGGCGGGCCCGGTCACCCCCGCCGTCGCCCGCATCCCCGGGCCGCTGCTGGTCTGCGCGGCGCCCGGCACCGTACGCCCCGGGCCGCACCGGCCCGTACTGACCGTGCCGGTCGGGCCGGTCGGCACGGCGGACCGGCGCACCGCCTGGCGGGCGGCGCTGCCCGAAGCGCCGGAGCGCGCGTCCGAACTGGCCGCGCGCCACCCCCTCGACCCGGCACTCACCGCCCAGGTCGCCCTCGACCTGCACAGCCGCGCCGCGCTGGCACCGGGCGCCGGGGAGGACGGCGGCGGCCCGGACGTCTCCGGCGCCATCCGGGCCCGCGCCGGGGCGCTGTTGCCCCCCGGCGTGGACCTGGTCGCCCCGCGCGCCCGCTGGCCGCGCCTGGTCCTCGGCGGGGAGGCGGACGGGCAGCTGCGGGACGCCGTGGCCCGGCTGCGCCACCAGGCGCTCGTCCTGGACGACTGGCGGCTGCGCGAGGCGGCCCGCGCCGCACGCGGCGTACGGCTCCTGCTCACCGGGCCGCCGGGGACCGGGAAATCGCTGGCCGCCGAGGTACTGGCCACCGAGGCGGGCCGGGACCTGCTGGTCGTCGACGGCTCCGAGCTGGTGTCGAAGTACATCGGCGAGACGGAGAAGAACCTCGCCGCCTGCTTCGAAGTGGCCGAGCGCACGCAGGCGGTGTTCCTCCTCGACGAGGCCGACGCCCTGTTCGCCGCCCGCACGGAGGTCTCCGAGGCCAACGACCGGTTCGCGAACATGGAGACGGCCTACCTGCTCCAGCGGCTCGACCGGTTCGACGGGCTGGCCGTGCTGACGACGAACCTGCGGCAGAACATCGACGCCGCCTTCATCCGCCGCATGGACTTCGTCGTGGAGTTCCCGCTCCCCGACGAGGCCGGCCGGTACCGGATGTGGGAGCTGCACCTGCCCCGCGCGCTGCTGCACGCCGACGTCGACCTGACGGCGCTCGCGCAGCACTACCCGGTGCCCGGCGGCTGGATCCGCAACGCCGCGATCGGCGCCGCCTTCCGGGCGGCGGACGACGGCGGAGCGGTCCGCCAGGGACACCTCGTCGACGCGATGCGGCGCGAGTACGGCAAGGCGGCCCGCCCCTTCCCCGGGGAGCCGGCCGGGCCCGCCGGCGCCGGCGCGGACCGGCGGGCCGCGCGGGCCCTGGACCAGGCGCACGACCTCCCCGCCCCGGCGAACGGCCGGCGTACCCAGAAGGAGAACCCATGACGGCGCTCGGCTCCGGCAGCACCCCGTGCGGCTGCGGTTGCGGGTCCGCCCCGGACCTGCCCGACGACCCCCCGTACGGGGGCGGGCCGTGCGGCCCCGGCCCCTGCGGCGGGGACGAGCTGCCGGTGAACCCCTTCCTCGCGCTGCGCGTGGCCTTCGGGATGCTGCTCGGCGAGGACGACTTCCGCGTCCTGATGGGCAATCCGCGCGGCAAGCTCATGCTGCACCACGCCTGGCTGCACGGCTCCGGGGTGATCTGGGGGCTCGGGGTCGCCCGGGACGGCGACGAGCTCAGGGTGCTCCCCGGGCTGGCCGTGGACGGCCTCGGCCGCGAACTCACCCTCGAAGCGGCCTGGTGCGTCTCCCTGACCGCGTGGGCGAGGGAGTGGATCGAAGCGCACCCGCCGCAGGGACCGCAGGCCCCCGCGGCCCGGACGCCCGCGGACGACGGCCCCGAGTCCGATCCGCCCCGGCGGCACGCCGTCGAGGCCTGGATCCTCGCGGAGTTCGCGTCCTGCCCGGACCGGCCCGTACCCGCCCTCGCCGACCCGTGCGACGTGACCCGGCGGCACGACGACTTCTCCCGGATCGTCGAGACCGCGCGGATCACGATCCGCTCCACCGCCCCCGCGCCCTGGCGCCCTTACCACCGCGTACGGGTCCTGCTCGGGCTCGAGGAGGCCGCGCCGGGGGACACCGCCGGGCAGGAGGCGCTGCGGGAGGCCGCGGAGGTGGCCCGGGTACCGGCGCACCGGCGGGCACCGGCGCTGCTCGCCGCGTTCCGGCGGCTGGCCGCCGCGGACGCCACCGCGCTGGCACCGGAGCGCGCGGAGGGCGACACGTGTCCGCCGTGGGCGCCGGTCACGGAGGACCACGCCCCCGTGGTGCTCGCCCGCCTCACGGTCGAACTCACCGAGTACGACGGGTGCGTACGGATCGAGGAGGTGCGCGCCGACCCGTCCGTGCGGACCGCGGTCCTGCCCACCACCACCGTCCAGGAGCTGGTGTGCGCACTGGCGCCCGGAATCGTCGGCGCCGCCGCCGAGGCGGACGCCGGAGGCCCGCGCCTGATCCGCGACTCCGTCGCCTGGAGCCGCGAGCACACCGTGCTCAGCTTCGAGGTCACCGCCCCGCTCGCGGCGGGCTCCGCCGAACCGGAGGGCATCGAGATCACCTCGCTCTCCGGCACCGGCCGCGGCTGGGCCACCGACGAGGTCGCCGGGATCCGGGTGTCGGACGACGGGCTGCGGGTGAAGGTGGACCTCGACCAGCGCCCCGCGTACGAGACGGTCCGCGTCCGCGTCCGCGGCACCGGGCCCAAACCCCTGTACGGCCGGCACCCGCGCGCGCCCTTCGCCGGGCCGGAGGGCGGCCCGCCGGGCACCGCCGACGAGGGGAACGACGCCGTCGTCACCGTCCATCTGCCGCGCCAGGCGGCCCCCGGGAGGACCGAGGAATGACGCTCAGCGAAGCCGCCGCCGGGGCCGCGCCGCCCGCCGACCCCGCCAGCCCCGCACCGCCCGCCGGGCCTTCCGCGACCGCCGACGGCGGGATCGACCGCCTCAATGCCTTCGACGGGCTGTTCCTGCGCGCCGAACACCTCAACCGCATCCAGGACTACGCCCGCGAACTGGCCCTGGCCGTCGGCGCGGCGGGCGGTCCCGGCGTGGTCGAGGGCTACGAGGTCGGCGTGCAGGACGGCACCCTGCGCGTCGGCGGCGGTCTCGCCGTCTCCGCTCAGGGCCGCCCGCTGCGCTCGCAGCGCCTCGTCACGCTCCCGCTCACCGGACTGGAACCGGGGCTCGACGGCTTCTGGTGGGTCGAAGTGGCCCCCGATTCCCGGCCCTACGGCGACGCCCCCGTGCAGGGAAGCTACTGCGACGACCCCTGCTCCGGTACGGGGACCACCCGGCGCCCGTACCTCGCCGAGGGGGTGCGGATCAGGCTGGCGGAGGGCTTCGAGCGGGGGCTCGACAACCAACTCCCCGCCTCCCGGCGCAATTTCCTCGCCTCGCGGGTCTTCGGCGCCGAGCGCACCGAGCACTCCCCGTGGCCGTACGGGACCGGCCGGGCGCACCTGCCGCCGTCCTGGGCCCCGCCGGCCGCGAGCCCCGGCCGGCCCGAGGTCGTACGGATCGCGGTCCTCCTGCGTGATCCCGGGAGCCCCGACGGGTGGGAGGTCGACACCTGGACGGCCCGGCGCGACCGGGCCGCGGCCCCGCCGCAGCGGTACTGGCAGTCACGGCTCGGGATGCGGCCCTGGGACGCGTACACGGCCCAGATCCTCCAGTTCCAGGACCAGTTGGCGCAGGTGCTGGGCGCCGCGCGGCCGCCGGCGGCCGATCTGGGCCCGCTGCTGGAGCAGTTGGCCCTCATCGGCGAGCAGCGGTTCCTCAAGAGCCACACCAAGGACCAGCTGGGCGCGGAGGTGGCCCGGCTCATCACCGGCATCGGCGAAGGCGCCCTGGTCCGGCCGCGGGCGGCCGCGGGCCCGTACACCCTGGAGCAGCTGGGCATCGCGGAGCTCCCGCCCGCCGGGTACCTCCCGTTCACCCCGGATCCGGAGCCGGAGCCGGAGCCGGATTCGGATTCTGATCGGAGCGTCGCCCCCGGCGCCGCCCCCGCCGGGATCCGGGCGCTCCTGGGGCAGCGGCTGGACCTCAGGTACTGCACCTGCGCGCTCGCCGACGTCGCCCGGGCGGTGGAGGAGGCGCGCCACCGGGACCGCATCCGGCTCGACGAGCCCGTCGGCGTGGACATCCTGCTGCCCGTGGACGACCGGGAGGCGCCGGTCGGCGACTGGGTCGCCTTCGTCCGCAGGGACCAGCGCCACTGCTACAGCCCCGGATGAAAAATAGCACTCGGTGACTGATCGGTGACGGTGCGCGCATAGCATATGCGGGTCGGACTTCTATGCAGGAGGACCGCCTATGAACCAGCAGTTCCTCGCGTCCCCGGTCCGCGTCCCCGGGCAGGGGGAGCCGCCGGCCCTCCATCTCCTGGGTGGCCCGCGCGTCATCCATCAGGGGAGATGGCTGGACGTGCCCGAGGGGGGCAAGCGTCTCCTCGCGTTCGTCGCGCTCAACGGCGGCCGGGTCGAGCGCCGGCACGCCGCCGGGGCGCTGTGGCCGTCCGGCGACGACCTGCGGGCGGCGGGGAACCTGCGGTCCGCACTGTGGCGGCTCAAGGCCGCCGGCATCGACCTGCTGGACTCCGACAAGTGCTCGCTCGCCATGCGCGAGCACACCGTGGTGGACCTGTACGTGCTGTACGGCTGGGCCGGGCGCCTCATCGGCGGCACCGCCACCGCCCAGGACCTGTCGGCGCTGAAATGGCGCACCGACGCGCTCGACCTGCTGCCCGGCTGGTACGACGACTGGGTGCTGCTGGAGCGGGAACGGGTCCGCCAGCGGCTGCTGCACGCGCTGGAGGCGCTCAGCCGCGAGCTGGCCAGGGCGGGCAGGCACGCCGAGGCGGTGGAGTCGGCCCTGCTCGCGGTCAGTGCCGAACCGCTGCGCGAGAGCGCCCAGCGGGCCCTGATCGAGGCGCACTTGGCGGAGGGCAACCTGATCGAGGCCATGCGCGCGTACGACACGTACCGCGCTCTCGTGAAACGCGAACTCGGAGTGGAGCCGGGATGTGAACTCTCCGGTCTGATAAGGAACTTCTGCCGCTCCGCCACCCGTGCCCGCGAGGTGGTGGCCGCCCGGGTGCGCCGCGCCTGATCCGGGGTCAAGCTGGTGGCATGAGCGACGACCGGCCGGGTCGGCGCAGTACCGAACTGCGCCTGGCCCTCGCGATGCGCGGCGGGGTCAGCCTCGCCGTCTGGATGGGCGGGGCCTGTTGCGAGACGGCGGCGCTGCGCGCGGCGGCCGGGTCGGAGCCCGCTCCCGAAGCGGGCCTCTACGCGGGCCTGCTGGACACGTGCGGATACGAGGACGTCGACATCGACGTCCTCGTCGGGACCAGCGCCGGGGGGCTCAACGGCGTCCTGCTGGCCTGCCACCTCGTGTACGGGATGCCCTTCGGCCGCGGCGTACGGGACGTGTGGCTGCGCCTCGGCGACCTCGAAGGGCTGCTGCGCCGCTCCACGCCCTTCCACGTGCCGGCCTCGCTGATGCGCGGGGACGAGGTCTTCTACGCGGAGCTGCGCGACGCGCTGGGGCGGCTCATCGACGAGGCCCCGCCGGACTGGAAGCCGCCCGCCTCGCTCCGGCTGATCCTGACGGCCACCCGGCTGCGCCCCCGCCGGGACCGGGTGCGGCCCACCCTCGGGCGGCCGCTCCTGGTCGGCCGTTCGAACGCCTACTTCCGCTTCCGCCACCGCAGCTCCCTGACGGACTTCCCCGTCGACGTCACCGGCGCGGCCAGGGAGGCGGCGCTGAACCGGCTCGCCTACGCGGCGCGCACCTCCTCCTCGTTCCCCGGGGCCTTCGAACCGGCCCGGGTGTACCTCGGGAACGGAGCGCAGCCCGTCGAGGACCCGCCCCGGGTGGACATGCGCGGGGTCAGCAGCGAGACCGGCTACCCCGACGAGAACCTGAACGGCTGCGCCGAGCTCATGGACGGCGGCCTGCTGGACAACATCCCCGTCGCCTGGGCCGTACGGGCCGTCGCGGGGGCCCCGATGGCCCGCAAGGCCGACCGCTGGCTCCTCTTCCTCCAGCCCGTGCCCCCGTTCCCGCCGCCGCCCGAGCCGGGGAGCAGCCGGCGCGTGACCCGGCTGGTGCGGATGGCCGCGAAGTCCCTGGCCGTGAAGACCGGATCCGAGTCCCTGCGCGACGACGCCCTCGAGCTGCGCGCCGCCGAAGCCGCGGCCCAGCGCAAGCGCGCCGCCGCCGGGGTGCTGCCGCTGACCCTCGCCGAGCTGGAGGACGTGGCGACGGCCCGGCGGGAGGCGTACGCCCGTACGGTCGGCGGGGCGGAGGCGCTGCGGCTCGTCCGGCTGCTGGAGGACCCGGCGGACGTGACCGGCCCCGACGCGCTGCCGCTGCCGGCGGGCCCGGGGCCGCTGGAGGCGCTGGACGAGAGCGTGGGCCGTGGCTCGACGGCCCTCTTCGCCCGGCTGCGCGAGGCGTCGGACGGCCTGGCGGTGGGGCCCGGCGCGCTGCCCGGACCGGGGTGCTCCCCGCTGGTCCTGGCGCGTACCGTACGCCTGCTCATGGACTGGCTGGACGCGTACGAGTCCGGCGCGGGAGCGGCGGACGGCGGACCGGGGGGCGCGGAGCCCGCGGGTGCGGGCGCGGTCGACACGGCCCCGACGGACCGGCAGCGCGTGGAGGCGTACCGGGCGCGGCTCTTCGCCTGCCGCTCCGCCGTCGCCACGCTGACCGCCGCCCGGGACCGGCTGCTGCTCGGCCGCTACCGGACCGCCCTGTCCCAGGGGCTGCTCCCCACCGACGCCGCGGCGCCCTTCCGCGAGGCGACCCGGCTGCTGGGCGCCCTCATGCCGCCCGCGCCCCCGCCCGGGGCGGCCTGCGCGCAGTGGGAGACCTGGGCGGCGAACCTCGCGACGGCCGTCACCGGCGGCCGGCTGCCCCAGCCCCCCGCGCCCGGCCCCGGCCCGGACTCCGTACCGGAGGGCTTCGGGCACCTGTGGGAGCGGCTCGCGGAACTGGGCGCGGAGATCGGTGTGGACCTGGTCCCCGACGTCGCCGGCTACGAAGCGCTCCACGCGGCGGCCCGCGGCGCCGGTCCGATGACCGACGCGCTCGCGTACGCCGAGGTGCTGCTCGGCCCGCTGCGCCCGGACCCGCTGGCCGAGGCACCCGACATCGACTTCCACACCGTCTCGGCGGCGAACACCAGCTGGGCCACCCGCAGGGTGCTGCCGGCGGCGGTCCAGAACTCCCCGAAGGACATGGTCAGGGCCAAGCTCAGCGGCAACCAGCTCAACAACTTCGCCGCGTTCCTCAGCGCCCGCTGGCGGATGAGCGACTGGACCTGGGGCCGCCTCGACGGGGCCGCCTCCCTCGTGTCGGTCGTCGCCACCGACGAGCGCCTGGCCGAAGCGTTCGGCGACACCGCCGACCTCACGGCGCTCGGTGAGCGGATCGCTGCCGAACCGGCCCTCGGGCCGGCGTTCACGGAGCTCTGGGCGCAGGACGTCACCTCGCGGCCGGACGTGGAGCCCTGGGACCGGGTACGGGACGTGCTGACCGCCGTACGCCAGCACGAGATCCTCCGTGAGGAGCTGCCGTTCCTCGCCGAGCTGCACCGCAAGGGCTTCCGGGGCGGCAACAAGCCCCCCGACCCCCCGCTGAACCCGCCCGCCCTGACCACACCGGCCGAGTTCGAAGCCGCGCTGGGCTCCTTCGGCGGGATCGGCGAGGAGGAGGTCGGGCAGCTGCTGCGGGCGCGGGATCCCCGCCGGGCGGCCCTGCGGACCGGGCTCCTCGCCTGGCCGGCGCTCCAGCCCACCGGGAAGGCCCGGGCCCGCGCGGTGCAGGGTGTCCTCGGCGTGCTGAAACCCCTGGTCTACCTCCCGCCCCTGGTCGGGGTGGTGGCCCCGGCGTGGGGGCTGGTCGCGGCCGTGCTGATGTGGACGGGCATCGCCTTCTCCACCGACCAGTGGTCCTCACTGCTCGCCCACGTCCCGGTCTGCCTGTACGCCATGATCGCGCTGGCGGCGCTGGTCAGGCAGTGGATCCGGCCGGCCTGGCTGCGCTTTCCCGTCGGCGTGCTCGCCGTGGCCGGCCCGCCCGTCGCCCTGTGGCGGCTGCGCGGGCTGCACCCCCCGGACACCGGCGGGAGCCGGAACACGGCGCTGATCGTCGGGGTCTGCTTCGCCCTCGCCGCCGCGGCCGTGCTCTACGTGGGGACCGACCGGTGGTGGCTGCTGCCGGGCGCCGCCCTGATCGCGGGAGTGATCGCCGCCATGATCCAGATGGGCCGGTCGGGGGGTGCCGGGCCCAACGGCTGGTGGGCCGCGCTCATCCTCTACGCCGTTCTGTTCTGGGTCACGTTCGCACTGCCCTGGCTCTATCCGAGGCAGCGGACCGCACCGGCCTGACGCAGCGCCCCGTGCCGATGGCTCGGATAGGGTGAATCGGTAGGAATCGGACCCCCCGGGGTGAGGTCGGTGCGGTGGACACATACCAGTCGACGAGCGAAGTCCCGGAACAGCCGGCCGCGGCCGTCGGGTACGCCGGCGTACTCAGCGAGCTGCTCCCGATCGCGCTGTGGCGGGAAGACGCCGACGGGATCATCGTCGAATGGTCGCTCGCCGCCCAGGACCTGCTCGGCCACCGCCCCGAGGACATCCTCGGACTGCCCGGCACCTCCGTCCTCGTCCCCGAGACCAACCGCGCCCTCGCCGACGACCTGACCCGGCGGGTCCAGGCGGGCGAGACGGTCGTCGGCACCCTGCCCGTGCGCCACCGCGACGGGCACCGCGTCACCATGGAGATGTGGATCGTCCCCGCCGCCGACCCCCAGGGCCGCACCGGGGCCATGCTGATCGCCGTCGAGACCTCCGAGGTCCTGCGCATGCGGGACTCGCTCGCCGCCCTCCAGAGCCTGTTCACCCAGTCGCCCATCGGCCTGGCCACCCTCGGCCCCGACCTGCGCTTCCTGCGCGTCAACGACGCCCTGGCCCGGATGAACGGGGTCTCGGCCGCCGCGCACCTGGGCAAACGGCTCACCGAGGTCGTGCCCGGCGTCAACGCCGCCGCGCTCGAGGCGACCATGCGCCAGGTCATGGACGGGGGCACCGCCGTCGTCGACGTGCGCCGCACCGGCCGGACCCCGGCCGACCCCGGGCACGACCACACCTGGTCCTGCTCCTACGCCCCCCTGCTCGACGGCTCCGGCCGCCCGCTCGGCGTGATCGCCTCCCTCATCGACATCACCGAGAGCCAGCAGGCCCAGGGCGAGGCCGAGCGGGCCCGCCGCCGCTTCGCCGTCCTCGCCGAGGCCGGCACCCGCATCGGCACCACCCTCGACCTGAGCCAGACCGCCCGGGAGATCGTGCAGGTCCTCGTACCCCAGCTGGCCGACTCGGCCGACGTCCAGCTCCTGGAGACCGTCCTCGCCCCCGACGACGCGGCGGCCACCCACGAGGGCGTCCTGCGCCGCATCGCGGTCGAGTTCCCCGACCCCGAGGCCCCCACCGCCCGCCTGGCCCCCGGCCAGACCTTCCAGATCCCGCCCGACTCCGTCTACGAACGGGTCATCGCCGAGGGCCGGCCCATGAACCTGTACCGGGCCGACGTCCACACGCTGCTCCCCGACCCGCGCGCCGCCGAGCTGCGCGCCTACCTCGCCACCCTCGGCTCCGCCCGGCTGATCCCGCTCCTCGCCCGCGGCACCGTGCTCGGCGCGGTCACCGTGACCCGGATGAACGACCGCGAGCCCTTCGACGAGCAGGACTGCGTACTGATCGACGAGGTGGTCGCCCGCGCGGCGCTCAACATCGACAACGCCCGCATGTACACGAACCAGCGGCGGGCCGCGCTGACCCTCCAGCGCAGCCTCAGCAACAGCGCCCTCCCCGAGGTCACCGGCCTGGAACTGACCGGCCGCTACCTGCCCGCCAGCGACCACGACGTCGGCGGCGACTGGTACGACGTCATCCAGCTCCCCGGCGGCCGCACCGGCCTGGTCATCGGCGACGTCATGGGCCACGGCATCCACGCCGCGGCCGTCATGGGACAGCTGCGCACCGCCGTGCGCACCCTCGCCCGCCACGACGTCTCCCCGACCCGGCTGCTGCGCTCCCTCGACGAGGCCGTCGCCGACCTGGGCGAGGACGAGATGGCGACCTGCGTCTACGCCGTCCACGATCCGGCCACGGGCGGCTGCGTCATCGCCCGCGCCGGCCACCCGCCGCCGGCCGTGGCCACCGCCGGCGGGGAGGTCACCTTCCTCGACGGCCCGCCCGGCACCCCGCTGGGCACGGGCGGGCAGGAGTTCCGCACCGAGGAGGTCGCCCTGCCGCCCGGGAGCCTGCTCGTGCTCTACACCGACGGGCTCATCGAGTCCCGCGACCGCGACCTCGACCAGGGCATGGCCCAGCTGGGGTGGGCGCTGCGCGACGCCGGGCAGCCCCTGGACCGGCTGTGCGAGGACATCCTGGCCCGGCTGCTGCCGGAGGCCCCGCAGGACGACGTGGCCGTCCTGCTGGCCCGTACGAAGACCGCCGGCGGGCGCTGAGCCGCCGGCGGGTCATCGGCACCGGCCGGCCGCAGCCCCGGGTGAATCGTTACGCCCGCGCCCGGCGCACCCCGGTCACCAGGCCAGGTCCTCCAGCGCCGCCAGGTCTGGTACGGGCAGGGCCGGCTCCGGCCCCCCGGTCAGCGGCAGCTCGGCCCAGATGACCTTGCCCCGCTCGGTGTACCGGGTGCCCCAGCGCTCCGCGTACTGCGCGACCAGGAACAGTCCGCGGCCGCCCTCGTCGGTGGTGGCCGCGTACCGCAGGTGCGGAGAGGTGCTGCTGCCGTCGGACACCTCGCAGATGAGGCTGCGGTCGCGCAGGATCCGCACCCGGATGGGCGCGTTCCCGTACCGGATCGCGTTGGTGATGAGCTCGCTGAGGATGAGCTCGGCCGTGAACGAGAGGTCCCCCAGGCCCCAGGCGCCCAGCTGCGCCGAGGCCGCGCCCCGGACCCGGGAGACGGCGGCCGGATCGGCCGGCACCTCCCACTCGGCGATCCGGTCCGCCTCCAGCCGCCGCGTGTCGGCGATCAGCAGGGCGATGTCGTCGCTCGGCGCCGGGAACAGCAGCGCCGCCAGTACGTCGGCACAGGCCTGCTCGGGGCTGCGGCCGGGATGGGCGAGCGTCTCGGCCAGCAGGGTGAGGCCCGTGTCGAAATCCCGGTCGCGGTCCTCCATCAGTCCGTCCGTGAACAGCACGAGCCGGCTCGACTCGGGCAGCCGCAGCTGCACGGCCTCGAAGGGCATGCCGCCCACCCCGAGCGGCAGCCCGGCGGGCAGCTGCGGGAACTCCACCGAGCCGTCCGGCCGGACCAGGGCCGGACCGGGGTGCCCGGCGCTCGCCATCGCGCACGCCCCGGAGACCGGGTCGTAGACGGCGTACAGGCAGGTGGCACCGGTGACGCCGGCCGCCTCGCCCGCCCCCTCCGCGGGGTCCCCGGCGCTCCCGGACTCGTTCTGGTCGATCCGGTGGATGAGCTCGTCCAGATGCCCGAGCAGTTCGTCCGGCGGCATGTCCAGGGAGGCGAAGTTGTGCACGGCGGTCCGCAGCCGGCCCATCGTCGCCGCCGCGTGCACCCCGTGCCCGACGACGTCGCCGACGACCAAAGCCACCCGGGCCCCGGCGAGCGGGATCACGTCGAACCAGTCGCCGCCCACCCCGGCCTTCGCCGGCAGGTACCGGAAGGCCACGTCCACGGCGGTCTGGTCCGGCAGCACCCGGGGCAGCAGGCTCCGCTGCAGGGCCACGGCCGTCGCGTGCTCCCGCGTGTATCGGCGGGCGTTGTCGATGGAGACGGCCGCCCGCGCCCCCAGCTCCTCCGCGAAGGACAGGTCCTCCTCGTCGAAGGCCTCCGGGGTGTCGGCGGCCCGCCAGAAGTTCGCCATGCCGAGGACCACTCCGCGGGCCTGCAGCGGCACCGAGATCAGCGAGTGCAGCCCGTACCCGAGGGCCTGGCGGGTGCCGGCCTCGTCCTGGGCCCGCCAGCCCATCGCAGCGTGCAGATCGGGGGCGAGCACCGCGTGCCCGGCGTCCAGGGCCGCCGCCATCGGCGCGGTCGGCACGACGAACCGGATGATGTCACCGACCGCCTGAAGCGGCTGGTCGGTGCGCACCCCGCTCATCGCCGCCCGGCGCATCTCCGTGTACACGCCCGTGCCCCGCGAGGGCTCCTCGCCCTTCAGCACCGGCTCCAGCAGCTCCACCGTCACGAAGTCGGCGAACCGGGGCACGGCCACCTCCGACAGCTCCTCGGCCGTCCGCACCACGTCCAGCGTGGTCCCGATTCGCACCCCCGCGTCGTACAGCAGCTGGAGCCGTTCCCGGGCCACCTCGGCGCGGCCGGAGAGCGCGGCGAGCTCGGTCGTGTCGCGCAGGGTCATGACGCTGCCGGCCGTGTGCCCGCCGTACGTCTTGGTCGGGCGGACGTTGACGGCCAGGAGCCGGTCCCCGGCCAGGTGCACCTCGTCCGTGGCGACCCGCCCGGACACCAGCAGCGCGGTGGTCCGCGGATCGAGGCCGAGCTCGCTCACGTGGTGCTGCTCGGCGTCGGGCGGCAGGTCCAGCAGCCGCCGGGCCTCGTCGTTGGCGAGCAGGAGCCGGTGGTCGGCGCCGATGATCAGAACGCCCTCGCGCACCGCGTGCAGTACGGCCTCGTGGTGCTCGTTCATGCGGGCCATGTCGCTCGCGCCCAGGCCTTGGGTCTGGCGCGACAGCCGACGGCTGACCAGGGCGGCGCCGCCCGTCCCGAGCAGCAGTGCCCCGGCCGCGGCGCCGAGCAGCAGCGGCAGCTGGCCCGCGACCGAGTCGGAGACGGTGGCGACCTCGATGCCGGTGCCGACCAGGCCGACGACCTTGCCGCTCGCGTCCCGTACGGGGACCACGGCGCGGACGGCGTCGCTCGGCGAGCCCGTGAACACCTCGGTGAAGGGGTGCCCGGCCGCGGCGCGGGAGAGGTCGCCGGTGGCCCGTTTGCCGATCAGGTCCGGCCGGGAATCGGTGTAGCGCAGTCCGTCGGGGGTCATCACGGCGATGAAGTCGACGCCCGCGGCCCGCCGCGCCGCCTCGGCCAGCGGTTGCAGCTCGGCCGTCGGATTCGGCGATCTCAGGGCCGCGGGCAGCCCGGGGGCGTGGGCGAAGGCCTCGGCGGCCGCGAGCGAGCGGTGGCGCGCGTCGCGCTCGGTGCCGTAGCGCTCCTGGAAGACGAGGGCGACCGAGGCCGCGGTGATCAGCAGGACGACGATGAACGCCATGAGGGCGAAGACCTGACCGGCGACGCTGTGGGCGCGCCGGGGGCGCCACGCGGGCAGCCCCGCGTCCCGCCCGGTCGGCTGCCGGGCCGGCGATCCCCTGGGTCGACCCAGACGTCCGGTCATGAGCCATTTCTAACACTGTCACCGCGATTTGGGCGGGGCTGCCGGTGCGGCGGCCGCCGCAGCGCGGTACGCGCGGGGGCTGAGACCGACGTACGAGGTGAAATGCTGGCGGAAGGTGACCTCGCTGGCGAAGCCCGCGCGCCGGGCCACCTCCGGCACCGGGTGGTCGGTGCGCTCCAGCAGCTTGCGGGCCGCGTCCAGGCGGTGGCCCAGGAGCCAGCGGTGCGGGGTCGTGCCGGTCGCGGCGACGAAGTGGCGGGCGAAGGAGCGCGGGGACATCCCGGCCCAGCGGGCCAGGGCGGCCACGGACAGCGGCTCGTGCAGATGGCGCAGGGCCCGCTCCCGCACGGCCGCCAGGGCCTCGGTGGTGCGGTCCGCCGCCGGGGTGGGCCGGTCCAGGTACTGGGCGTGGTCGCCGGTGCGGAACGGGCCCGTCACCATGGACCGGGCGATCGCGGCGGCGGCCTCCGCGCCGTGGGCCCGGCGTACGAGGTGCAGGCAGAGGTCGATCCCGGAGGCCACCCCGGCGGAGGTCCACAGCCCGGCGTCCTCCACGTACAGCGGGGCGTCCTCGACCCGTACGGCGGGGTGGGACGCGGCCAGCCGCGGAGCCAGCGACCAGTGGGTCACGGCCCGGCGGCCCGCCAGCAGGCCGGCCTCGGCGAGGATGAACGCCCCGGCGCACAGCGCGGCCACCGGCACGCCCCGGGCGTGCGCCTCCCGCAGGGCGGCGAGGACCGGCCCGGGCGTCGGGTCGGACGGCTCGGCGAGCGCCGGTACGACGACGAGATCGGCCTCGGCGAGCCAGTCGAGCCCCCGGTCGGGGGCCAGCGTGAGACCGCCGGGCAGTGCGATGGGCTCGGCGTCGACGGCGCACCGGCGCAGCTCGAAGCGGGGGACGCCGAGCACGCTGCGGTCGGGACCCCAGACCTCGGTGATGACGGCGAGGTCGAAGCTGCGGATGCCGGGCTGGACGACGACGGCGACACGATGCATGCTGCCATTCTGGCAGGATCCCATCGGTTCGGGTCCCGGGAGCGCCTGTCGGCGGCCCGGCCGGGCGGAAGATCATGAAGCCATGACGAAGAACGAGATCGCACTCGCCCCCAACGCAGCGCTGCTGGTCATCGACGTACAGAAGGGCTTCGACGACGCGTCCTACTGGGGGCCGCGCAACAACCCCGAGGCGGAGGCCAACATCGCCGCCCTCATGGACGCCTGGCGGGACACCAACCGCCCGGTGGTCCTCGTCCGGCACGCCTCGCGGACCGCCGGCTCGGTCCTGGCCGCCGACCACCCCGGCCACGCCTTCAAGGACTTCGTGGCGGACCGGGCGGGCCAGGAGTCCCTGCTGATCACCAAGACGGTGAACTCCTCCTTCTACGGCACCCCGGACCTGGCCGACTGGCTCACCGCCCAGGGCATCGGACAGCTGGTGGTGACCGGGATCCAGACCAACATGTGCGTCGAGACCACCGCGCGGATGGCCGGGAACCTGGGCTACGAGGTCCTCGTCCCCCTCGACGCCACCCACACCTTCGACCTGGCGGCCGGCCCGGAGGGCCCCTCCCTGAGCGCGGACCAGCTGGCGACCGCCACGGCCGTCAACCTCCAGGGCGGCGGCTTCGCGCGCATCGTCACCACGGCCGCGCTGCTCGGGGCGTAGCCCCGCAGCGATCCCTCCGGCGTCCGAGGCGCGAGGGGCGTCCGAGGCGCCCGGGGCGCGGCGCCCGGGGCCGGAAAACGCCGGGGCCCGGCGCCCCCGCTCGGGGGGTGCCGGGCCCTGTACGGCCGACCGGAGGTCAGAGCACCTCGGCGGCGATGTTCGCCGCGACCCGCTCCAGCAGGGGACCCGCGTTCGGGATGGACTTGGCCGGGTCGGGCTCCAGGTCCGTCAGCGGGTACGCCTTGCGGATGCCGGCCGCCTCCAGGGCATCCTGGCCCAGCAGCAGACGGCCGCAGACCGCCACGACCGGCTTGCCCGCCGCGCGCGCGGCGGCCGCGACACCGGCCGGCGCCTTGCCGTGCAGGGTCTGCTCGTCCAGCGATCCCTCGCCGGTGATCACCAGCGTGGCGCGCTCCAGCGCCGGGGCGAAGCCCAGCACCTCCAGCATCAGCTCGATCCCCGGCCGGAACGACGCGCCGAGCAGCAGCGCCCCGTACCCGATGCCGCCCGCGCCGCCCGCACCGGGGGCGGCGGCCAGCCGGCCCGCCTTCTCCCCGATCGACTTCTCCAACACCACCGCGAAGTGCGCCAGCGCCGCGTCCAGCGTCGCCACGTCCTGCGGCGAGGCCCCCTTCTGCGGGCCGTAGACCGCGGGCGCCCCCTTCGGGCCGGTCAGCGGGTTGTCCACGTCGCTGGCCAGGACGAAGTCGACCTCCGCGAAGCGCGGGTCGATCCCGGACAGGTCCGCGGACGCCAGTTCCGCGAGCGCGCCGCCGCCCGGACCGACCGGTTCACCGTTCGCGTCCAGGAACACCGCACCGAGCGCGGCCAGCATCCCCGCACCGCCGTCGGTGGTGGCGCTGCCGCCCACGCCGAAGACGATCGAGCGCGCGCCCGCGTCCAGCGCGGCCTTCAGGAGCTCGCCCGAGCCGTACGTGGTCGCGGTCAGCGGGGCGAACACGTCCGCCGGCAGCAGCTGGAGCCCGGAGGCCTCCGCCATCTCGACCACGGCGGTGCCGTCGCGCAGCGCGAAAGCGGCCGTGACCTGCTCGCCGAGCGGTCCGGTGACCCGTACCTCCCGGCGCTCGAACCCGGCCGCCACCGCGGCCGCGACCGTACCGTCGCCGCCGTCCGCGACGGGGAGGGTCTCGACCTCCAGGTCCGGTACGGCCTTGCGAAGGCCGGCCGTCACCCGCTCCGCGACCTGAACGGCCGTGAGCGAGCCCTTGAATTTGTCCGCGGCGATGAGCACGCGCGCGGTCTCAGTTACTGCTCCGTCCGTCACCTTGCTAATCCCTTGCTATCGAACAGTGCAGTCGCGCCCCCATGAGCCTATCCGGAGGATCCTCCTATGCCCATGGGTGGCCTGGGTCACACGCGGCGCGCCATCCGCCTAAATAGGGATATACGCCTGCATAGTGTGGCCGCATGAGCGCGGATTCACTGGAAGACGCCCGTCCGCAGCAAGGCCCGGAACCCGCACCGGACCTGGCCGTCGTCACCATCGGGGTGATCGCCGTACTGGCCGTCGTCGCGTGGGCGGCACTCGGCAAGGACTCCTTCGACACGGCGTCGAGCACCGCGCTGGCCTGGGTCCTGGCCAATTTCGCCTGGCTCTTCGTGATCGCCGCCGACGTCTTCCTCGTCATGTGCGTCGTCCTCGCGATCAGCCGCTTCGGCCGGATCCGGCTCGGCGCCGACGACTCCGAGCCCGAGTTCACGAACCTCGCGTGGATCGCCATGATGTTCAGCGCCGGCATGGGCATCGGCCTGATGTTCTACGGGGTCGGCGAGCCGCTCACCCACTACCTGAACCCGCCGCCCGCCTCCGGGGCGGCCCCCGGCACCGGAGCGGCCGCCCAGGCGGCCCTCGACTACTCCTTCTTCCACTGGACGCTCACACCCTGGGCGATCTACGGCATCGCGGGCCTCGCCCTCGCCTACGCCACCTTCCGCAAGCGCCGCGGCAACCGGCTCAGCGCCGCCTTCGTCCCGCTGATCGGGGAGGAGCGCGCGGGCGGCTGGCCCGGCAGGGCCATCGACCTGCTCGCGGTCTTCGCCACCGTCTTCGGCACGGCGACCAGCCTCGGCCTCGGCGCGCTCCAGGTCGCCGAAGGGCTCCACATCACGGCCGGGATCGAGGACTCCACCGGCGTCGAGCTGATCATCATCGGCTCGCTCTCCGCGGCCTTCGTGCTCTCCGCCTTCTCCGGCCTGCACAAGGGCGTGAAGTGGCTGAGCACCATCAACATCGTGCTCGCCGCGGCCCTGATGCTCTTCGTCTTCCTCCTCGGCCCGACCGTCTACGTCCTCGACGTGATCCCCGCCAGCGTGGGCAGCTACCTGCACGAGCTGCTGCCCATGGCCACCCGTACCGGCGCCTTCACCGACAGCTCCTGGCTCGGAGCGTGGACGATCTTCTACTGGGCGTGGTGGCTGTCCTGGGCGCCGTTCGTGGGCACCTTCATCGCCCGCATCTCCCACGGCCGCACGATCCGCGAGTTCCTGATCGGCGTCCTGCTCGTGCCCAGCGGGGCCACGGTGGTCTGGTTCTGCGTGATGGGAGGCACCGCGATCCGCCTCGACTCCACCGGCGCGGCCGACCTCGCCGTCAAGGTCAAGGACGGGGCCGAGGCCTCCCTCTTCGCCATGCTGGACGCGCTCCCGCTGGGCACCGTCACCTCGTACGTGGCCATGGCCCTGGTCATGACGTACTTCGTCACCAGCGCCGACTCGGCCTCCCTGGTGATGGGCTCGCTCACCAGCCGCGGCTCGCTGAACCCGCCCACCTGGCTCGTCGTCACCTGGGGCGTGCTGATGGCGGCGGTGGCGGCCGTACTGCTGGTCGCGGGCGGCCTCAAATCCCTGCAGACCGCCACCATCCTGGTCGCGCTGCCCTTCGTGATCGTCATGATGCTGCTCTGCTGGGCCCTGGTGAAGGAACTCCGCGAGGACCCGGGCGCCGGGCCCGCCCGCCACCACGCCCTGCACGGGATGCGCGACGCGGTCACGGCGATGGTCGGCGACGCCGTCACCGACCGGGCCCCGACCCGCCACCCCCGCCTGCGCCGCCTGGCCGAATCCCCGCGCCGCGACCGCGAGGACCCGCCCCCGCCGCCCTGACCCCCGCGGGCGCCGGGGCGGCGCGCGGCCGCGGATCAGGCCGTGTACGCGGAGGTCCGCGGGTGCGGCGCGCAGTCGCTCTCCTCGGCGGAGTCGTAGCCGACGAAGTAGGCGGGCCGCGCCTGGACGGCCGAGTAGATCCGCCCGATGTACTCACCGAGGAGGCCCACGCAGATGAGCTGCACACCGCCGATGAAGAGCATGCCGATGAACAGGGACGACCAGCCGGGCACGGTCGAGCCGAACGCGTACTGCAGGGTGGTGTAGATCGCCAGGCAGAAGCAGACGAGGAAGCTCGTCAGGCCCAGCCAGGTGGCGAGCCGCAGCGGGGCGGCCGAGAAGTTGGTGATGCTGTCGAGGGCGAGCCGCACCATCTTGGACAGCGGGTAGTGGGTGCTGCCGGCGACCCGCTCCTCACGGACGTAGACGACCTCGCCGCTGCTGAACCCGAGCCACGGCACGAGCAGCCGGTAGACCGGCTGGTGCTCGGGCAGGGACTTCAGGGCATCGACGGCGGCCCGGCTGAGCAGGCGGAAGTCCCCCGCCTGGTTGGGCATGTTCTTGCCGACGAGCCCCCGCATCAGCCGGTAATAGGCGCCTGCCGTACGCCGCTTGAAGAACGTGTCGGTGCCGCGGTCGCCGCGCACGCCGTAGACGATGTCCAGGCCCTTCTCGCGGGCGAGGGCGAACATCTCGGAGATCTTCTCCGGCGGGTCCTGCAGGTCGGCGTCGATGCTGACGACGTACTCGCCGAGGGCCCGGTGCACGCCCGCCGTCAGCGCGGCCTGGTGACCGGAGTTGCGGGCGAAGCGGACGATGCGCAGCTCGGGCCAGTCCTGCCGTGTCTTCTGCATGACCACGGGCGTGGCGTCGGTGCTGCCGTCGTCGATGCCGACCACCTCGTAGCTCACGCCGAGGTCGTCCAGGACCGGGCGCAGGCGTGCCACGGTCAGCGGCAGTGCCTCCTGCTCGTTGTAGATCGGGATCACGACCGACAGCACGGGCACCGGCCTGGTGACCTCGTCGCGTGCGGAGGCTGCTGCGTTGTGCATGGCTGTTCGCCTGTCCTCGACGTCTGAGAGCGAAAGGGCGTCGGCGGACCCGCCGACACCCCGAACCGGCCGCGTACGACCGGTCGTAAAATACGGGCGGGGCCGGGCGATGGCACACCGGCTCCGGACGTCACCGGCACACGGCCGCCATCCGGCCGTCCGCATGCCGGACGACGCCCGGATACGGCGGGCGCGAGTGCGGCGGGACGGCTGGGTAGGGTGGGCGGCGTGACCACCACCGATGACTACGCCACGTACATCGCGAGCCTTCCCCGGGTGCTGGCCGGTGCCGCCGCCCTCTACCGCGACGCCGACGGGCGGGTCCTGCTCGTCGAGCCCAACTACCGTGAGGGATGGGCCCTGCCGGGCGGCACCATCGAGTCGGACGCCGGCGAGTCCCCGCGGACGGCCGCCCGGCGCGAGAGCGCCGAGGAGATCGGCCTGGACCTGCCGCTCGGCCGGCTGCTCGCCGTCGACTGGACGCTCGGCGAGGGCCGTCCGCCGCTGGTCGCCTACCTTTACGACGGCGGGGTGCTCGACGAGGCGCAGCTCGCCTCCATCAGGCTCCAGGAGGAGGAACTGCTCTCCTGGCGGCTGGTCGAGCCCGCCGAACTCACCGCGTACCTCCCCGGATCGCTCGGCCGCCGCACCCGGGAGGCCTACCGGGTCCTGGAGTCCGGCGAGGGCACCGCGGAGCTGGAGAACGGCAGCCGTCCGGTCTCCCCGTGACACCGGGCTTACTTCGAGCAGGACAGAATCATCTGATGATCACGATGTACGCCTGGCCCAGCACCGCCGACGGGCCCGACGCCCTGCCCATGGTCCACTTCACCACCGAGCAGCAGGAGGGCGGCGAGGTCACGGCCGAGGGGACACCGGTGTGGCTCTTCGACACCGCGATACGCGAGGGCGGCTGGGCCTCCTTCACCGACTTCGAGGGCTGGTCCGCTCCCGCCGCCGGCTGGCAGGCCTTCTACCGCCCCGAGGACGACCTCCTCGCCGTGACCGGCCCCGGCGCCTGCGAGGGCTGGTACCAGGGCAACCTCGGAGCCGACGCGGACTGGGTGGCGGCGGCCACCGCCCAGCAGAGCGTGGTCCTGCTCGCCGCCCCCGTCCAGCACCCCTCCCTGTACGCCTACGCGGTGGAGGCGGGGGCCGCGTTCGCCCTGCTCGTCCCCCTCGCGCTGGTCTGAGTCACGACCCCGTCGTGCCGGACTCGAAGGCCAGCAGCCGCACCTTGCGCTCGACGCCGCCGCCGTAGCCGGTCATGCTCCCCGAGGCGCCGATCACCCGGTGGCACGGGACGATGATGCCGACCGGGTTCTTCCCGTTGGCCAGGCCCACCGCCCGCGAGGCGTTCGGCTTGCCCAGCCTGGCCGCGAGCTCCCCGTACGACCAGGTCTCGCCGTAGGGGATCCGCACCAGCTGGTCCCACACGCTGCGCTGGAACGCGGTGCCCTCCAGCCGGACGGGCACGTCGAACTCGGTGAGCTCCCCGGCGAAGTACGCGGACAGCTGCCGCGCGACCTCGGCGAACGGCTCCTCGGTCGCGGCGACCCGCTCCCCGAAGGACTCCTCGGCGGGGCGGTGCCGCTGCCCGACCATGTACAGGCCGCTGAGGACGCCGTCGGTGGCGACGAGGGTGAGCGGGCCGTACGGGCTGTCGACGACGCTGTGCTGCTTGGTGCTCATGGTGCTCATGGTGCTCATGACGGTACGCACTCCTCAGACGGGCAGGTGGTTGATGGGGTGGGCATCGGTGGCCCACAGGTACTGCACGGCGTACGCCCGCCAGGGCCGCCAGCCGGCCGCCCGGGCGGTGAGCGCCGCGGGCGTGGACGGCAGCCCGAGCTCCTTCGCGGCCCGCCGGACCCCGAGGTCGGACGGCAGGAAGGCGTCCGGGTCGCCCAGCGCCCGCATCGCGATCACCTCGGTGGTCCACGGGCCGAAGCCGGGCAGCGCGTTCAGCCGCGCGCGGGCCGTCTCCCAGTCGCTGTCGATGCCCAGCGGGAGGGAGCCGTCGGCCAGCGCGCCGACGAGGGTGGTCAAGGTGGTGCGCCGGCTCGCCGGGAGGGCCAGGGACTCCGGGTCCAGGGCCGCGAGCGCCTGCGGCGACGGGAACAGGTGGGTCAGCCCGCCCTCGGGATCGGGATCGGCCACCGGCTCCCCGTACGCGGCGACCAGCCGGGCGGCGTGGGTGCGGGCGGCGGCGGTGGACACCTGCTGGCCGAGCACGGCCCGTACGGCGAACTCCGCCGCGTCGACTGTACGCGGCACCCGGCGCCCCGGTGCCTTGTCCACGAGCGGGGCCAGCAGCGGATCGGCCCGCAGCTGCTCGTCGACGGCCTCGGGATCGGCGTCCAGATCGAGCATCCAGCGGCAGCGGCTGATGGCGATCGTGAGGTCGCGCAGGTCGGTCAGGGCCAGCTGGCAGCCGATGTGGTCGGGCTGCGGACTGAGCGCGACGACCCCGGTGCCGTACGGGAGCCGCAGCGTCCGGCGGTAGGCGCCGGCCCGCCACTCCTCGACGCCGGGGACGCCCGTCGCGGCGAGGTGGCCGAAGAGGTTGTCGGGGTTGAGCGGGGCCCGGTACGGCAGGCGCAGGCTGATGGTCCCGGGCACCCTCGGCACGTGCCGGCTCGCTTTCCCGGCCCGCAGGCGCAGCTCGCCGGGGGCGAGGGCGAAGACCTCGCGGACCGTCTCGTTGAAGGTCCGGATCGAGGAGAACCCGGCGGCGAAGGCGATGTCGCCCATCGGCAGCTCGGAGGTCTCGATCAGCAGCCGGGCGGTCTGGGCGCGCTGGGCCCGGGCGAGGGCGAGGGGTCCGGCGCCGAGCTCGGCGTTCAGCTGCCGCTCCACCTGGCGGGTGGAGTAGCCCAGCCGCACCGCCAGCCCCGGCACCCCCTCGCGGTCCACGACCCCGTCCTGGATGAGCCGCATGGCCCGGGCGACGGCGTCGGCGCGGGCGTTCCACTCGGGGGAGCCGGGGGAGGTGTCGGGCCGGCACCGCTTGCAGGCCCGGAAGCCGGCCTGCTGGCAGGCGGCGGCGCTGGGCAGGAAGGTCATGTTCTCGACCTTGGGCGGTACCGCGGGGCAGCTGGGCCGGCAGTAGATCCCGGTGGTCCGCACGGCGGTGAAGAACCATCCGTCGAAGCGGGCGTCCTTCGACTGCACGGCCCTCACACAGCGGTCGGTGTCGGTGTACATGGCTCCAGCATCCCGGGCCGGCCCGCGCCGGGCTGGCGATTTTCCGACATCAAGCGTAGCCCGCCGGGGGTGGTGCGGGGGCCGAGCGGGGGTGGCCGGGGCCGGGGGCGGGGTGGGGCACTGTCCGGGGTAGGCATGATTTATGGCCCCCGAGCGGGAGCGTCACGTACTCCGCGTGTGGGGCCACAAATCACGTTTTACACCCCGGACAGTGCCCCACCCCGCCCCCGACCCCGGCCGGCCCGCTTCGAGGGAGCTGCCCGCCACCGGTCCCGCCCCCTCGCGGTGCCGGGGCATGCGAAGGGCCCCCGGGGTGTGACACCTCGGGGGCCCTTCGGGGACTGCGTGCGGCTACGGGAGCTGCGACGCCGCTCGCGCCTCGCGGCGGTTGTGGCGGAAGGTGTTCGCGCGACGGGTCGTCGCGAACAGCGGGATGGTCGCCGCCAGAGCGATCTGCAGGGCGCAGCCCGCCTGGAGCAGCAGCTGACCGCCCGGAGCGTCGAACGCCCAGGCCGCCAGGAGGCCCATGGCCCCGATGATCCAGCTCAGCATCGCCACCGCGAGGACGCCCCGCGGCTTCGGGTACTCGACCCGGCTCACCATCAGCCAGGCCACCCCGATGATCGCCAGGAGCGTCGGGACGAACGGCAGCTCCAGCAGGACGATCGAGACGACCGTCAGCGCGCCGAAGGGGCTCGGCATGCCCTGGAACATGCCGTCCTTCATGGTCACGCAGCTGAATCTCGCGAGTCTGAGCACCACGGCCAGCAGCACCACGATCGCGGCCAGCGCGGACATCTTCTGCACCGCGTCGTCGGCGACCATGCCGTAGACGAGCACGAAGTACGCGGGAGCCAGGCCGAAGCTGATCAGGTCGGACAGGTTGTCCAGCTCGGCACCCATCGGCGAGCTGCGCAGCTTGCGGGCCACGATGCCGTCGAAGAGGTCGAAGACCGCGGCGAGCAGCATCAGTATCACCGCCGTCGCGGCGCTGTTGCGGGCCATGCCCGACTCGCCGCTGCCGGTGAGGTGCGGGATGAGGATCCCGGTGGTGGTGAAGTACACCGCCATGAATCCGCACGTCGCGTTGCCGAGGGTGAGGGTGTCCGCTATCGACAGCCGCAGCGAGAGCGGCATGTCGTCTTCGGCGGATTCCTCCTCCGCGGCCTCGGGCACCCAGCCGCCCGACGGTGTGGTGGGAGTCTCAGGGTCAGTCACGGTCAATTCGGGTCACCCCCGCGGTGGTGGCCTGTCCGACCTCGACCGCGACCTCGACACCCTCGGGGAGGTAGATGTCGACGCGGGAGCCGAAACGGATCAGACCGATGCGTTCGCCCTGCTCCACCTTGGTGCCGGCCGGCAGGTACGGGACGATGCGGCGTGCGACGGCGCCGGCGATCTGCACCATCTCGATGTCGCCGAGTTCGGTGTCGAAGTGCCAGACAACGCGCTCGTTGTTCTCGCTCTCCTTGTTGAACGCCGGGACGAACCCGCCCGGGATGTGCTCCACGGACGTCACCGTGCCCGCGAGGGGCGCGCGGTTGACGTGGACGTTCAGCGGGCTCATGAAGATCGCGACCCGGGTCCGCCCGTCCTTCCACGGCATGATGCTCTGCACCACACCGTCGGCGGGCGAGATGACCCGGCCCTGCGTGATCTCACGCTCGGGGTCGCGGAAGAACCACAGCATGCCCGCCGCGAGAGCGGTGGTGGGCACGGCCACCGCGGCCCAGCGGCCGGACTTGCGGGCCCGGGTGAGGCTGAGCGCAGCGGTGGCGACGGTCGGCAGAAGCCACGGCGATGCTCCGCGTGCGAGACGTCCACCGAGGATGCCGACGCGAGGTGCAGAGGTTTGGCTGTGGGGCATGGATGACCTTCGTAGCGGGTGATTGCCGCGCCGCAAACAGGGGGACGGGACGGCGGCTTTACTGGAATGCTATCGGTTGCACGCAACAACTGGGCAAGCCAGAAGCCGAGTCGATGGCCGCCAGCCAGTGACTGCCAGTGATTCTTTTGCGACGAACCCATGGAGGATCCGCCGCAAAAGGGACTTTCAGCCCTGCAGTCGGTACTCCTCGAGCAGGCGCCGACCGATGATCATTTTCTGGATCTCGGCCGTACCTTCACCGATGAGCAGCATCGGTGCCTCCCGGTAGAGGCGCTCGATCTCGTACTCCTTCGAGAACCCGTAGCCGCCATGGATGCGGAAGGCGTCCTCGACTACCTCCTTGCAGTATTCGGAGGCGAGGTACTTCGCCATCCCTGCCTCCAGGTCGTTTCGTTCCCCGGAGTCCTTTTTGCGTGCTGCATTGACCATCATCGCATGGGCGGCCTCGACCTTGGTAGCCATCTCGGCCAGCTTGAACTGGATGGCCTGGTGCTCGGCGATCGCCTTGCCGAAAGTGTGACGTTGCTGGGCATAAGAGACACCCAGTTCGAACGCACGCTGAGCGACGCCGCAGCCACGCGCCGCCACGTTGACGCGGCCGACCTCGACGCCGTCCATCATTTGGTAAAACCCTCGGCCGGTCTGGCCTCCGAGGACCCGATTGGCCGGAATGCGCAGTCCGTCCATGATCAGCTCGGTCGTGTCGACGCCCTTGTAGCCCATCTTGTCGATCTTGCCCGGGATGGTCAGGCCCGGACGGACCTCACCGAAGCCCGGCTCCTTCTCGACGAGGAAGGTCGTCATCGACTTGTGCGGGGCCGTGCCCTCGGGGTGTCCTTCGTCACTCCGGACCAGGACGGCCACCAGGGTCGAGGAGCCGCCGTTCGTCAGCCACATCTTCTGGCCGTTCAGGACGTACTCGTCGCCGTCCTTCACCGCCTTCGACGTGATGGCCGACACGTCGGAGCCTAGCCCCGGCTCGGACATCGAGAACGCGCCGCGCACCTCGCCGAGCGCCATGCGGGGGAGGAAGTGGTCCTTCTGCTCCTGCGTGCCGTGCTGCTTGAGCATGTACGCCACGATGAAGTGGGTGTTGATGATGCCCGAGACGGACATCCAGCCCCGCGCTATCTCCTCCACGCACAGCGCGTAGGTGAGCAGCGACTCACCCAGCCCGCCGTACTCCTCCGGAATCATCAGGCCGAAGAGGCCGAGCTCCTTGAGGCCGTCGACGATCTGCTGCGGGTACTCGTCACGGTGTTCGAGCTCGGTCGCGACCGGGATGATCTCCTTGTCGACGAACTCGCGGACGGTCTTGAGGATCTCCCGCTGGACGTCGGTCAGCCCGGCGGTCTGGGCGAGTCGGGCCATGGCTACTTCCCCTGTTCCTTCAGCTGCGGGCGGCCGGGCTGCTCGCCGCCGCGCTCCTTGATGTACGTCTCGGTCGGGACCATCACCTTGCGCCGGAAGACGCAGACGAGGGTGCCGTCCTGCTTGTAGCCCTTGGTCTCCACGTAGACGATCCCGCGGTCGTTCTTCGACTTGGACGGGGTCTTGTCCAGGACGGTCGTCTCGCCGTAGATCGTGTCGCCGTGGAAGGTCGGCGCCACGTGCCGCAGCGACTCGATCTCCAGGTTGGCGATGGCCTTCCCGGAGACGTCCGGCACGGACATGCCGAGCAGCAGCGAGTAGATGTAGTTGCCCACGACCACGTTCTTGCCGAAGTCGGTGGTGTTCTCGGCGTAATTGCTGTCCATGTGGAGCGGGTGGTGATTCATGGTCAGCAGACAGAAGAGGTGGTCGTCGTACTCCGTGACCGTCTTCCCGGGCCAGTGCTTGTAGACCGCGCCGACCTCGAACTCCTCGTACGTGCGTCCGAACTGCATCGGGATCAGGCCTCCGGGATCTCGAACTTGGTGGTGCGCTGCATGCCGGCGGCACGGCCCTTGCCCGCGATGACCAGGGCCATCTTGCGGCTGGCCTCGTCGATCATCTCGTCGCCGAGCATGGCCGAGCCCTTCTTGCCGCCGGCCTCGGAGGTGCACCAGTCGTACGCGTCGAGGATCAGCTCGGAGTGGTCGTAGTCCTCCTGGGAGGGGGAGAAGACCTCGTTGGCCGCGTCGACCTGGCCCGGGTGCAGCACCCACTTGCCGTCGAAGCCCAGCGCCGCCGCCCGGCCCGCCACCTCGCGGTACGCGTCCACGTCGCGGATCTGCAGGAAGGGACCGTCGATCGCCTGGAGGTTGTGCATGCGGGCCGCCATCAGGATCCGCATCAGGATGTAGTGGTAGGCGTCCGCCGGGTAGCCGGGCGGCTGCATGCCCACGACCAGCGACTTCATGTTGATCGAGGCCATGAAGTCGGCCGGACCGAAGATGATGGTCTCCAGCCGCGGCGAGGCGGCGGCGATCTCGTCGACGTTGACCAGGCCCTTGGCGTTCTCGATCTGCGCCTCGATGCCGATCTTGCCGACCTCGAAGCCCATCGTCTTCTCGATCTGCGTCAGCAGCAGGTCCAGCGCCACGACCTGCTGGGCGTCCTGGACCTTCGGCAGCATGATGCAGTCGAGGTTCTGGCCCGCGCCCTCCACGACCGTGATGACGTCGCGGTACGTCCAGTGCGTGGTCCAGTCGTTGACGCGCACGACCCGGGTCTTGCCGGTCCAGTCGCCGTTGTTCAGCGCGTCCACGATCGTGTGGCGGGCGCCTTCCTTGGCGAGCGGGGCGCAGGCGTCCTCCAGGTCGAGGAAGACCTGGTCGGCCGGCAGGCCCTGGGCCTTCTCCAGGAAGCGCGGGTTCGATCCCGGCACCGCGAGGCAGGAGCGGCGCGGCCGAAGGCGGTTCACGGGAGACGTGGGCGTGGTCATGCGGGGACCTCCAGAGGGTCGAGCTTGTTCGCTTTCCGGATCTCGTCGACGATACGGCCGATGATCTCCGTGATACCGAAGTCCTTGGGTGTGAAGACGGCGGCCACACCGGCCGCCTTGAGGGCGATGGCATCGGCGTTCGGAATGATGCCGCCGAGGACCACGGGGATGTCACCCGCCCCCGCCGTACGGAGGCGTTCCAGCACGTCCGGCACGAGCGCGCTGTGCGAGCCGGACAGGATGGACAGTCCCACGCAGTGCACGTCCTCGGCCAGCGCCGCCGAGGAGATCTCCTCGGGTGTCAGCCGGATGCCCTGGTAGACCACCTCGAATCCGGCGTCGCGCGCCCGCACGGCGATCTGCTCGGCGCCGTTGGAGTGTCCGTCCAGGCCCGGCTTGCCGACCAGCAGGCGCAGCCGGCCGGAGCCGAGGTCCTCGGCGGTACGGGCGACCTTCTCGCGGACGAGGGCCATCGGCGTGCCCTCCTCGGCGGTGACCGCGACCGGGGCCGAGGAGACCCCGGTCGGGGCGCGGAACTCGCCGAACACCTCGCGCAGGGCGTTCGCCCACTCACCGGTGGTGACACCGGCGCGGGCGCACTCCAAGGTGGCCTCCATGAGGTTCTCGGTCCCGGCCGCGGCCTCCTTGAGCCGGTCCAGGGCCTGCATCACCGTCGGGAAGACGAACGGGTCGCCGTTGCCCTGCCGGTCCGAGGACTCCTGCCGCTCGGCCCGCCAGCGGACGATCCGCTCCACGGTCAGCGCCTCGACGGCCGGGTCGACCGTCATGATGGCGCCGTCCAGGTCGGCCGTCAGCGGGTTCTCCTCGGTCTGCTCGAAGCAGTTCACGCCCACGATCTTGTCGTCACCGGCCTCGATCCGGGCGCGCCGCTCGGCGTGCGAGGAGACCAGCTGGGACTTCAGGTATCCGGACTCGACGGCGGCCATCGCGCCGCCCATCTCCTGGATCCGGTCGATCTCGGCCAGGCAGTCGACGACCAGGGAGTCGACTTTGGCCTCGATGACGTGGGATCCGGCGAAGATGTCCTCGTACTCCAGCAGGTCGCTCTCGTGCGCCAGGACCTGCTGGATGCGCAGCGACCACTGCTGGTCCCAGGGCCGGGGCAGGCCCAGCGCCTCGTTCCAGGCGGGCAGCTGCACGGCGCGGGCGCGGGCGTCCTTGGAGAGGGTGACCGCGAGCATCTCCAGCACGATGCGCTGGACGTTGTTCTCCGGCTGCGCCTCGGTCAGGCCCAGGGAGTTGACCTGCACGCCGTACCGGAACCGGCGCTGCTTGGCGTTCTCGATGCCGTAGCGCTCGCGGGTGACCTGGTCCCAGATGCGGCCGAAGGCGCGCATCTTGCACATCTCCTCGATGAAGCGGACGCCCGCGTTCACGAAGAACGAGATGCGGGCGACCACTTCGCCGAAACGATCCTCCGGGACCTGGCCCGAGTCGCGCACCGAGTCCAGCACGGCGATCGCGGTCGACATCGCGTACGAGATCTCCTGGACCGGGGTGGCCCCGGCCTCCTGGAGGTGGTACGAGCAGATGTTGATCGGGTTCCACTTCGGGATGTGGTTGACCGTGTACGCGATCATGTCCGTCGTCAGGCGGAGCGAGGGCCCGGGCGGGAAGACGTGCGTCCCGCGCGAGAGGTACTCCTTGACGATGTCGTTCTGGGTGGTGCCCTGGAGCTGGGCGATGTCCGCGCCCTGCTCCTCGGCGGCCACCTGGTAGAGCGCCAGCAGCCACATGGCGGTGGCGTTGATCGTCATCGAGGTGTTCATCTGCTCCAGGGGGATGTCCTGGAACAGCCGTCGCATGTCGCCCAGATGGGAGACCGGGACCCCGACCCGGCCCACCTCGCCGCGGGCGAGGATGTGGTCGGGGTCGTAGCCGGTCTGCGTCGGGAGGTCGAACGCGACCGACAGGCCGGTCTGGCCCTTGGCGAGGTTGCGGCGGTACAACTCGTTGGACGCCTCGGCCGTGGAGTGGCCGGCGTACGTCCGCATGAGCCACGGACGGTCTTTCTGGCGCTCTGTCATCTCAGGCGATCCTTATGGCCTTTGAGCCGACTCAGACGATTCAGACGGTTCAGATGTTGCGGAAGCGGTTGATCGCCTCGAGGTGCGTCGCGCGCAGCTCGTGGTCGCGCACGCCCAGGCCCTCCTCGGGGGCCAGCGCGAGGACGCCGACCTTGCCCTGGTGGAGGTTGCGGTGGACGTCGAACGCGGCCTGGCCGGTCTCCTCCAGGGAGTAGACCTTCGACAGCGTGGGGTGGATCTTGCCCTTGGCGATCAGGCGGTTGGCCTCCCACGCCTCGCGGTAGTTGGCGAAGTGCGAGCCGATGATCCGCTTGAGCGACATCCACAGGTAGCGGTTGTCGTACTCGTGCATGTAGCCCGAGGTCGAGGCGCAGGTGGTGATGGTGCCGCCCTTGCGGGTGACGTAGACCGAGGCGCCGAAGGTCTCCCGGCCGGGGTGCTCGAAGACGATGTCGATGTCCTCGCCGCCGGTCAGCTCGCGGATGCGCTTGCCGAAGCGCTTCCACTCCTTGGGGTCCTGGGTGTGCTCGTCCTTCCAGAACTTGTAGCCCTCGGCGCTGCGGTCGATGATCGCGGTCGCGCCCATCGAGCGGCAGATGTCCGCCTTCTGCGCGCTGGAGACCACGCAGATCGGGTTGGCGCCGCCGGCCAGCGCGAACTGCGTGGCGTACGAGCCGAGTCCGCCGCTGGCGCCCCAGATCAGGACGTTGTCGCCCTGCTTCATGCCGGCGCCGTTGCGCGAGACCAGCTGGCGGTACGCGGTGGAGTTGACCAGACCGGGGGAGGCGGCCTCCTCCCAGCTCAGGTGGTCCGGCTTCGGCATCAGCTGGTTGGACTTGACGAGGGCGATCTCCGCCAGGCCGCCGAAGTTGGTCTCGAAGCCCCAGATGCGCTGCTCGGGGTCGAGCATCGTGTCGTTGTGGCCGTCCGAGGACTCCAGCTCGACGGAGAGGCAGTGCGCGACGACCTCGTCGCCCGGCTTCCAGGAGTTGACGCCCGGGCCGGTGCGCAGCACGACGCCCGCGAGGTCGGAGCCGATGACGTGGTAAGGGAGGTCGTGGCGCTTGCTCAGGTCGCTGAGCTTCCCGTAACGCTCCAGGAAGCTGAAGGTCGACACCGGCTCGAAGATCGACGTCCAGACCGAGTTGTAGTTGACCGAGGAGGCCATGACGGCCACCAGGGCCTCGCCCGGGCCGAGCTCCGGCACCGGGACCTGGTCGAGGTGCAGGGACTTGCGCGGGTCCTTCTCACGGGTGGTGAGCCCCGCGAACATCTCCGCCTCGTCCTTGTGCACGGTGATCGCGCGGTACGAGTCGGGGAGCGGCAGGGCCGCGAAGTCGGCGGCCGTTGCGGCCTGCGACTGGATCGCGTCCAGGATGTCCTTCACGGTGTGCCTCCGGCGAGCGCTGAGGGTGCGCTGAGGGATACGCGGGTGCGTGGAACGGGTGTGGTGTGGGTGGTGCTGAGGTACTGCGGGTGCCGTCGGTCCGGCGGAGCTGTGGTGCTGGCGCGGTGCCCGTGGTGAGGCGTGCGCGCGGGGCCTGGTGACGCAGGCATCCGGGGCGCGGTTCGTGCCGAGTGGGCGTGGACCGCGGGGACATCCGGACGAGATTCAACGTATGGCACCCCGTGTCACCTAGCAAGGCACCGCGTGCCAAAACTTTCTCTCATTTGCCTATTGACCTGCGCAGATGAGCGATGATCGATCAGGGTTACCCGCGAGTAGGGGCAAGTCGGACAAACAAAAGCGGCCGCCCCCGGAACGGGAGCGGCCACTGTGATGTGTGCGACTACTGCTTGTTTCTGAGAGCTTCCTCGATGGTCCGCATGACCTCGTCGAGCGGGGCGTCCGTACGGGCCACCGCCACCAGCACCTCGCCCTGCGTACGGACCTGCGCCGGCGCGGCCGGGGCCGCCGCCGCTGCCGGCGTGGTGCTCAGGGTGCGGCCCGCGCCGATCCCCGTGCCGAAGGTCTTCCGCACGATCGAGAAGGCGTGGTCCAGCTGAGCCTCCACGTCCCCCTGGCCGCCCGCCCGCAGCCAGCGCCGCAGCACGTGGTTGTGGGCCGTCACGACCGCCGAGGCGGCCACCTCGGCCAGCAGCGGGTCGTCGTTGCCGTCGTGGTGGTCGGTCTCGTCGAAGTGGGCCAGCAGGTAGCGGGTGAAGAGCCGCTCGTACCGGGCCACCGAGGCGATCTCCCGCTCCCGCAGCGCCGGCACCTCGCGGGTGAGCCGGTAGCGCTCCACCGACACCGCCGGCGAGGCGGCGTACATCTTCATGACTTCCTTGATCCCGCGGCACACCGTGTCGAGCGGGTGCTCGTGCGCCGGGGCCACGTCCAGCACCGCCTCGGCCCTGGTCAGGGTGTCGTCGTGGTCCGGGAAGATCGCCTCTTCCTTGGACCGGAAGTGCCGGAAGAAGGTCCGGCGCGCCACCCCCGCCGTCGCGGCGATCTCGTCGACCGTCGTCGCCTCGTACCCCTTGGTCGCGAACAGCTCCATGGCGGCGGCGGCGAGCTCGCGGCGCATTTTGAGCCGCTGGGCGGCCGCCTTGGTGCCCGCCGGGCTCTCGGTGCTGTCGGAGGCCGTGGCGGCGCGGGGCGAGGTCTTGGCGGGCTGGGACATAGAGCGAAAGTACTTCATTCGCGCGGGGGAGCGCGCCTGAGGGGGGTGGGGCGGGGGTGGATGCGGGGGAGGGCCCGCACTGGGCTCGGAAGGTACGGCCTGCCGTGAGGGTGCGGCAGACCCGAGCAGCCCTCCCCACGCATCCGGCTCTGGGGGCACCTGGCCGGGGCGCTGATTACCGGCGGGCGTACTCACGGAATCCGCGGCCGGTCTTGCGGCCCAGGCAACCCGCCGCCACCAGGTGCTCCAGCAGCGGGGACGGGGCCAGACCGGGATCGCGGAACTCCTTGTGGAGCACCTTCTCGATCGCCAGCGAGACGTCGAGACCGACGACGTCCAGGAGCTCGAAGGGCCCCATCGGGTAGCCGCCGCCCAGCTTCATCGCCGCGTCGATGTCGTCGAGGCTCGCATAGTGCTGCTCGACCATCTTCACGGCGTTGTTCAAGTACGGGAACAGCAGCGCGTTGACGATGAACCCGGCCCGGTCCCCGCAGTCCACGGGGTGCTTGCGCACCTTCAGGCAGATCTCGCGGACCGTGGCGTGCACGTCGTCGGAGGTCAGGACGGTCCGGACCACCTCGACCAGCTTCATCGCCGGAGCCGGGTTGAAGAAGTGCATGCCGATCACGTCCTGCGGACGCGAGGTCGCGCGGGCGATCGCGATCACCGGCAGGGAGGAGGTCGTGGTGGCCAGCACCGCGCCGGGCCGGCAGACCTTGTCGAGGGCCGCGAACAGCTCCTGCTTGACCGCCAGGTCCTCGGCGACCGCCTCCACGGCCAGGTCCACGTCGGCGAAGGCGTCCAGGGAGCCGGCCGGCGTGATCCGCTCCAGCGTCCGCGCCGCGTTCTCCTCGGTCAGCCGGCCCTTGGACACCGCACGGTCCAAGGACTTTCCGATCGCGGCCTTCGCGGCGGACGCCTTCTCCTGGCTGCGGGCGGCGAGCACCACCGCGAAGCCGGCCTGCGCGAAGACCTGCGCGATGCCGCTCGCCATGGTGCCGGAGCCGGCCACGCCGACCTTCGCGACCGGCCGGCCCTCGCCGAGCCGGGCCCCCTCCAGCGGGGTCTGGGCGTCGCGGACGACCGTGGAGCCGCCCGGCTCCCCGTACGTGTAGAAGCCGCGCCCGGCCTTCTGCCCGGTCAGACCCGCCTCGGCGAGGTGGCCCAGGATCGGGGCCGGGGCGTGCAGCCGGTCGCCGGAGGAGGCGTACATGGCCTCCAGGACGGTCCGGGCGGTGTCCACGCCGATCAGGTCGAGCAGTGCGAGCGGACCCATGGGCAGACCGCAGCCGAGCCGCATCGCCGCGTCGATGTCCTCGCGGGAGGCGTACTTCGACTCGTACATCGCGGCGGCCTGGTTGAGGTACCCGAAGAGCAGGCCGTCCGCGACGAAGCCGGGGCGGTCGCCGACGGAGACGGGCTCCTTGCCGAGCTCGCGGGCCAGCAGGGTGACCGCCTCGACGGCCGGCGGGGCGGTCAGGACGCTGGAGACCACCTCGACCAGCTTCATCGCCGGGGCCGGGTTGAAGAAGTGGAGGCCCAGGACGCGCTCGGGGCGCTGCGACTCGGCGGCGAGCCGGGTCACCGACAGGGCGTTGGTGCCGGTGGCCAGGATCGTGTCGGGGCGGACGATCGCGTCGAGCTCGCGGAAGAGCCGCTGCTTGAGCGCGTAGTCCTCCGGGACGACCTCGATGACCAGGTCGGCGTCGGCGGCGGCGGACAGCTCGGTGAAGGTGCGGAAGCGGGCGAGCACGCCTTCGCGCTCCTGCTCGGTGAGGCGCTCGCGGGCCACCGAACGGGCCGTGGCGGCCGCGAGGGCGGCCGTGGCCCGGCGGGTGGCGGCCTCGCTGATGTCGATGCCGATGACCTCGCGGCCGGCCTGGGCGAGGACCTCGGCGATGCCGGTGCCCATGGTGCCGAGGCCGACGACGGCGATGGTCTGGAAGGCGGACTGGCCGGTGGACTGACTGGACGTGGACGGAAGGTCCATCGCGGGACTCCAGTGGAAGAGGGTGACGACTGAGGGGGCCGCACGGCGCACGACGCGCGGCGGATCCGGCCCGCGGGGAAACGCGGGGCGGAGAACGGCGGACCCTGTCCCGGGGCCGCGCCGTACACGAAGGGCAGCAGGGGTAGCTGGTGCACGGGAGTCGTGGGAGCTACCGGACCGACTGATACGGGGCGGCTGCGTCACCAGGCCGGCCTCGTACGTTGAAGGGAGCGTAACCCGCCGGTAACTGCCGCGCCAGAGCGCGGAGATGTGACCTGTACCGCCCAAATGTACCGATCATCGATCATCGATCAGTCATCTGCGGGAAACCCGGCGTGGCGGCGGCCTCGCCGCCCTAGGGTGGCCGGGTGAACGACGTGCTGGAGCGCCTGCGAACGGAATCCGGCGAGTCCCCGCGGTACGGGGAGCTGCTCGCGGCGGACCCCGACGCGCTGGCCGCCTCCCTGACCTCCGCCGGCCTGCCCCTGTGGGCCCGCGAGCTGGCCGCGTACCGCCTCGGCCTGGCCGGGGACCGGCGCGCCTTCGAGCCCCTCGTGCTGCTGCTCAACCACCGCGACCCGCCGCGCTGCGCGGCGGCCGCCGAGGCGCTCGCCGCCCTGGGCGACCCGCGCACCGCCCGGGCGGCGGCGGCCCTGGCCACCAACACCCTGCGCACGGCCTACGCCCTGCAGCCCGTACGGCTCCTCGCGATCCTGCGCGCCCCCGAATCGGCGCCGGTCCTCATGGCCACGCTGTCCCGGCTGCTCTCCCCGCACGAGCCGTACTGGCGGGTGGCCCTGGCCTGCGTGGAGGGGCTCGGCGCCCTCGCCGACCCGCGCGCCCGGGAGGTCCTCACCCGGGCCCAGTCCCACCCCCGCCTCGCGGTGGCGGCCACGGCGGCCCTGCGCACCCTGCGCAAACCGCGCTGACTCCGCCGCACGGGGCGGGCGCCCCGTACCTCCCGGAACGCCTCACGGAGGCCGGGGCCTTCGCGGTGCGTCCGTCCCTCAGCCGGAGACCGAAGCCTTCTCGCCCTGTGCCCGGGCGGCCCCGCTCCCGCCGCCCTCGCCGCCCTCGGCCTGCCGGTGCAGGATCGCGTCGGGCGCGGCGGCTGCGGCACCGGCGACGGCCGGGCGGCGACGGTCCGCCGCCCGCTGGACCCGCTTGCCCAGGCGCTGCGCAGGCAGCTCGACCAGGCGGTACATCAGATGGCTCGCGGCCATCAGCACGGTGAGGAAGATCGCCGTCCAGGCGACCTTCCCGAGCGTGGACTCGGGCATCGGCGGGACGCCCAGCGGCGGTCCGACGGTGCGCAGCAGCGGGAAGTGCAGCAGGTACATCGAGAAGCTGATCGCGCCGAGCCAGGTCAGCGGCTTCGGGAAGCGCCGTCCCCGCAGCAGGAAGAAGAGGCCGAACAGGATCCAGGCCGCGAGGTACGAGAGCGACCAGGCCTTCCAGCCGGAGGTCCAGGTGCTCTCCTGGACGCCGTTGCGGTTGTACAGCCATCCGACGAGCACGCCCGCCGCGACCACGGACCCGCAGGCGAGCAGCGCCGGAACCCGGCGGATCGTGCCGTGCTGCGCCCGGTGGACGACGGTGCCGCCGAACATCGTCGCGAAGATCATCAAGGTCTCGAACGCGACGGCCCGGCTGTTGAGCGTGACGAGGACCAGGCCGAGTCCGCCGAGCAGCAGGGCGCCCGCCGCGGTCGCCTTCCGGTTGCCGCTGAGCACGCCCCAGAAGCCCAGGAGCACGATCGGTGTGACGATCAGCAGGAGCAGCCGGACCGAGCCCAGTTCCGTGATCAGCAGCTGGGGGGCGAGGGCGGTGCCGATCGCCAGCGCGGCGCCGGCGAAGGCCACCGCGATCGGGGCGCTGTGCCGGTGCAGGCCCCGGGTGAACAGGGCGGTGACGAAGAAGTAGAAGACCATCTCGTAGCAGAGCGTCCAGGTGACGTTCATGCCGTTGATGACGCCCAGCATGTCCTGCAGCATCAGGCCGTTCGCGACCAGCGAGGCCAGGTCGTCGCCGGTGCGCAGCAGCGCGACCGAGCCGTCTCCGGCCGGCAGCATCATGATCGCGGCGGCGAACGCGACGATGACGGCGGGGTAGATCCGAAAGAGCCGGCCGATCCAGAAGGCCCGGACGTCGCCCCTGCGCTCCAGCGAGGCCGGGATGATGTAGCCGCTCACGATGAAGAAGAGCATGACCCCGAAGACCCCGAGGTCGAAGTTGCGCCAGACCATCCCGCCGAAGGGCAGCATCCGCAGCACGTCGAAGTGGTGCAGGACCACGACCAGGGCGGCGATGCCGCGCAGGGCGTCCAGCCAGCCGAGCCGGGCGCCGGCGGCGGAGCCCGGGGCCGCGGTGGCCTTGCGTCGGGGGAAGGGGGGTATCAGCTTCTTCACCGCAGGGACCCTAGCCGATGTCCGCCCGTCCCGCGCCCGTTCACCGAGGCGTCGGGAGCGGTTCGGGCGAAACATGGCAAACCTGCCCGTACGGCCGCGATCCGATGCTTACCCGCGGAAGCCCAGGAGGCCGTGAAGGGCCGTGCCGCCGGCGGTCGGGGGGACCGCGCGCGTGGACGTGGTGGGCTTCGGGGCGGGCTGGGCGGGGCAGTTCGCGTCCGAGGCCTGGCCGCTGCGCAGGTACGCCGCCACCTTCTCGTCCAGGCACTTGTTGCCGCTGAGCGCCACCCCGTGGTTGCCGCCGCCCTGCTCCACCACCAGCGCCGAGCCCTTCAGCTTCCCCTTCATGCTCAGCGCCCCCTCGAACGGGGTCGCCGCGTCCTCCGTCGCCTGGAGCAGCAGGGCCGGCGGGAGGTCGGCGTTGGTCACGTCCGGCGCCGCCAGCGGCTCCGTCCGCCAGAACGCGCACGGCGCGTTGTACCAGGCGTTGTTCCAGGTCATGAACGGGGCCTTCGCGTGGGTGCGCCACATGTCGGCACGCCACTGGTTCCAGTCCTTCGGCCAGGCCGAGTCCCGGCACTGCACCGCCGTGTACACGCTGTAGCTGTTGCCCGCGGAGGGCTCCACCGCCCCGAACCGCTCGTACGCCGCCACCAGGGGCTTGGGGTCCTTCGCCACCTCGTACGCGGAGAAGGCCTCGGCGAGGACCGGCCAGTAGCCGTTGTAGTAGCCGCCCGGCATGTACGTGTCCTCCAGCTCCGCCGGGCCCACCTTGCCGCCCGCCGGACTCCCGCGCAGGGCGTCGCGCATCGCGTACCAGCGCTCCTCGACCCCCGCCGGGTCGCTGCCCAGCCCGTACTTCTCGTCGTACCGGGCCACCCAGGCCAGGAAGGACTTGTGGCGGGCGTCGAACGCCCGGTCCTGGGCCAGGTTGTCCTCGTACCAGACCCCGCCCGGGTCGACCACGGAGTCCAGGACGAGGCGGTGCACCCGGTCCGGGTGGAGCTTGGCGTACACCGCGCCCAGGTAGGTCCCGTACGAGTAGCCGAAGTAGCTGACCTTCGCCGCGCCGAGGGCCCCGCGCAGCACCTCGATGTCGCGGGCGGCCGAGACGGTGCCGATGTACGGGAGCACGTCCGCGTGCCGGGTCTGGCAGGACTCGGCGAAGGACTTCACCCGGTCCAGGTTGGCCCGCTCGGTCTGTGCGTCGAGCGGTACGGAGTCCGGGCGCACGGGGGTGAAGTGGCCGGGCCCGCAGTCCAGGGCGGGCTCGCTCTTGCCCACGCCCCGGGGGTCGAAGCCGATGACGTCGTACTGGGCGGCCACGTCCTTGGGCAGCGCGGAGGCGATGAACCCGGCCAGGCTCCGGCCGCTGCCGCCGGGCCCGCCGGGGTTGACGAGCAGCGGGCCCTGCGAGGTCTTGGCGGTGTGCGGGACCCGGGTCAGGGCCAGCGAGATCTGCCGGCCGGCCGGGTGGTCGTGGTCGAGCGGGACCTTGAGGGAGGCGCACTGCAGCGTCGGATAGCGCGGGGTCGCACAGCCGGTCCAGCGCAGCGCGGCGGGGGCGGCGGCCGGCGCCGCGGCCGCCGGCGCGGCACCCGCCGGGCTCGTGACGACGGCGGCCACGGTCGCGGTGGCGACCGACAGCAGGACGGCGGCGCGCTTCGTCAGCGGGCCGCGCTTCTTCGCGGGGGTCGCAGGGTACGCGGGGTGGAGCATGGGGCCTCCCAGCCGAGGGTTCTGGGCGGAATCGTCCCGGAAACCGCGCCCGGAAGGCGGGATTGGGCCGCTGATTGGCCCGATGTGATGAGCCTTCAGGGGCCGTACGAGGTCACAGGAGGCTGAGCTGCACCGGCTCGGCGGGCGCCGGACCGGCCGGGCGTTCGGGGACGGGGATCCTGCGGGCCGCGCCCCGCCGGGAGGGCCCGATGCCGAATTCGGCGGCGAGCTCGTGGACTTGCCGGGTGATCTGGCGCTGGTACCAGGTGGGTGCGTACGAGCCGCCCGCGTACATCCGCTCGTACCGTTCGACGAGGTGGGGGTGGCGGTCGGCCAGCCATGCCGTGAACCACTCGCGGGCGCCCGGCCGCAGATGGAGTACCAGGGGTGTCACGGAGGTCGCCCCGGACTCGGCGACGGCCCGGACGGTGGCGCGCAGCTGCTCGGGGGAGTCCCCGAGGAAGGGGATGACCGGGGCCATCAGCACCCCGCACTCGATGCCGGCGTCGGTGAGGGCCCGTACGGCGGCCAGCCGGGCGGTGGGGGAGGGGGTGCCGGGCTCGACGGTGCGCCACAGCTCGGCGTCGGTGAAGCCGACGGAGACGCAGATGCCGACGTCGGCGACGGCGGCGGCCCGCCGCAGGAGCGGGAGGTCGCGCAGGATCAGCGTCCCCTTGGTCAGGATGGAGAAGGGGTTGGCCCGCTCGAGCAGGGCCTCGATGATCCCGGGCATCAGCCGGTAGCGGCCCTCGGCGCGCTGGTAGCAGTCGACGTTGGTGCCCATGGCGATGTGCGCGCCGGCCCACCGGCTCGAGGCGAGTTCGCGGCGCAGCAGCTCGGGGGCGTTGGTCTTGACGACGATCTGCGAGTCGAAACCGACGCCGGTGTCGAGGTCGAGGTAGCCGTGCGTCTTGCGGGCGAAGCAGTACACGCAGGCGTGGCTGCACCCGCGGTACGGGTTGACCGTCCATTCGAACGGCATGCGCGAGGCGCCGGGTACCCGGTTGAGGACCGAGCGGGCGCGGACCTCGTGGAAGGTCATCCCGCGGAACTCCGGGGTGTCGAAGGTCCGCGTGACGACGGAGGCGGCCCCGAAGAGCGCCCCCGCCTGCCCGGGACCCCGGGGCCCGTCCGTCAGATTGTCCCAGCGCATGAGCGCCTCCCTCGGTGTCTCGGCCCCGAGAATAGAACAAACGTTCCCATGATCGTGCGAGGGACGCCGGGTCGGGAACCGGACAGCCGCGCGAGCGGGGGGTGGAGCGGGGTCCGCGAGGGCGCTGAGCGCACCCGCCCCACGGTCCCCACGCCGCGCGGAATCCGTCACCGGCGGAAGATCTTGGTCGGTTAAACGGACATCTCCGGTCAGAACGTGCGCCCGGCGCGACGCAGGGCCCGCGGATTCCCTCGCGCGTGACTGTCCGTATTCGATCTAGTGCATGGAGTGACGGATTCCGTATCGTCGTAGCGCTGCCAACGCCCTATCTCTGGAGGATTCGTGGCGAGCTTCCGTATTCGTCTGGCCCTGCTCGGTTCGGCCACCGCTCTCACCGCGGGGGCCCTGGTCCCCGTACAACTCGCCGGGGCGCAGCCCGCGGCCGCGGCCTCCTACGACTGGGTCGCCCTCGGTGACTCGTACACCGCCGGGGTCATCCCGGCCGCCGGTGACGTCTTCGAGTACCCCCGCGACGGCTGCGAGCGCACCGACCAGTCGTACCCGCAGGTCATCGACCGCGACTTGGGCCCGCTGATCGAGCTGACCAACGTCAGCTGCGGCGCCGCCACCATCCAGGACGTCACCTTCAGGGCCCAGGAGCCGATCGGGCGGCACCTGCCGCCCCTCTCCGAGGACCCCGACTACCCCTTCCCGGCGGTTCCTCCGCAGTCCGAGGCGGTGCGGCCCGGCACCGACGTGATCACCGTCGGCGTGGGCGGCAACAGCCTCGGCTTCGCCGACATCCTCCTCAAGTGCCTGGAGCTGGGAGGAGGCAGCGGCGGCGTGGGCACGCCGTGCCGGGAAGAACTGGCCGCGAGCATCCCCGGCCGGCTGACCAAGGTGGGCAAGGAGTACGGCGAGATGCTCGCCAAGCTCCACGAGAAGGCCCCGCACGCCAGGATCCTGGCCGTCGGCTACCCCACGATCGTTCCCGCGGACACCTCCAAGTGCGACTACAACGACCTGCACCAGTTCCTCTCGATCACCCGGGGCGATCTGGACTGGCTGCGCCGGGACGTCCTCGAACCCCTCAACAAGACCATCGAGAAGTCGGCCGGCGCACACGGGTCCGCCGACTTCGTCGACCTCTACGACTCCACCCGGAACCACAGCGTCTGTGACGCCGGCAAGTGGGTCGAGGGCGTCTTCGACCACGACAACCGGCCGGCCCTCGTCCACCCCAACGCCAAGGGCCACCGCAACGCCGCCGACCACGTCGCATCGGCGATCCTGAACGCCATCGAGCCGCGCTGACGAACGACGCCCCCGCCCACGGTCCCCGGGGGCCGTGGGCCTACGTCGGCGGGCGCATGCGGAAGTCGTACGTCGCGGGGAGCGGCCGGTGCGTTATGCGGGACCAGACCTCCGACAGGATCTCCTCGCCCTCGCGCAGGTCCGCCAGCTCGAAGCCGTCCTCGAACACCCGGCGGGCCGCGCCCACGTGGCCCTCCGCCGCCAGCAGCCGCGCGGCCAGCAGACGGAACCGGCCCTCCTCGCGCAGCGCCGGCCGCAGCCGGTCCCACACCGCCCGCGCCGCCGGCAGCCGGCCGGCCGCCAGCAGCGTCGTCATCGCCTCCCGCCCCAGCGCGGACTCCGCGGCCGTCCAGGGCTCGCCGCCCCGGCTCTCCTCGGCCAGGTCCTCGAAGGCCTCGGCGTACCGCTGCGCCGCCCGCGCCGGATCGCCGGCCAGCGCGTCCGCCACCGCCAGGCAGCGCAGCAGCGGCCACCGCGAGGGCGCCAGCGCCAGCCCGCGCTCCCAGCTGCGCACCGCCTGCGCCACATCGCCCGCGTGCCACTGGGCCACGCCCAGGTGGTACTCGGTCAGCGGATCCGCCGGGGCCGTCTCCAGCATGTCCCGCCAGTGCGGGGCGACCAGGCTGGGCCCCGGCGGCGCCACCCGCCGCGGGGCGGGGAAGACACCGGTGCGCCACAGCTCCAGCCAGGGCGCCTGGGCCTCGCCGAGCCCCGCCTCCTCGAACGGGGTGCCGGGCAGCTCGTACCCGCCGCACAGCACCTCCAGCGCGCCCCAGCCCGAGCCCGCCGCCAGCCGCTCCCCGGGTTCGGTGTCGGCGGCCCCGAGCCACGCCTCGTACGCCTCCTCGACCCGCTCCCGGGGCAGTGCGGCCGCCAGGGCCGCCTCGGCGGCGGAGCGGGCCGATGCCCAGTCGGGGCCGTGCACCGGTCCCGGGTCCGCGGCCAGCGGTCCGTACGCCTCCAGCCAGCTGAACTCCGCCCCGGCCTCCAGCCGTACGTGCTCCAGCTGGGTCCGGGCGAGACCCGCCTGGATCTCGGCGTAGCCGCCGGTGCCGGGCTCGGTCAGCCACTCCTGCCACCGCCGGCCGCCCTCTCCCGAGCCCCACACGAACAGCTTGCGCCCGCGCAGCCGGGCCGTGGAGGTCTGGACGAGTCCGCGCCCCTGCGCGTCGAGCGAGGCGATCCACGGCCGGGCCCCGTCCGGGACCTCGTAGAAGAAGTCGGCCGGGTACTCGCTGCGCAGCGGGTACGTGCGGTCCTCGTCCTCCCACCGCGGTACGGGGATCCGCCGCAGCGCGCGCTCGTACCCGAAGTGCCAGGCCTCGTCGGCGGGGGCGAGCACCCGCGTGCCCGGATCCTCCGGGACGGCGATGTTGGACCACCAGTACACGGGGGCGGTCCGCTCGTGCGGGTTGCGGACGCGCACGCCGACGTACAGGAACTCCGAGTCCTGGGGCAGCCAGAGGTCCACCTGGAAGGGGAGGTCGCGCAGCCGCTCCCACTCCCAGAGCCGGACCATGACGCCCCCGTCGGGGGCCGGCACGAGCGCGGCGTGCAACGGGGAGCAGGAGAGGGTGGTGTGGCCGGTGGCGCCGATGTTCCACTCGATGCCGCCCGAGAACCAGGCGCCGTTGAGGGCGAAGTTGGCGGGCTGGAACACCGGGTTGCGGTAGAGGAGTTCCCGCCCGGTGGGCACGTGGACGAGCGAGTGGACGCGGCCGCCGAGCCCGGGCAGCACCGTGACCCGCAGGTGCGCGTTCTCGAGGACGATCGCCTCGAACTCGCCTTCCCGCCTGTGCCGTCGGTACCCGTCCCGCAGCCGTACGGGCAGCAGCGAGCGCAACGGCTCGTAGCCGATCTGCCGGGCCATGTCGCGCGGCAGCCCGTCACGGGAGCGTTGGTCGAGCGCGTGCACGTCGGCGGGCGCGCACAGGACGGGCAGCGGGTTCTCGGGGCCCAACGGGGCTGCGGGCAGGTTCAGTACGGCGCGGCGGACGGTGGTGGCCATGCAGGAAATGGAACACGCCGGGGCGGCCGGTGCACAGGGTTTCCGCGGATCACCACCGGTCAGGATTGCGTAAAGCCCTGGCCGGAGCGCTACGCGCCGGGCATCTCGGCGGTCATCGCCCAGCGTTCGTGGTCGCGCCAGGCGCCGTCGACGAAGAGGAAGTCCGGCGAGAACCCCTCCTGCCGGAACCCGGCTCCGCGGACCAGCGCAAGGGAGGCCGCGTTGCCCGGCTGGATGTTGGCCTCCAGACGGTGCAGCCCCAGACCGCCCTCGTCCTCGGCGGCGAAGGCCTGCGCCACGACGAGCCCCAGCGCTTCGCGGAACAGGCCCCGCCCGGCTGCGTGCGCGAAGGCGCCGTAGCCGAGCGCCCCGCAGTCGAAGGCCCCGTAGACGATGTTGTTGATGTTGACGAAGCCCGCGATGGCCCCGGTCCCGCGCTCGCAGACCAGGAAGCCCACCCGGCCGCCGCCCTCGATGAGCGGTGTCGCGTACGCCTCGTACTCCTCGGCCGTCGCCGGCGGGTTCAGCCAGGGGTGGTGGAGGTGCCGGCTCTCGTGCACGCGTGCGGTGAACTCGGGGCCGTCGGCCAGCCGGAAGGGCCGCAGCCCGACGTGCTCCCCCTCGCGGAGGTACGTGGAATATGACATCCCCCCAGGCTATGAGCTGTGGCAGGCTACCCCGGGTGATCATCGACAAGGACACCGAAGAACTGCTGCACGCGGCCGTACGCAACAACGCCGAGTGGTGCGCGGCGGTGAGCGGCGGCGGCGCCTTCGCGGCCGACGCGTGGACCAGCGCGCGCCGCACCCCGCCGTACTACCCCGACGGCGTGACCCTGACGAGGGAGGCCTCGGCGCAGGCGCTGGTGGCCGCGATGGACACCGGGTCCCCCGGCTGCTCCGTCAAGGACAGCTTCGCCGTGCTGGACCTGGCCCCGGCGGGCTTCGAGGTGCTGTTCGGCGCCGAATGGATCCACCGGCCGGCGGACGCCCCGGCCCCGGCCGGACCGGCCACCGGCCTGGCCTGGACCCGCGTCGCGGACGCCGGGGAGCTGGCCGGCTGGGAGGCGGCGTGGGGCGGCGGGGAGGGCACGGGCCTCTTCCACCCGGGCCTGCTCGCGCCGGAGATCGCGTTCCTGGCCGGGAGGTCGGCGGACGGGCGCATCCTCGCCGGGGCCGCCGCCAACCGTACGGGCGCGGTCGTCGGCCTCTCCAACGTCTTCACGGCGGACGGCACCCCCGACGACGAGGCCTGGGCGGGCGCCCTCGCGGCCCTCGCCGAACTCTGGCCCGGCCTCCCGGTCGTCGGCTACGAATCCGGGGAGGACCTGGACACTGCTCACCGCCACGGTTTCACCCCGCTGGGCCCGCTCCGCGTCTGGCTGCACAGTGCCTAGGGGGTGTCCGCAAAGTAGCGCCGTCCGCCCGGAGGGCGGTCCCGCGGCGTCCGGTGCGTGCTCTCGGCGTGCCGGGCGGAAGCCCTTGTA
>NZ_JBIAXU010000009.1:0-238721 GCF_042896985.1 Streptomyces sp. NPDC001194 | reverse complement strand
TCCTTGAGCCGCTTCTGCCGCTTCTCGTCCTTGCGGCCCTCGACCTTCAGACGCGCCTGCTTCTTCTCCAGGTAGGTGGAGTAGTTGCCCTCGTACGAGATCGCCCGGCCGCGGTCGAGCTCGAGGATCCACTCGGCGACGTTGTTCAGGAAGTACCGGTCGTGGGTCACCGCGACGACGCACCCCGCGTACTTGGAGAGGTGCTGCTCCAGCCAGTTCACCGACTCGGCGTCCAGGTGGTTGGTGGGCTCGTCGAGGAGGAGCAGGTCCGGGGCCTCGATCAGCAGCTTGCACAGCGCCACGCGGCGCTTCTCGCCACCCGAGAGATGGGTGACCGGCCAGTCGCCGGGCGGGCAGCCCAGCGCGTCCATGGCCTGCTCCAGCTGGGCGTCCAGGTCCCACGCGTTGGCGTGGTCCAGGTCCTCCTGCAGCTTGCCCATCTCGTCGAGGAGGGCGTCCGAGTAGTCCGTCGCCATCAGCTCGGCGACCTCGTTGTACCGCTTGACCTTCTTCATGGTCTCGGCCGCGCCGTCCTGGACGTTCTCCAGGACCGTCTTCGACTCGTCGAGCCGGGGCTCCTGCATGAGGATGCCGACGGTGAAGCCGGAGGTGATGTAGGCCTCGCCGTTGGAGGGCTGCTCCAGGCCCGCCATGATCTTCAGGACGGTGGACTTGCCGGCGCCGTTCGGGCCGACCACGCCGATCTTCGCTCCCGGGAGAAAGGAAAGCGTCGCGTTGTCAAGAATTACCTTGTCGCCGTGCGCCTTACGGACGTTGCGCATTGCGTAAATCAACTCTGCCATGGTGCAAGCCTATTGGATGAGTGCGGCCGGCCTTTCGAGGTGCCGACCGGCGATGGAATTCAGCCAGTCGCGTCGTCCGGTTTTCGCGCCCCCCGGCGGGGAATGCGGCCTCACCCCGTGCGCAGCGCCCAGCTGTCGCTGACGACCTCGTCGGACGAGCTGCCGGGCAGGGCGATGAGTTCGGGCTTGAAGAGCGGGGCCGAATCCATGGCGGGTTCCCACGTGGCGAGTTCGTCGTCCTGCGGCACCTCGACCCGACGGCCCTGCGCGAGGTCGTTCACCACGCGCAGCAGCAAGTGCACCCCGAGCGGGGCCAGATGCTCGCGCCACAGGCTCCGGGCCGTCGACCCGCGGGGGACCAGGACGTGTTCCTGGGCCGCGATCGGGCCGCCGTCGGTGCGCTCCGTCAGGTGGTAGACGGTTCCGCCGGCCGCTTTGTCGCCGTCCCGGATGGTCCAGCGGATGGCGTCCCGGCCGCGGTGCAGCGGCAGCAGGCTGGGGTGGTAACCGATGGCCGCCACCTTGGCCCGGGCGCGCGTCTCGCGGCCGATGAACGCGTGGGAATGGGCGGCGAGGATGATGTCCACCGACTCGGGCAGGTGGCGGGCCCGCAGGGTCTTGGAATCCGTCCAGGGAACGTCCCGCGGAAAGGCCCACGAGCGAAGCCGGTCCCATGAAAGGGCGCTGCTCTCGTCGGAGTGGCCGTCGCGGAGCGCCGGAGAGGCCACGCCGACCACGTGGTGGCCGGCGTCCACGAGGGCCTCCGCCACCTCCACCGCGAAGAATCCGCGTCCTGATATGTAAATGTTCACTCGTTCCCCTAAGCGCGCGGTGCCGAAGGTGGCAGAACTGAAAGATCATCGTCGCCGATGGTCGGAAAAGAACTTCACTATCTCGGAATTGACCGCTTCGGGTCGCTCCAGGTAGCCGAGATGTCCGCTGTCCGCCACCTCCACGTACTGGCTCCCGGGAATGGCGTCGGCCACCTCCCGCCCGAGGTGGGGTGGGCAGATGACGTCGTCGCGGAAGGACATCACCAGGGTGGGGGTCCGGATCCCCGCGTACGCGGAGCGGCGGTCCGGGATCCTGTCCAAGGCCAATTGGGGCCGTGCGTCCGGGTGGTACTGCGGTGACATCTCGAAGAGGTCCAGCCAGTCCCGTACCAGGGCGTCGTCGTTCTGCGTGCGGGGCGAGAGGTTCTGCAGGACGCGGCTGACGGCCTCTTGTGCCGACGGCGGGCCGACCGCGTCGCACGTGGCGAGATCGGCCTCCGACATCGCCGCCCGCAGCACGTCGGTGCGACCGCGCGTGGCGATCAGAACGGCCTGGTCCACCAATTCCGGTCGGATGACGAGGAGTTCCTGTGCGATGAACGCCCCGAGTGACACCCCGACGATACGGCACGGCGCCAGACCCAGCTTTTCGATGAGCGCGACGGTGTCTCCGACCATATCGTCGAGAGTGAATCGGTCGGGCGTCGAAGAAGGCGATATGCCGCGATTCTCGAAGGTGATGGTCCGGTATCCGGCCCGGTGCAGCGCCGGAACCTGATGGAGGTTCCACACGTGCCCGCGGCCACCCGTTCCCATCACCAACAGGACGGGATCTCCGGATCCGGATTCCGTGTAGCTGAGATCAATTCCATTGGCGGATATTACAGCCATTCGATCCTCGTGTGATCCGGTGGGTGCGTGTCGGGTACCGGGCCCGTTCCGACCCGTGACGTGCCTCACCCGACCGGCTGTTGCAGGGGTGGTGGACCTGCCGACGGGGATAAAGAGAAGCCTGTCCGGAGGCTTCTGTCAATTGCATTCGTCCAGCGCCCCTCGCGCGAGCATCCGGTTGATATGTCCCGTATGCACCAAACTGTTCGTCCGAGTTGCACCCTATGCCCGATGTGGGCAGAGGATTAGTGACAGAGTGTTCGGCCATGCTGGCCTGATTGGATGCATCAGGTTAGATTCTGGATGATCTTCCTCCGTGGGTGTTTTCCCGGTAATGCGGTACCCCACTCACCGGCCCGTTCTCGGCCAAAAGGTCAATCATCCTTCCAGTAAGGGGTTGGGGCATTGCCGTCTCCTGTCGGCTATCCGTTCGGTTCGGCGTTCACGGGCCACATGGTCATGGCGAACTGGCGCGAGGGGAGTGGTTGGGAAAGCCCCGAACTGCTGCCCCACGCAGCCATACCCATGAGTCCGGCGATGGTCGGCCTCCACTACGGTCAGGTCATCTTCGAGGGTCTCAAGGCATTCCGCCGATCCGACGGCCGCATGGCCGTTTTCCGCCCCGAGGACCACGCCCGGCGTTTTCGTACGTCGGCGCGCCGCATGATGATGCCGGAGCTCCCGGACGCGGTTTTCCTCAAGGCGCTCGACGAGCTGGTGCGCAAGGACCAGGACTCCGTTCCCGCCGATTCCTCGGCCAGTCTCTACCTGCGTCCGGTCATGTTCGCCAGTGAGCCGGACCTGGCCGTGCGTCCGGCCCGCGAGTACCGGTTCCTCCTCATCGCCTTCGTCACCGACGCGCTCTTCGGCCGCGAGCCGCGGCCGTTGAAGGTCTGGGTGAACGAGGACCACCCCCGCGCCGCCGTCGGCGGAACCGGCAACGTCAAATGCGCCGGCAATTACGCGGGGGCCCTCCGCGCCCAGTCGGTGGCCCAGGAGAACGGGTGCGATCAGGTGGTGTGGCTGGACCCGGCCGAGCTGCGCTGGGTGGAGGAACTGGGCGCCACGAACCTCTTCTTCGTCCGGACATCGGGCCGGTCGCAGGAACTGGTCACCCCGCCGCTGTCGGGAAGCCTGCTGCCCGGAGTGACCCGGGACTCCCTGACCGTCCTGGCCGGGGACATGGGCCTGAAGGTCCTGGAGGACCGTGTCTCGGTCGGTGAATGGCAGGACGACTGCCAGAGCGGTCGGATCACGGAAGTCTTCGCCTCCGGCACCGCCGCGGGCGTCCGGGCCGTCGGGCAGGTCCGCTCCGCCGGCGCCTCCTGGCAGATCGCGGACGGGTCCGTCGGCCCGGTCACCGCCGCGCTCTCCGAGGCGCTCCAGGGAATCCAGTACGGCCGACGGCCGGACTCCCACCGGTGGATGCACCTCGTCGGCTGACTCCGCCCGCGTTTCGCAGGCTCCACCTCTTCTGTCCCTTAGCTGATCTCACGTACGACCGGAAGGCGCTGTACCGTGTCTGCCCCCGTGGACGGCCACTGGCCGTTGTCCGCTGCCCAGTCCGGCATGTGGTTCGCCCAGCAGCTGGATCCCGACAATCCCATCTTCACGTGGGGCGAGTACCTCGAGATCCGGGGCGAACTCGACACGGAGCTCTTCGAGACGGCGCTGCGGACCGTCATCGGGGAGGCGGAGACGATGCGGGCGCGCGTCGTCACCGGCTCCGGGGCGGTGGGGCAGGCCGTCCGGCCCGACTCCGGCTGGCGGCTGCGGCACATCGACGTCAGCGAGGAGCCCGACCCCGAGCTCGCGGCGGAGCGGTGGATGCGCGCGGACCTCGCCCGCCCCATGGACCTCGAACGTGAAGCCGCCTTCACCCAGGTCCTGTTCAGGGCGGCGCCCGACCGGGTCCTGTGGTACCAGCGCATCCACCACGTGATGATCGACGGCTTCGGCCTCTCCCTGATCGTGCGCCGCGTCGCACAGGTGTACACCGCGCTGGTCGCCGGGACCCCCCACGAGGACGGGGCGTTCGGCTCGCTGCGGCTGCTGCTCGACGAGGACCGCGACTACCGCGGCTCCGCCGAGCACGCGGCGGACCGGGAGTTCTGGCTCGAGCGCGTGGGCGACCTGCCCGAGGTCCCGGTGCTGGCCGAGGGGCCGGCGGTCACCGCGGCTACGTTCATCAGGCGCAGCGCGCACCTCGACGCCGCCGCCGTGGACGCCCTGGGCGAGACGGCGCGCGGGATCGGCGCGAGCTGGCCGCGGCTGGTGATCGCGGCGACGGCCGCGTACATGCACCGGGTGACCGGGGCGACCGACGTCGTCCTCGGGCTGCCCGTGACCGGGCGGGTGAGCGACACGGAGCGCGCCGTCCCCGGCATGGCGTCGAACATCATGCCGTTCCGGCTGACGGTGCGGCCGCAGGACACCGTCGCCGAGCTGGTCGCGGAGGTGTCCCGGGAAGTGCGCCGGGTGATGGCCCATCAGCGCTACCGCTACGAGGACCTCCGGCGCGACCTCAAGCAGGTCGGCGACGGCCGCCGGCTGTTCGGCACGATCGTCAACGTGATGAGGTTCGGGTACGACCTCCGCTTCGGCGACTGCACCTCGGTCGCGCACAACCTCTCCACCGGGCCCGTTCCCGACCTCTCCGTGGTGGTCCACGACCGGATGGACGGCCGGGGCATACGCATCGACTTCGATGCCAACCCGGACATGTACACGGCCGAAGAGGTCGAGACCCACCGGCGCCGCTTCCTCACCGTGCTGCACGCCATGGCGGCCGACCCGGGCGGCCGTCTCGGCCGCCTCGACCTCCTCGACGGGCGGGAACGCGAGCAGGTCCTGGTCGCCGACAACGCGACGGCGCGCGAGACGGCGGGCCGGGCCCGCACCATCGTCGACCGGTTCGCCCATTTCGTGGCCGAGCGGCCGGACGCGCCGGCGCTGCGCTCGGGGGAGGAGCGGCTCAGCTACCGCGAGCTGGACGCGCGCGCCAACCGCCTGGCACGCCGGCTCCTGACGATGGGGGTACGTGCCGAGACGCCCGTCGCGGTGCTCATGCAGCGCTCCGTCGACCTGGTCGTCGCCACGCTCGCCGTACTCAAGGCCGGCGGTACGTACGTACCCGTCCACCCGAGCTACCCGGCCGCCCGCCGGGAAGTCATCATGGCGGAGACCTCGGCCCCGGTCCTGCTCACCGACCGCGCCCTGCGCGACGACCGCTTCACGCACGAGGCGACCGTCCTCGTCGTGGACGAGCACCACCGGTGGGCCGGCACGGACGCGACCGACCCCGGCGTCCTGGTCCACCCCGACCAGCTGGCCTGCGTGATGTACACGTCCGGCTCCACCGGCCGTCCCAAGGGCGCCGCGATCACCCACCTCGACGTGGCCGAGCTCTCCCACGACGGCTGGTGGGAGACGGGCGCCACCGCACGCGTCCTGCTGCACTCGCCGCACGCCTGGGACGCCTACACCCTCGAAGCCTGGGTCCCGCTGCTCACGGGCGGCGAGGTCGTCCTGGCGCCGGCCGGGGACCTGGACCTGCCCACCCTGCGCACGCTCGTCGTGGACGAGCGGATCACCGCGCTCTGGCTCACCGCCGGCCTGTTCCACCTGCTGGTGGAGCAGAGCCCGGAATGCTTCCGCGACGTCGTGGAGGTGTGGACCGGCGGGGACGTGGTCTCTCCGGCGGCGGTGCGGGCCGCCCTGGCCGAGAACCCGAAGCTGACGGTCGTCAACGGATACGGCCCCACCGAGACCACGGTCTTCGCCACCCGCAACCCGATCTCCGCGGGCGAGGTGCTCGGCGCCGCGGTTCCCATCGGCCGGCCGCTGGACAACATGCGGCTGTACGTCCTCGACGGCGCGATGCTCCCCGTCCCCCCGGGAACCACCGGTGAGCTGTACGTGGCCGGGGCCGGCCTGGCGCGCGGCTACGCCGGGCGGGCCGGGCTGACCGCCGAGCGCTTCGTCGCCGACCCCTTCGGCCCGGCGGGCTCCCGGATGTACCGCACCGGAGACCTCGTCCGCCGCTGCGAGGACGGGCAGCTGGAGTTCGTCGGCCGCTCCGACGACCAGGTCAAGCTGCGCGGCTTCCGCATCGAGCTGGCCGAGATCGAGGAGGCCCTGACCCGTCACCCCGGAGTGACCCGGGCCGCCGTCCTCGTACGGCGCTACCGTGCGGGCGACGACCGGCTGATCGCCTACGTGGTCCCGGCGGCGGGCTCCGACGCCCCCGACGAGGAGGGGCTGCGCGAGCACGTCGCCGGCATCCTGCCCGGGTACATGGTTCCGGCCGCCTTCGTGCTGCTGGACGGCCTGCCGCTGACCAGCCACGGCAAGCTCGACCGCGCGGCGCTGCCCAACCCGGAGTTCGGCGCCAAGAGCGTCGCGCGCGGTCCGTCGAACCCGCGTGAGGAGGCGCTGTGCGCGCTCTTCGCCGAAGAGCTCGGGCTGCCGTCCGTGGGGGTGGACGACAACTTCTTCGAGATGGGCGGCCATTCGCTCCTGGCCATCCGGCTCATCAATCGGATCCGTACGCAGCTGGGCCTCGAATTCACGCTGCGCAACTTCTTCGACAACCCCACCGTCCGGCAGCTCGCCGCGCCCGCCCACGAGACCCGCGGAGCCGACAGGCCCGCGCTCGTGGCCCGGCCCCGCCCCGAGCTCGTTCCGCTGTCCCACGCACAGAACCGCCTGTGGTTCCTCAACGAGGTGCAGGAGGCGGCGCCCGCCTACAACGTGCCCCTCGTCTTCCGGATCTCCGGCGCGCTCGACCTCACCGTCCTGAGCGCGGCCCTCGACGACCTCGTGGACCGCCACGAGGTGCTGCGCACGGTGTACCCGGTCCTGGCCGGCGCCCCGTACCAGCGGATCCTCGCGCCCGGCGAGACCCGCGTGGACGTGCGGCTCGTGGAGGGCGACGAGCCCGGCACGGGGACCGGCGCGACGGCGGCCGCCGTACTCGCCGAAGCCGCCCGCGCCGCCTTCGACCTGACCGCCGAACTCCCGCTGCGCGCGACCGTCGTGCGCCTGGGGCCCTCCGAGCACGCCCTGTTGCTCCTCTTCCACCACATCGCCGCCGACGGCTGGTCGCTCGGCCCCGTCGTCCGCGACGTGTCCGAGGCCTACACCGCCCGCACCGAGGGCCGTGCCCCGCGGTGGACCGCACTGCCCGTGCAGTACGCCGACTACACGCTCTGGCAGCGGGCCGTCCTCGGCGACGCCGACGACCCGCGGAGCACCGCGGCACGCCAGACCGACTTCTGGCGTCGCGAGCTCGAAGGACTCCCGCACGAGCTGGCGCTGCCGAGCGACCGCGGGCGCCCCGCCCGGCCGACCCACGGCGTGGACACCGTCCCCCTGCGGCTGCCGGGCGAGCTCCACCGGGAACTCGCCGCGCTCGCCGCCCGGACCAACACCAGTGTCTTCATGGTGCTCCAGGCGGCACTGGCCGCCCTCCTGACCAGGCTGGGCGCGGGTACGGACATTCCGATCGGCACCCCGGTCGCCGGCCGCGGCGACGAGGACCTCCAGGACCTGGTCGGGTTCTTCGTCAACACCCTCGTACTGCGCACCGACACGTCCGGCCGCCCGACCTTCGAGGAACTGCTCGGCCGCGTCCGCGACGCGGCGCTCGAGGCCTACTCCCACCAGGACGTCCCGTTCGAGCACCTGGTCGAGGCGCTGAAGCCGCCGCGCGCCCTGGGCCGCCACCCGCTCTTCCAGGTCATGCTGGCCCTGCAGGGGAGCGAGGACGGCACGCTCCGCCTCCCCGGCGCGACGACCCGCTTCGAACCCATCGAGGCCCTGGCCGCCAAGTTCGACCTCCTCGTCAACCTCACCGAGCGGTACGGGGCCGACGGCACCGAGGACGGACTCGTCGGCGGTCTGGAATACAGCACCGACCTGTTCGAGCAGACGACGGCCCGGTCCATCGCCGAGCGGTTCACCCGCCTCCTGCAGGCGGCCGTGGCCGATCCCGCGCGCAGCATCGCCACCGTCGACCTGCTGACCGACACCGAGCGCCGCCTCCTGGCGACGGCGCCGGACGGCCCGTCGCAGGCGCCCGGCCGCACCCTGCCGGAACTCTTCGAGGCACAGGTCCGGCGGGCCCCGGAGGCCGTCGCGGTCTCCTTCGACGGGACCTCCGTGACCTACCGCGAGCTCAACGAGCGGGCGAACCGGCTGGCCAGGCTGCTGGTCGCGCGGGGCGCCGGCCCCGAGCGGGTCGTCGCGCTGCTCCTGCCGCGCTCGCCGGAGATGATCGTGGCCGTCCTCGCGGTGCTGAAGTCCGGAGCCGCGTACCTGCCGATGGACCCCGACTATCCGGTCCAGAGGCTGGCCCTCATGGTGGGCGACGCCGCGCCGATGTGCGCGGTGACGACCTCCGCGGTCTCGTCCGCCCTGCCGGACGGCACCCCGGCGGTCCTGCTGGACGACCCCGCGGTGATCGGCGAACTCGCCGCGCAGGCACCTCTCGACCTCGGAGAGGCGCACCCGTCCGGTGCGCTCCGGCCGGGCAACGCCGCGTACATCATCTACACCTCCGGCTCCACGGGCACCCCCAAGGGGGTCGTGGTCCCGCACCACAACGTCGTCCGCCTCTTCGAGACCACCGAGGACGCGTTCCGGTTCGGCGCCGAGGACGTCTGGTCGCTGTGCCACTCCTACGCGTTCGACTTCTCCGTCTGGGAGATCTGGGGACCGCTCCTGCACGGCGGGCGCCTCGTGGTCATCCCGCGTGAGACCGTCCGGTCGCCCGCGGACCTCCTCGCGCTGCTGGTCGAGGAACGGGTCACGATCCTCAACCAGACCCCCTCGGCGTTCTACGAGCTGATGCGCAGCGATCGGGAGGACCCGCGGCTGGGCAGCCGGCTCGCCCTGCGCCGCGTGGTCTTCGGCGGGGAACAGCTGGACCTGGGACAGCTCGCGGACTGGTACGAACGCCACGCCGACGACGCCCCGGTCCTGGTCAACATGTACGGGATCACCGAGACCACCGTGCACGTCAGCCACCTCGCCCTCGGGCAGGACGCCCCGGCCGCACAGCGCAGCCTCATCGGCGAGGGCCTGCCCGACCTCCGGGTGCGACTGCTCGACGAGGCTCTGCAGCCGCTGCCCGCCGGCGTCATCGGCGAGATGTACGTCAGCGGCCCGGGCGTCTCCCGCGGCTACCTCAACAGGCCGGGCGTGACCTCCGAGCGCTTCGTCGCCGACCCGTTCGGGCCGCCCGGCTCCCGGATGTACCGCACCGGGGACCTGGCCCGTCTGCTCCCCGGCGGCGGATTCGAGTTCCTCGGCCGCGCCGACCACCAGATCCAGGTCCGCGGCTTCCGGATCGAGCCCGGCGAGATCGAGACGGCGCTCACCGAGCACCCGGCCGTCACCCGCGCGGCCGTGGTCCTGCGGGAGTTCGGCGAGGGCGACCGGCGCCTGGTCGCCTACGTCGTCGCCGACGGGGGCGAGGCCCCCGGCGCCGGCGAGCTGCGCCGGCACCTGGCCGGCAACCTGCCCGAGCACATGGTGCCCGCCGCCTTCGTGGCGGTGGACGCCATGCCGATGACGGCCAACGGCAAGCTGGACCAGGCGGCCCTGCCCCACCCCGCCCTCGGGGCGGGAGCCGAGGGCGAGGACGCGGCCCCCCGCACCCACGAGGAACAGGTGCTCCTCGGCCTCTTCCGCGACGTCCTCGGCGTCGGCGGGATCGGCATCCACGACGGCTTCTTCGAACTGGGCGGCCACTCCCTGCTGGTGACCCGCCTCGTCGGCCGCGTCCGGTCGGCCCTGGGCGTCGAGCTGCCCATGCGCGCCCTCTTCGAGACGCCGACGGTGGCCGCGCTGGCCACCCGCATCGCCGGCACGCCGCGGGCCCTGCCCGCCCTGCGCGCGGCCGAGCGCCCGGCGGAGCCGCCCCTCTCGTACGCCCAGCGGCGGCTGTGGGTCGTACAGAACCTCGAAGGCCCCAGCGCGACCTACAACATCTCCCTGGCGCTGCGCCTGTCCGGCGCCCTGGACGTCCCGGCACTGCGCCGGGCGGTCCAGGACGTGATCGGCCGCCACGAGTCCCTGCGCACCGTCTTCCCGGCGCGCGACGGAGTGCCGTACCAGAAGGTGCTGCCCGCGACCGGGGTGCCGGCGGTGTTCCGGCTCGCCGACGTCGCGGCGGCCGACCTGCCGGCCGCACTGACGGCCTCCGCGGGCCACGCCTTCGACCTCGCCGCCGAACCGCCGCTGCGCGTCGACGCGTTCCGCCTGGACGGCGACACCCACGTCCTGCACCTCGTGCTCCACCACATCGCGGGCGACGGCTGGTCCCTCGCACCCCTGGCCGACGACCTGGGCGCCGCCTACCGGGCACGGACCGCGGGGCAGGAGCCCGGCTGGACGCCGCCCGGCGTCCAGTACGCCGACTACGCGCTGTGGCAGCGCGAGGTGCTGGGCGAGGCGGAGGACGACTCCAGCCTCGCGGCCCGGCAGCTCGCCTTCTGGCGCGAGGCCCTGCGGGACCTGCCGGACCGGCTCGAACTGCCCACGGACCGGCCCCGGCCCGCGGTCGCGAGCCACCGCGGAGCCATGGTCGGCTTCGAGCTGCCGCAGAGCCTGCACCGGTCGCTGCACGAGCTGGCACTCGCCCGGGGGACCAGCTTCTTCATGGTGCTCCAGGCCGGACTGGCCGCCCTGCTCACCCGGCTGGGAGCCGGCACCGACCTGCCGATCGGAACCCCGGTCGCCGGGCGCGGCGACGAGGCGCTCGACGAAGCGGTCGGCTTCTTCGTCAACACGCTGGTGCTGCGCACCGACACCTCGGGCGACCCCACCTTCACCGAGCTCCTGGACCGGGTCCGCGCGACGGACCTGGCGGCCTTCTCCCACCAGGAACTGCCCTTCGAACACCTGGTGGACGCCCTCAAGCCGGAGCGCTCGCTCTCGGTCCAGCCGCTCGTCCAGGTCATGCTGGCGCTGCAGAACGTGCCCGCGTACGACCTCGACCTCCCCGGCGTCGCGGTCACGCGGGAACCGGTGGAGCTGGAGGTCGCCAAGTTCGACCTGTCCTTCGGCATGGCCGAGCGCCGGGACGACGCCGGGGAGCCCGCCGGCGTCACGGGCTTCGTCGAATTCAGCACGGACCTCTACGAGCGCTCCACCGTCGAACGGCTCGCGGAGCGCTGGGTACGGGTGCTGGAGGCCATGACGGCCGACCCCCACGCCCGGCTGAGCCAGGCGCCCGTCCTCTCCGCGGCCGAGCGGGAGGAACTCCTGCGGTACGGGAACACCGGCACCCCGCCGGTCCCGCACGGCTGCGTGGGGGAGCTGTTCGAGCTCCAGGCCGCACGGACCCCCGGTGCCACGGCCGTCGTCTTCGAGGGCACCGAGCTCTCCTACGCCGAGGCCGAGGCCCGGGCCAACCGGATCGCCCACGCGCTGATCCGGCGAGGGGTCGGACCGGAGGCGATCGTGGCCCTGGCCCTGCCCCGGAGCACCGAGCTGGCCGTCGCCGTGCTCGGCGTGCTCAAGGCCGGAGCCGCCTACATGCTGATCGACCCGGAACACCCCGCGGACCGGATCGCCTTCATGCTGTCCGACGCCGACCCGGCCGTGATCCTGACCACGCGGGAGGCCGCCGCGCTGCTCGCACCGGCCCCTGCGGCACGGATGCTGGCACTGGACGCCCCCGAGGTCGCGGCGGAGCTGGCCGCGGGTCCCGGACACGCCCCGGCCCAGAGCGACCGGGTGGCCCCGCTGGCGACGGGCAACACCGCCTACGTCATCTACACCTCGGGCTCCACCGGGCGCCCCAAGGCGGTCCTCGTGCCGCACGCGGGGATCCCCAACCTCGTGCACGCCCTGAACGAAGCGGCGGACGTCGGCCCCGGCAGCAGGTTCCTCCAGTTCGCCTCGCTGAGCTTCGACGCCTCGGTCATGGAGCTGTTCATGCCGCTGCTGTCGGGCGGCGCGGTGGTGCTCGCACCGGCCGCCCGCCTGGCGCCCGGCCGGCCGCTGGCGGAACTGGCCCGAGAGAGCGGCATCACCCACGCGCTCCTGCCGCCCTCGGCCCTCGCCGTCCTGCCCGAGGACGCCTTCGGGCCCGGTGCCACGATCTTCACCGGCGGCGAGGCGTGCCCGCCGGACGTGGTCCGCCGATGGTCGGGCCGGGTACGCCTGCTGAACGCGTACGGGCCCACGGAGGCCACGGTCTGCGCCACGGTGAGCACCGCCCTGACCGAGGGCGGCACCCCGCCGATCGGCCGGCCCCTGCCCAACGTGCGGGCGTACGTGCTCGACGAGCACCTGCGCCTGGTGCCCGCCGGGGTGACGGGAGAGCTCTACGTCGGCGGCGCGGGCCCCGCGCGCGGCTACCTGAACCGTCCCGACCTGACGGCGGAGCGCTTCCTGCCCGATCCCTTCGGGGCGCCGGGAGAGCGCATGTACCGCACCGGCGACCTCGTGCGCTGGAGGGCGGACGGGCGGCTGGACTACCTCGGCCGGGCCGACGGCCAGGTCAAGATCCGGGGCTTCCGCATCGAGCTGGAGGAGGTGGCCGCCGCGCTGTCGGACCACCGCGACGTCGCGCGGGCGGTCGCCGCGGTCCGCGAGGACCGGCCGGGCGACCGGCGCCTGGTGGCCTACGCGGAACCGGTGGACGGGTGTTCCCCCTCCGCGTCGGACCTGCGGAGCCACCTCGCGGGCCGGCTCCCGCACTACATGGTGCCCGCCGCCGTCGTACTCCTCGACGCCTTCCCGCTGGCCTCCAGCGGCAAGATCGACCGAGGCGCCCTGCCCGCCCCCGACTACGGCGCGGAGGCGGCCGGGCAGGCGCCGCGGACGGCGCTCGAAGAGAGCCTGTGCGCCCTGTTCGCCGAGGTGCTGGGAGTGCCGTCGGTCGGCGTGCACAACGGCTTCTTCGACCTCGGCGGCGACAGCATCATGTCCATCCAGCTCGTCGGGCGGGCCCGCAGAGCCGGTCTGGAGATCACCCCGCGGGACGTGTTCCAGAACCCGACGGTCGCCGAACTGGCCTCCGTCGCACGCCCCCTGGAGTCCGCACCCGAGCGGGCCCCCGACATCGGCACGGGCGAGGTCGACCTGCTGCCCATCGTGCACTGGCTGCGCGAGCGGGGCGGCCCGGTCGAGGGGTTCCACCAGTCCGTGGTGGTGAAGGTGCCCGCGGGCATCGGCGAGGCCCATCTCGTCAGGACGCTGCAGACCCTGCTCGACCACCACGACGCCCTGCGCCTGCGGCTGGACCGCACGCCGCGGCGGTGGGCGCTCGAAGTGCCGCCGCCGGGCGCGGTGGACGCGAGCCGCTGCCTGACGCGCATCGACGCCACGGGAGTACCCGCCGAGGAGATGCCGGCCGCGATGGCCGCCGAGAGCGCGGCCGCCCGGTCCCGACTGAGCCCGCAGGACGGCGTCATGCTCCAGGCCGTCTGGCTGGACGCCGGCCCGGAACGCTCCGGACGACTGCAGCTGATGGTCCACCACCTCGCCGTGGACGGGGTCTCCTGGCGCATCCTGCTGCCCGACCTGGCCACCGCCGCCGCGGCCGCCGTGCGGGACCAGGAGCCCGGGCTCCCCTCCGTCGCCACCACGCTGCGGACCTGGGCGCGGACCCTGCGCGAGGAGGCCCGCTCACCGCGGCGCCTGGCGGAACTGCCGCTGTGGACCGAGGTGCTCGCCACCGCCGACCCCGAGCTGGGGGAGCGCCCCCTGGACGCGCGGCTGGACACCCATGCCACGACCCGCAGCCTCACCCGGGTGCTGTCCGCGCAGAGCACCGAACCTCTGCTGACGACCCTGCCGTCGACCTTCCGGGGCACGGTCAACGACGTCCTGCTCGCCGCCTTCACCCTCGCCGTCGCCCAATGGCGGCGCACCACGGGGCGCAGCGCCAACAGCGCGGTCCTGATCGACTTGGAGGACCACGGCCGGGAGCCCTTCACGGAGGGCACGGACCTGTCCCGCACCGTCGGCTGGTTCACCAACATGCACCCCGCGCGACTCGACCCCGGCGCCGTGGCCTGGAGCGAGGTGCTCGCCGGCGGCCCCGCGGTGGGCGCGGCGGTCAAGCGGATCAAGGAGCAGCTGAGGGCCCTGCCCGACCGCGGCATCGGCTACGGGCTCCTGCGCCACCTCAACCCCGACACCGCGGGCCTGCCGGCCCTGGCCGCCCGCCCGCAGATCGCCTTCAACTACCTCGGGCGGTTCAACGGCGCGGCGGACACCGACTGGGCGCCCGTCGCCGAGGACGGGGCGTACGGCGGCGGTACGGATGCCGCCGCCCCGGCGGCGCACGTCCTCGAACTCAACGCCCTCACCCGGGACGACGGCCAAGGTCCCCGTCTCACCTGCACCTGGTCGTGGCCCGACGGGCTGCTGACCGAGGCCGAGGTGCACGAACTGACCGATCTGTGGGCCGCCGCGCTGGACGGGCTAGTCGCCCACGGCGCGGCCCCCGAAGCGGGCGGTCTGACGGCATCGGACCTCTCCCTGGTCTCTCTCGACCAGACCAACATCGACCTGCTTGAAGCCGTATGGAGGAATAGGAAGTGAAGCGTTCCGGGCTGGCCGACATCCTGCCGCTGACGTCGTTGCAGGAAGGCATGTACTTCCACTCCTCGTACGACACGGATGCCCCCGACCTGTACAACACCCAGCTCGTCCTGGACCTCCAGGGCCCGCTGGACGCCCCCGCCCTGCGGGCCGGGGTGGAAGCCCTGCTGAGCCGGCACCCCAACCTGCGCGCGATGTTCTGGCACGAGGGACTGGACCGCACCATGCAGGTCATCCCGCACGAGGTGGAGCTCCCCTGGCAGGAGAGCGACCTGCGCGCACTGACCGGGGACGCGCAGGAACGGGAGTTCGAGGACCTGCTGACGCGGGACCGGGACCTGCGCTTCGACCTGGGTGACGCGCCGCTGCTGCGCTGCACCCTGGTGCGCCTGGCGGCCGAGCGCTACCGCCTGGTCCTGACCAACCACCACATCCTGCTCGACGGCTGGTCCCTGCCGGTGCTCCTCGACGAGCTCTTCCGGCTGTACGCCGGCGGGACACTGCCCCGGGCCGTCCCGTACAAGAACTACCTGGCCTGGCTCGCGGGCCGCGACCGCGAGCCCGCCCTCGCCGCCTGGCGCGAGGCCCTGGCCGGGTTCCGGGCGCCCACCCTGCTGGTCCCGGGTGGCCACGAGCGGGCCACCGCCATGCCCCACACGGTCGAACTGGAGCTGTCCGAAGAGGTCTCCGCGGCGCTGGAGGCCACCGCCCGCCGCCACGGCCTGACCCTCAACACCCTCATCCAGGCCGCCTGGGGACTGCTGCTCGGCAGCCTCGCGGGCAGTGACGACGTGGTCTTCGGGACGACCGTCTCCGGGAGGCCCCCCGAGATCGACGGCATCGAGTCGATGGTCGGCCTCTTCATCAACACGGTCCCGGTGCGCCTGCCGTACCGGCGGACCGACTCCCTTCTCGACACCTGCCGGGCCCTCCAGGACCGCCAGGCCCGCCTGATGGAGCACCAGCACGTCGGCCTGGCCGACATCCAGCGGCAGGCGGGCGCGGGGGAACTGTTCGACACGCTCCTGGTCTTCGAGAACTACCCCTTCGAACCGGACGCCCTGCCGGCCGCCGGCGCACTGCGGGTGACCCGGGCCAAGAGCTACGACGCCACCCACTACCCGCTCACCGTGGCGGCCATGCCCGGCCCGCGCCTGCGCTTCCGCCTGGACCACCGGCCCGACCTGCTCGACCGCGAGGCCGTCACCGCGATCGCGGACCGCCTGCGCCGGCTGCTCGTCACGATGACGCAGAACCCGCTGACGCCGGTCGGCGAGGCCGAGGCGCTCACGGCGCCGCCGTCCCCGGAGTCCGCGCAGCCGGGCACCGGCGCCTCCACGGCCCTCCCCGAGCGCGATCTGGCGGCGCTCTTCGAGGCGCAGGCCCGGCGGACACCCGCCGCCGCGGCCGTGGTGTCCGGCGAGGTCCGGCTCACGTACGCGGAGCTGAACGCCCTCGCCAACCGGCTGGCGCGCCGCCTCGTCGCCGAAGGGGTCGGTCCGGAGAGCTGCGTCCTCCTGCTGGCGGACCGATCGCCCGACCTCGTAGTGGCGATCCTGGCCGTCCTCAAGGCCGGCGGAGCGTACGTCCCGTTGCACGCGGACGCGCCGAAGAGCCGTTGGCAGAGCGTGGCCGCCGAAACCGGCGCCCGGGTCGTCCTGACCGACCGCGCCGGCCGGGGGCACGAGTGCGGACCCGGACTCCGCGAGATCGTCATCGGCGACCGGTCGCACGAGGGGTCCTCCGCGGACCTCGGCCTGCCTGCCGCCCCCGACCGGCTGGCGTACGTCATGTACACCTCGGGTTCCACGGGCGAGCCCAAGGGAGTGGCCGTCACGCACCGCGACGTGGTCAGCCTGGCGTACGACCGCTCCTGGGAGGCCGCCGGGCCCGCCCGGACCCTGGTCTACGCACCGCACGCCTTCGACGCCTCCACTGCGGAGCTGTGGGTGCCGCTGCTCTTCGGCGGCCGGCTCGTGGTGGCCCCGGCGGGCGACCTCGACATCGACGCCCTGGCCCGGGTCGTCGCCGACGAGAGGGTGGAGCGGCTGTGGCTGACCGCCGGCCTCTTCGACCTGGCCGCCGAGCAGCGGCCCCGGCTCTTCGCCGGTGTACGGGAGGTCTGGACCGGCGGCGACGTCGTCCCCGCCGAGGCGGTGCGCCGCGTCCTCGACCAGTGCCCGGGCACCGCCGTGGTCAACGGCTACGGGCCGACCGAGACGACGACGTTCGCCACCCACCACCGGATGGACACCGACACGCCGCCGGCGGCGTCGGTCCCGATCGGCCGTCCGCTCGACAACCACCAGGTCCACGTCCTGGACGAGCGGCTGCGGCCCGTTCCCCGCGGAGCCGTCGGAGAGCTGTACGTCGCGGGCGAGGGCCTGGCCCGGGGTTACCTGGGGCGGACCGCGGCCACCTCCGAGCGGTTCCTCGCCAACCCCTTCGGGGCGCCGGGATCACGGATGTACCGCACCGGCGACCTCGTGCGCTGGGGCACGGCAGGGGCGCTGGAGTTCGTCGGCCGCGCCGACGACCAGGTCAAGATCCGCGGCTTCCGCATCGAGCCGGGAGAGGTGCGCACCGTCCTCGGCCGGCACCCCGCCGTCGGCCGCGCCGCCGTCGTCGTCCGCGAGGACCGGCCCGGCGACAAGCGCCTCACCGCCTACCTGGTCCCCGCCGACGGAGCGGTCCTCGACACCGAGGAGCTGCGCCGGTACGCGGCCGAGGCGCTCCCCGCGTACATGGTCCCGGTGGCGTTCGTCGTCCTCGACGAACTGCCGCTGACCCGCAACGGCAAGGTCGACCGCGCCGCCCTTCCCCGCCCCGCGGTCGAGCACGCCCCGGTCGGCCGACTGCACCGCACGCCCCGCGAGGAGGTGCTGTGCGCCCTCTTCACGGACGTCCTCGCAGTGCCGGGGGTCGGGGTCGCGGACAGCTTCTTCGACCTCGGCGGCGACAGCATCATGTCCATCCAGCTGGTCGGGCGGGCCCGCAAGGCCGGACTCGTCCTGAGCCCGCGCCAGGTGTTCGAGCTCAAGACCGTCGAGGCGCTGGCCGCCGCGGCCCGCGCCGTGGACGCGGCCCCGGACACCGTGGCCGACGAGCCCGTCGGCGAGCTGCAGCCCACTCCGGTCATGGAATGGCTGCGCGGCCTCGGCGGGCCGATCGACGGGTTCCACCAGTCGATGACCCTCCAGGTGCCGGCCGGACTCGACGGAGAACTGCTCCGCGGCGCACTGCAGTTCCTGCTCGACCGGCACGACGCGCTGCGCATGAGGCTGCACCGTGACGCCGATCGGTGGACGCTGCGGATCCCGCCGAAGGGCGCGGTCCGGGCCGCCGACTGCCTCCACCGCGTCGACCTCGCGGCCGAAGGCGATGCCTGGCCCGGCCGGCACGCCGAAGCCGCACGGGGCCGGCTCGCCCCGGATGACGGCGCGATGGTCCAGGCCGTCTGGTTCGACGCGGGACCGGAGCGTCCCGGGCGGCTGCTGCTCGTCGTCCACCACCTCGCGGTGGACGGAGTGTCCTGGCGGATCCTGGTGCCCGACCTGGCGCAGGCCGCGGCGGCCCTCGCGGCCGGCCGCAGCCCCGAGACCGCCGAGGGTGCCACCTCAGTGCGCCGCTGGTCGCAGCTGCTCCGGCAGCAGGCGCAGACGCCGACGCGGGAGGAGGAACTGCCCGTCTGGCGGCGCGTACTCGGTTCCTCCGAGCCCTTGCTGACCGACCGTCCGCTCGACCCGGCCCGGGACACCGCCGGCACCGTGCGCTACGTACACCGCGAACTGCCCGCCGGAACAACCGAGAAGCTGCTGACCACCGTCCCCGCGGCCGTCAACGGCGGTGTCGACGACGTCCTGCTCACGGGCCTCGCGCTCGCCACCGCCGACTGGCGCCGCCGCCGCGGCGCGGGGGAGGACACCGCCGTGCTCGTCGACGTCGAGGGCCACGGCCGGGAGGAGCTGGGCGAAGGCGTCGACCTCTCCCGGACCGTCGGCTGGTTCACCAGCATCCACCCGGTGCGCCTGGACCCCAAGGTGGCGAACTGGCGCACCAGCCCCTCCCTCCTCCAGGGCCTCAAGCGGGTCAAGGAGCAGCGCCGGGCACTGCCCGACCACGGCATCGGCTTCGGACTGCTGCGCCACCTCAACCCCCGCACGGCGGCGGAACTCCAGACGCAGGCCCCACCGCAGATCGGCTTCAACTACCTGGGCCGGTTCTCGGCCCAGACCGGCGGCGACTGGGCCCCCGCCCAGGCCGAGGACCTGCTCGGCAGCGGCTCGGACGACGGGATGCCGGTCGCCCACGCGCTGGAAGTCGCCATGCTCACCCGCGACGAGGAGGACGGCCCCCGCCTGGACATCAGCCTCATGTGGCCCGAGGCCCTCCTCCCCGAGAGCGCCGTGCACGAACTGGCCGACGCCCTCGTGGCCGTGCTCCGGGCCCTGCCCGAGCGCATCGACACCCTCCGGTCCGGCGGGCACACCCCGTCCGACCTGCCCCTGGTCTCGCTGAGCCAGGCCGACATCGACGATCTCGACTCAGAGTGGGAGCTGTAACGTGAAGCAGTCAGGGCTGAAGGACGTTCTCCCGCTGTCACCCATGCAGGAGGGCTTCCTCTTCCACGCCCTCTACGACGACCAGGCCGCGGACCTCTACCTCGTGCAGTTCGCCTTCGAACTGCACGGGCCGCTGGACGCGTCCACGCTGCGGACGTCGGCCGAGGCGCTGCTGCGCCGGCACCCCAACCTGAGCGCCGGCTTCCGCATCACCGGCCGGGGCCAGGCCGTCCAGGTCATCCCCCGCCACTGCGAGCTGCCGTGGGCGGAGGTCGACCTGCGCGACACGCCCGAGGAGGCCCGGCAGGAGGCCCTCGCGGCCGTGCGGGCGGCCGACCGGACCCGCCGGTTCGACCTCGCCCGTCCGCCGCTGATGCGCTGCACCCTGGTCCGTCTCGACGAGGAGAAGTACAGCCTCGTCCTGAGCGTCCACCACATCCTCATCGACGGCTGGTCGGTGCCGCTGCTCATGGCGGACCTCCTGGCGCTGTACGGGAGCGGCGGCGACGAGCGCGCGCTGCGCCCGGCGGCGCCCTACCGGGACTTCGTGAGCTGGCTGGCCACGCGGGACCGGGAGGGCACCGAGGCGGCCTGGCGCGAGGCCTTCGACGGGCTCACGGGGCCGACGCTGGTCGCACCCCGGGCCCGGGACGCCGTACCCGTGACCGCCGAGCGCGTCACGCTGGAGGTGCCCGCCGGGCTCGCCTCCGCCCTGACCGCCCTGGCGCGCCGGAACGACCTGACGCTGAACACGGTCTTCCAGGGTGCCTGGGGCGTCCTGATCGGCCGTATGACCGGCCGGGAGGACGTGGTCTTCGGGGCCACCGTCTCCGGCCGCCCGCCGGAGGTCCCCGACGTCGAGAGCATGATCGGCCTCTTCGTCAACACCCTTCCGGTGCGCGTCGGTTTCAGCGCCCACGAGAGCGTGCTGACCACGCTGTCCCGGCTGCAGGACCGGCAGACCGCCCTCATGGACCACCAGCACGTCGGGCTCGCGGACATCCAGCAGTTCGCCGGCCACGGAGAGCTCTTCGACACGCTCGTGGCCTTCGAGAGCTACCCGAGCGACCCCGACGCGCTCCAGGCGGACCCGGGCGGTGTGCGCATCGCGGGCGTGGAGACCCACGACGGGACCCACTACCCGCTCACCCTTCTCGTGGTCCCGGCCGAGAGCCTCCTGATACGCCTCGACTTCCAGCCGCACCTCATCGACCGGGACACGGCCGAGCAGCTCGCCCACCGCCTCCTGGCGATGCTGGAGTCCATCGCCCGGGACCCGCACCAGGCGATCGGCCGGACCGGTCTGCCCGCGCCCCGGAAGCCCGGCCGGGCCGCCCCGGCCGCGGACGAGGACACCGCGCGGCCGACCGAACCCCTCACCCTCGCGGCGATGTTCGAGACGCAGGCCGGGCTCACCTCGGAGGCGGTGGCCCTCGCCCTCGGCGACGCACGGATCGACTTCGACGAGCTGAACGTACGGGCCAACCGGCTCGCGCGGCTCCTCGTCGGGCGCGGAGCCGGCCCGGAGGACGTCGTGGCCCTCGCCCTGCCGAAGACCGCCGACACCGTCGTGGGCCTGCTGGCCGTGCTGAAGGCGGGAGCGGCGTGCCTCCCCCTGGCGGCGGACACCCCGCCGGACCGGATCGCCCGGATCCTCGCCGAAGCCCGGCCCGTCTGCGCCCTCGTCGACTCCGCCACCGCGCTCGCGCTTCCCGAGGAGCTGCCGGCCGTGGTGCTGGACTCCCCGGAGAACGCCGCGGCCCTGCGGACCGGCCCGGAGACCGACCTCTCGGACGCCGCCCGCCGCAGGCCCCTCCTGCACTCGAACACCGCCTGCGTCCTGCCCTCCGCCGACGGCTCCTGCGTCCTGCTGCCCCACGCCAACGTGGTGGACCTCGTACAGGACGCCCCCCGCCGGTCCAGCGTGTCGGTCCCCGACCTCTTCACCTCCGCCGTCTCCCCGCTGACGCTGCTGCCCGCGCTGATGAGCGGCGGCACGATCGAGGCCCTGCCCGGCCTGCCCGCACCGAAGCACTCGGGGCCGCCCGAGGCCACCGGAGCCGCCGCGACCGCCCCGCGCGTGCCGAACATCCGGGCGCACGTGCTCGACCACGCCCTGCGGCCCGTACTGCCCGGCGGGGTCGGCGAGGTCTACCTGAGCGGAACCCGGCTCGCGCGGGGTTACGCGCACCGCCCCGACCTGACGGCCGAGCGCTTCGTCTCCGACCCCTTCGGAGCCCCCGGCGGGCGGATGTACCGCACCGGCGAACTCGCGCGCCGCACCCCCTCGGGAGCCCTGGAGCCCGTACGGCGCGCCGACGGGTCCGAGGCCGGAGCCGATGCGGACACCACGGCGCCCGCATCGCCGGCACCCTCCGTACCCCGCGAGGGCCGCGCGCCGCGCACCCCCCAGGAAGAGGTCCTGTGCGGCCTGTTCGCCGAGGTGCTCGGCCTGCCCCGGATCGCCGTCGACGAGGACTTCTTCGACCTCGGCGGCCACTCCCTGCTGGCGACCCGGCTCACCAGCCGCATCCGCTCCACCCTGGGCGTGGACCTCAACGTCCGGGCGCTGTTCGACGCACCGACGGTGGCCGCCCTCGCGAAGGTGCTGGGCAGCGGCCGGTCGGCCGCCGACCCGCTCACTGCGACTCCGCGGCCCGAACGCGTACCGCTGTCCTTCGCCCAGCGCCGGCTCTGGTTCCTCAACCACTTCGACGGCGCCAACCCGGCCCTCAACATCGCGCCGGCCCTCAGGATCTCCGGGGACCTGGACCCGAAGGCGCTGGAACAGGCACTCCTCGACGTGATGGAGCGCCACGAGAGCCTGCGCACGGTCTTCCCCGAGACGGCCGAAGGACCGCACCAGGTCGTCCTGGGCCGTGAGGCCCTCCCCGCGCTCCTGCGCGTCGTCGACGTCCGGGAAGCCGAACTGCCCCGGGTGCTCGCCGAGGCCGCACGGCACACCTTCGACCTCGCCACCGAGCCGCCGGTGCTGCCCTCGCTCTTCCGGACCGGCCCGCGGGAGCACGTGCTCCTGTTCCTCCTGCACCACATCGCCGGCGACGGATGGTCCCTCGCGCCCCTCGCGCACGACCTCGCCGAGGCGTACGCGGCCCGGTGCGACGGCCGCGCGCCGTCCTGGTCGCCCCTCCCCGTCCAGTACGCCGACTACGCCCTGTGGCAGCGCCGCACGCTCGGGGACGAGGCGGATCCGGACAGCCCGCTCGCCCGTCAACTGGCCTTCTGGACCGAGACCCTGGACGGGCTCCCGGAGAACCTGGCCCTGCCCGCGGACCGGCCGCGCCCCGCCGTCGCGAGCTTCCGGGCCGACGCGGTGCCCTTCCGGATCGACGCCGGCCTCCACCAGAAGCTGTGGGACCTGTCGAGGAGCAACCGGGCCAGCCTCTTCATGGTCGTCCAGGCCGGTCTCGCGGCGCTGCTCACCCGTCTCGGGGCGGGCACGGACATCCCCGTCGGCAGCCCCGTCGCCGGCCGCACCGACGACGCCCTGGACGACCTCGTCGGGCTCTTCGTCAACACGCTCGTGCTGCGTACGGACACCTCCGGGGACCCCGGCTTCCGCGAGCTGATCAAGCGTGTCCGGGCTGCCGACCTGGCCGCATACGCGCACCAGGACCTGCCCTTCGAGCGGCTCGTGGAAGCGCTCAACCCGGCGCGCACGTCCTCGTACCAGCCCCTCGTACAGGTCATGCTCGCCTTCCAGAACAACACCCGGCCGGTCTTCCGGCTGCCCGGTGCCGACGCCCGCCTGGAACCGGTCGACCTCGGACTCTCCCAGTTCGAACTCTCGGTGCACCTCAGCGAGAACCGGTCCGAGGAGGGCAAGGCCGCCGGGATCGAGGGCTGGATCCAGTACGGCACCGACCTGTTCGACCAGGAGACCGCACGGCGCATCGGCGAGCGCTTCGTACGGCTGCTCACCGCCGTCACCGACGAGCCGGACCTGCCCCTCAGCCAGATCGAGGTGGTGGCCCCGGCCGAACGCCTGCAGATCCTGGAGGAGTGGAACGAGACCGGCGAACCGGCACCGGCCACCGCGCTGCACACGATCTTCGAGCGGCACGCCGCCGCGACGCCCGCCGCGACCGCCCTGGTGTGTGGCGAGGACGCGTACTCGTACGCCGAACTGAACGCCGCCGCCAACCGCATGGCGCACCTGCTGCTCGCCCGGGGCGTGGGTCCGGAGCGGATCGTCGCCCTCGCGCTGCCCCGCTCCGCCCAGCTCATCGTGGCCGTGCTGGCCGTGCTCAAGACCGGCGCGTCCTACCTGCCGGTCGACCCCGACTACCCGGACGACCGGATCGCCTTCATGCTGTCCGACGCCGCACCCGCGTACGCCGTCGCGGACACCGGCGCCGGGGCGGTGCCCCCCGCCGTGCTCGGCTTCCCGGACCTGCTCGACCTCGCCGAGTGCCGTGAGGCCCTGGCCGCGCACCCCGGGCAGGACCCGGCGGTGCAGACCGGGCCGGCCACCCCGGCCTACGTGATCTACACGTCGGGCTCCACGGGCCGGCCGAAGGGCGTCCAGGTCACCCACTCCGGCATCGCCGCCTTCGCCGCCGCCGAGGTGGACCGCTTCCGCGTCGGGCCCGCGAGCCGGGTCCTCCAGCTCGCTTCGCCGAGCTTCGACGCGTCGGTCCTGGAGATCTGCATGGCCTTCGCCGCGGGCGCGACGCTCGTCGTGGCGCCACACGGCCCGCTGGCCGGACGTGAACTGGTCGAGCTCCTCGCGGCGCAGGCCGTCAGCCACGCGTTCATCTCCCCGGCCGCGCTCGCCAGCATGCCGGAGCACGAATTGCCCTCCCTCGCCACCCTCGTGGTCGGCGGAGACGCGTGCTCGCCCGCCCTCGTGGCGAGGTGGTCGCCGGGCCGACGGATGGTCAACGCCTACGGGCCGACCGAGTCCACCGTGGCCGCCACGATGAGCGAGCCGCTGGACGGCGCCGGGGCGCCCCCGATCGGCCGCCCCGTCCCGGGCAGCCGCGTCTACGTCCTGGACGGCGCACTCCAGCCGGTGCCCGCCAACGTCGTGGGTGAGCTGTACATCGCCGGCGCCGGTCTCGCCCGCGGCTACCTGCACCGCCCCGCACTGACGGCCGAGCGCTTCGTCGCCGATCCCTTCGGCCCGGCCGGCTCCCGCATGTACCGCACGGGGGACATGGCGCGCTGGACGGCGGACGGGCAGCTCGAGTTCGCCGGACGCGCCGACCAGCAGCTCAAGCTCCGGGGATTCCGCATCGAACCCGGCGAGATCGAAGCCGTGCTCGAGGAGGACCCGAGGGTGGGCCGAGCCGTGGTGGTCCTGCGCGAGGACCAGCCCGGTGACCAGCGCCTCGTGGCGTACGTGGCCCGCCGCCCCGCGTCGCAGGACCTCGACCCGGCGCAGCTGCGCGCCCGGGCGGCCGCGGGCCTGCCCGGCCACATGGTGCCGGCCGCGTTCGTGGTCCTGGACGAGCTCCCGTCGACCGCCAGCGGCAAGCTCGACCGCAAGGCCCTTCCGGCCCCCGCCCCGCAGGAGCGGCCGGCCGGCCGACAGGCCCGCACGCCCCGCGAGGAGGTCCTGTGCGCCCTGTTCGCCGAGGTCCTCGGGCGGGAGGAAGTCGGCATCGACGAGGACTTCTTCCTGCTGGGCGGCCACTCGCTGCTCGCGACCCGTCTGATGGCACGGATCCGTGCCGCGTTCGGGGTGGACCTGGCGATCCGGCTCCTCTTCGACGCCCCGACCGTCGCCGGACTCGCGGCGCGGCTCGACGGGGCGGACGAAGCGCCGCCCGCACTGCGTCCCGTACGGCGCCCGGAGACCGTTCCGCTCTCCTTCGCCCAGCGCCGCATGTGGCTCCTGCACCGGATCGAAGGCCCCAGCCCCACCTACAACATCCCGCTGGTGCTGCGCCTGACCGGGGAACTGGACCGTGAGGCCCTGGCGGCCGCCCTGCGCGACGTGACGGAGCGGCACGAGAGCCTGCGCACCGTCTTCCCGGAGATCGACGGCGTCCCCTGCCAGCAGGTCCTGGACACCTCCGAGGCCTGGGGCGGGCTGCACACGAAGCACACGACCGCCGAGGCCCTGCCCGGCCTGCTCGCGCAGGCGGTGTCGCACTCCTTCGACCTGGCCTCCAGCCCGCCGGTGCGGACCTCCCTGTTCGCCCTCGCGCCGGACGACCACGTCCTGACGATCCTCATCCACCACATCGCCGGCGACGGATCCTCCCTCGCGCCGCTGGCCCGCGACCTCGCCGAGGCCTACCGGGCCCGGACGTCCGGCGGAGCGCCGCACCGGGAGGCGCTCCCCGTGCAGTACGCCGACTACACCCTGTGGCAGGACGAGTTCCTCGGCGACGAGAGCGACCCCTCCAGCCGCGCCGCCCGCCAACTCGCCTACTGGAAGGACGCGCTGGCCGGTGCGCCCGAGACCCTGAGGCTGCCGGCGGCACGCCCCAGGCCCCCCGTGGCGAGCTACCGCGGCGACATGCTGGACCTGCGCCTGTCGCCCGAACTGCACGCGGGGCTGGTCCGGCTGGCGCGGGAGACCGGCACCAGCCTGTTCATGGTCCTGCAGGCAGGCCTCGCCGCCCTGCTGACCCGCATGGGCGCCGGAACCGACATCCCGATCGGCACCCCCGTCGCCGGCCGGACCGACGAGGCGCTGCACGACCTCGTGGGGTTCTTCGCGAACACCCTGGTGCTGCGTACGGACACCTCCGGCGACCCCGGCTTCCTGGAGCTGCTGGACCGGGTCCGCGACACCGACCTGGCCGCCCACGCCCATCAGGACGTGCCCTTCGAGCGGCTGGTGGAGTCCTTGAACCCCACCCGCTCGCAGGCCCATCAGCCGCTGTTCCAGGTGCTGCTGGTCCTGCAGAACATGGCAGCGCCCGACTTCGCGCTCGACGGTCTGGGCATGGCAGTGGAGCCCATGGGGACGCACACCGCCAAGTTCGACCTCTCCTTCTTCTTCCGGGAGCAGCTCGCCGCCGACGGAACGCTCGAAGGGGTGGCCGGATTCGTCGAGTTCGCCACCGACCTCTTCGACCGCGAGGACGTGGCCACGCTGGCCGCGCGCCTGGAGCGGCTGCTGGAGGCGGCGGTCGCGGATCCCGCGCTGGCGATCGGGCGGTACGAGGTGCTCGTACCGGGCGAGCGCGAGGAGCTCCTCGCGGCCGGCGCCGCCGCGCCGGCGCCGGCCCCGGCCGAGGGCCTGGCCGCGCTCTTCGAGCGACAGGCGTCGCTGACGCCCTCGGCCGTGGCGGTGGAGGCCGACGGCGAGTCCCTGACGTACGCGGAGCTGAACACCCGGGCCAATCGCCTGGCCCACCGGCTCGTCGCGGCCGGCGTGAGCGCCGAATCCCGGGTGGCCCTGCGCCTGGAGCGCCCCCTGGACCTGATGGCGGCCGCGGTCGCGGTGGCCAAGTCGGGAGGCGCGTACGTGACCCTGGAGGGAGCCTCGCCCACGCCCCGGTGGGAGGCCGTCCTCACGGCGGCGGACGCCCGGGTGGTGCTCGTCGACCGCGCCGCGGCCGGCGCGGGAGGCACGAGCGGCGCGCTCGAGCTGCCGGTCGACGACGGAGCGGACGGCGGCCGTACGGACGACCTCGGCCTCGTGGTCGAGCCGGACCGGCTCGCCCGCGTGCACTACGTGTCGGGGACGGCGGGCCCGCTGGGCGTGGCCCTCACCCACCGCGACATGGCGGCGGAGGTCGCCGACCGAGCCCCGGCGGACGACGGGGCCCGGACGGTGCTCCTCCCCGAGCAGCTGCCCGGGGGACCGTCGGCCGCGTGGTGGGGGGCCCTGCTCTCCGGCGGACGTCTGACGCTGACGCCCGCCGGCGACGCGGCCGCCGACCCGGGCGCCCACGGCCACGGCCCGGCGGAGGCCGCCGGCCCCGTGACGCACCACCTGCCGCAGGACGTGCCGGTGGGCGACGGGCCGTTGTCCGGTGAGGCGGCGCCGATGGGCAGCCCGAGGCCCGGCCGGCGGGTGTACGTGCTGGACGCGCGGCTGCGTCCGGTCCCGCGCGGCGTTCCCGGCGAGCTCCACGTGGCGGGCCACGGCCTGGCCCGCGGCTACCACGGCCTGCCGGGCGAGACCGCCGAGCGGTTCGTGGCCGACCCCTTCGGCCCGCCGGGTGCGCGGATGCTGCGCACCGGAGACCTGGTCCGCTGGGGAGCCGGGAACGCGCTCGAGTTCCTCGGCCGTACGGACGCCCGGACGCGTGTCCGGGGCCTGCGGGTCGAGCCCGCCGAGGTCGAGGCGGTGCTCGGCGGGCACCCGGGGGTCGCCGCCGCGGCCGTGGCCGTACGGGCGGACGCGGCCGGTGTCCGGCGGCTCGTCGGGTACCTGGTCCCCGCCGGCGGCGCCGAAGCGGCGCACGGGCGGGACGGTCTCGTCGGCTCCGTCCGCGAGGCGGCCCGCGGGCTCCTGCCGGAGCACCTGGTGCCCGAGGTCCTCACGGTCGTGGACCGCCTTCCCCTCGATGGCGAAGGCGCCCTGGACCGGGCGGCGTTGCCCGGACCCGACTCCGGGAGCGGCCGCGGCGGCGGGGCACCCCGAACGGCGCGGGAGCAGATCCTGTGCGAGCTGTTCGCCGAGGTGCTCGGCGTGGACCGGGTGGGCCTGGAGGACGACTTCTTCGAGCTCGGGGGCCACTCGTTCGCCGCGACCCGCCTGATGAGCAAGGTGCGCGTGGCTCTCGGCGTGGACACGTCCCTGCGCCACCTCTTCGAGAACCCCACGGTCGCGGCCCTGGCCGAACGGCTCGACGAAGTCGCGCACCACGATGCTTTCGACGTCGTTCTGCCCCTGCGTGAAAGCGGTGAACTCCCGCCCCTTTTCTGCATGCATCCGGCCGGTGGTCTCAGCTGGTGCTATTCTGGCCTGGTTCCGCACGTGGGCAAGGATCGACCGATTTACGGTCTCCAGTCCCCGAGGCTGGCCGGCGGCGGTGAACTCCCCGTGGATATAGTGGAATCCGCCGCCGAATACGTGGACAGGATTCGAAAGGTCCAGCCGAGCGGCCCCTATCACCTGCTGGGCTGGTCATTCGGCGGGCATCTGGCCTACGCCATGGCGACCGAATTGCAGCGACAGGGCGAAGAAGTCGCACTGCTGGCCCTTATGGACGCTTTCCCGGTCCAGGACGAAGCCATGTTCCAGGTGCCCGAGGACGAAGTCCTTCCCGCGCTCTTCCAGGTCGTGTTGCGCGAAGTCGACCAGACCAAGGGTGAATTGCTCCAGGGTAATTTGCTGATGGAGACGATCCGCCGGGAAGGCGGCGTCCTGGGCGAGCTCCAGGAGTCGCACCTCGAAGCGGTCAAGGAAATCTGCCTCAACAGCATGAAGCAGCTCCGCATCTTCGAGCCCGACCGGTTCCGCGGGGACCTCCTCTTCTTCACCGCACTGCAAGGCCGGACCGACGCGTCGTTCGGTCACGACGCCTGGGGCCCGCACGTCGACGGCCGCATCGAGAACCACGACCTCGACTGCGACCACGGCGGAATGACCCAGCCGCGCATGATCGCGCGCATCGGAAAGATCGTCGCCGCCAAGATGCGCGGCGAGACGAACTGACAAGAATCTCCCGAAAGGTGGGGACACCATGAGCAACCCGTTCGAAAAGGAAGACGGCGTGTACGTCGTGCTGGCCAACGACGAGGGCCAGCACTCCCTCTGGCCGGCCTTCGCGGACATCCCGGCCGGCTGGACGACCGTCTTCGGCGAGTCCGACCGGGCGGCGTGCCTCGACTACGTCAACGAGAACTGGACCGATCTGCGGCCCGCATCGCTCGTCCGGGCGATGGCCCTGAACGAGAAGTAGCCCGGTCATGACGGCGAGTCGAGAGAGCGCGGTCCGCGAGTACTACGAACGCGTGGACGCGGCCGACTACGAGGCGGTCTTCGACATGTTCTGCGAGGACCTGGTTTACGAGCGGGGCGGCACCGAAGCGATCGTCGGAATGGACGAGTTCAAACGCTTCTATCTGGCCGACAGGATCATCGAGTCCGGCCGGCACGAGGTGGCCTCGATCGTGGAGAACGGCGACTGGGTGGCCGCCCGCGGGGTGTTCACCGGGCAGCTGAAGACCGCCGAGGAAGTGTCCGTCAACTGGGCGGACTTCCATCTCTTCCGCGGCGGGAAGATATGGCGCCGGTACACCTACTTCGCCGATCGAGCGATATGAAAAAGGGAAGGAAGTCCAAGGCATGACTGCACGGTCAGGACCGGTCACGGAGGATGTGGTAGGGGTCGGGTTCGGCCCCTCGAACCTCGCACTGGCGATCGCCCTGGAGGAATCGGCCGGTCCGGCTTCGGGAAACCCCGGCGTCGGCATGCGGTTCTTCGAGCGGCAGGAGGAGTTCGGCTGGCACCGAGGCATGCTGATGGAAGGCGCGACCATGCAGGTCTCCTTCCTGAAGGACCTGGCGACGATGCGCAATCCCGCCAGCGCCTACACCTTCGTCTCCTACCTCAAGGCGAAGGGTCGGATGGCGGAGTTCATCAACAGCAAGACGCTTTTCCCGCTCCGGGTCGAGTTCCACGACTACCTGGAATGGGTCGCCGAACAGTTCGCCTCGGTGGTCTCGTACGCATCGGACATCACCGGAATCCGCCCGGTGGTCGAGAACGGTGCGGTGGAAAGCCTCGACATCCTCGCCCGCACCTCTCCCGGCGCCGCTCCGACCGTCGTGGGCCGCGCCCGCAACGTGGTGATCGGCGCGGGGCTCTCGCCCCGGATGCCGGACGGAGTCCAGGAGAGCGACCGCATCTGGCACAGCTCCCGGCTGCTGCACCGCACGGCCGCCCTGACCCGTGCGCCCCGCACCGTCGTCGTCGTCGGTTCCGGCCAGAGCGCCGCCGAGGCCGCCGACTACCTGCACCGCACCTTCCCCGGTGCCGAGGTCAACGCGGTGCTCTCGCGCTACGGGTACAGCGTCGCCGACGACAGCCCGTTCGTGAACGGCATCTTCGACCCGGACGCCGTCGGCGAGTTCTACTCCGCGCCCCAGGACGTGAAGCAGACGCTGATCGACTACCACAGCAACACCAACTACTCGGTGGTCGACCTCGACCTGTCGCAGGAGCTCTACCGCCGGATCTACCAGGAGAAGGTCCTCGGGACCCAGCGGTTCAGGATGCTCAACGCCGCGCGGGCCACCGCCGCGGAGGAGCACGCGGACGGCGTGCGCGTGACCGTCGACTCGCTCGCGGGCGACTCGTCGCGGGTCATCGACGCGGACGTGGTCGTCTACGCCACCGGCTACCGGCCGAGCGACCCGCTGCCGCTTTTCCGGGAGCTGCTCGCCGACTGCAAGCGGGACGGGGAGGGCCGGCTGGTGGTGGGGCGGGACTACCGCGTCACGACCTCGGACGCGGTCCGGTGCGGGATCTACCTCCAGGGCGCGAGCACGGAGCACTCCCACGGCCTCGCCGCCGGCCTCCTGTCCAACACCGCGGTCCGGTCCGGAGAGATCGCCGCTTCCATCCTCAAGGGATAACGATGTACGTACCGCCCATCTATCAGCCCGAAGACCGCGGCTGGCTCCGCCGCATCATCCAGCGCTACCCCCTGGCCACGATGGTCACCAACGGGGAGCGGATGCCGTACGCCACGCACCTCCCGGTGATCTTCTCGCCCGAGGACGCCGCGGGCACCGGAGGCCCCGAGGGAACCACGCTGCTGGGGCACATGAACAGGGCCAACTCCCACTGGGACTCCCTGACGGACGGCGCGAACGCCCAGCTCATCTTCACCGGGCCCCACGGATACGTCACCCCCACGCTCTACCGGACCACGCCCGCGGCGCCGACCTGGAACTTCGTCTCGGTGCACGTGCAGGGCAGGCTGCGGCTGCTGCGGACCATGGAGGAGACCCTCGACGTCGTGCAGCGGACGGTCGACGCCTACGAGGCCGCCCACGGCGACGGCTGGCAGATGGACGGCTCGCTCGACTACTTCGCCCGGATCGGCACGGCGGTCGGTGCCTTCCGCTTCGAGGTGGAGTCCGCCGACGGCATGTTCAAGCTCAGCCAGGAGAAGGAGCCGGAGGTCCGCACCCGGGTCTCCGAGCGGCTCAGCACCACCGACGCCGGCCCCAGCCGCGACCTCGGACACCTGATGCGCGAGTTCTACCTCGACGAAGACCATGCCGCTTGATACCCCGAAAGGCGCCGTGAGCCCCGTGCTCTTGAACCTGTGGGGTGGCCCCGCCACCCCGAACTGCCTCATCGACTCCTTCCTGGAGGTCGCCTCCGAACGGCCCGACGCGGTGGCGGTCGTCGACGGTGAGACCGAAGTCGGCTACGCCGGGCTGCGGGACTGGGCGGGAGCGGTGGCCGCGCTGCTCACGGCCTCGGGGGTCGGGCCGCACGACCGCGTCGCCGTCACCGGGCCCCGCAGCGCCGCCGTGGTCGCGGCCTTCCTCGGAACGGTCGCGATCGGTGCCACCTACGTCCCGCTCGACCCCGAGTACCCGGTCAAGCGCCTCGCCCACATGCTGGACGACAGCGAGGCCAAGGTGCTGCTGTACACCGGGGACGAGCCCGCGTTCGAGACCTCGGCGGCACTGCTGAGGATCCCGGAGCCGGAATCGGTGGCGGCGGACACCCAGTGGCAGCCGGTCGCCTGCCACCCCGACCTGCCCGTCTACGTCATCTACACCTCCGGCACCACCGGATGGCCGAAGGGCGTGAGCATTCCGCACAGCTGCCTCGACGGCATGGCGGCCTGGCAGACCGCGCACTCGGTCCGCCGCGACCTGCGCACCGGACAGTTCGCACCCCTCAACTTCGACGTCTGCTTCCAGGAGGTACTGGGCACGCTCTGCGGGGGAGGCACCCTCGTCATCGTGCCCGAGAAGCTGCGACGGGACGCCTTCTCGCTGCTCGACTGGCTCGGCGAGAACAGGATCGAGCGGGTCTTCCTGCCGTACCTCGCCCTCAACATGCTCGCCGTGGCGGCCTCGGCGGAGGACTCCCTGGACCACCTGGCCCTCCGGGAGATCAACACCGCCGGCGAGCAGTTCGTCTGCACCGGCCCGATCCGCGAGTTCTTCGAGCGCCTGCCGGAGTGCCGGCTCAACAACCACTACGGCCAGAGCGAATCGGCGATGGTCACCGCCCACACGCTCACGGGACCCGCCTCGACCTGGCCGGCCCTGCCGCCGATCGGCATCCCGCTGCCGGGGTGCGAGCTCCTGATCGACCCCGTGGACCCGGCGGAGCCCGAGGTCGGCGAACTGCTGGTGGCGGGCCTGCCGGTGTCGCTCGGCTATCTCAACCAGGAGCAGCTCAACGCGGAGCGCTTCATCACCATCGACCCGTCGCCCCAGGGCCACACCCGGGCGTTCCGCACCGGAGACCTGGTCCGGCTCGACGACGGCGTGGTGCAGTTCCTGAGCAGGCGCGACCACGACGTCAAGATCCGCGGTTTCCGCGTCAACCTGCTGGAGGTCGACGTCTGGCTGCTCGAGCAGTCCGGCGTGGTCGAGGCCGCCTGTGTCGCCGTCGAAGCGGCCCAGGGCTCCCGCACCCTCCGAGCCGTGATCACCGTGGAAGAGGACGCGGCACCGACCGACACCGACGTGCTCCTGCGCCGCCTCGCCGAGGTGCTCCCCGCCCCCGCCGTGCCGGTTTCGATCACCGTGGTCGACGCACTGCCGCGGACCGCGAGCGGAAAGATCGACCGGCAGCGGATCGGCAGGGAACTCCTCGCGAGCGCTCGGTAGCCCGCGCCGCGTCCCCGGCGCCGCACCGTGAACAGGCCGGAGCGGCCGTCCCCCGCACATCGAACACCATCCCCTCACTCCCGTAGGAGCAAGTCCGTGCCCATCACCGATGCGATCCTCCCGGCCCAGCAGTACGCCAGCCGGCGCGTGGCCACCCCACGCCGCCTGCTGATGTGCCGGCCCGAGCACTTCGACGTGGTGTACTCCATCAACCCGTGGATGCACCCCGACAAGCCGTGCGACGCCGGCCTGGCACTCGCCCAGTGGGAGAAGCTGTACGAGCTCTACCGCTCGCTCGGCCACACCGTGGACGTGATCGACCCCCTCGCGGGCCTGCCCGACATGGTCTTCGCCGCCAACGGCGCGACCGTGGTGGACGGCAAGGTCCTCGGCGCCCGCTTCCGGCACGCCGAGCGGACCGCCGAGGGTCCCGCCTACCTCTCCTGGCTCCACGAGCAGGGCTTCGACCAGGTCCTGTGGCCGGAGTTCATCAACGAGGGCGAGGGCGACTACCTCCTGGTCGGCCGCCGCCTCCTGGCGGGAACCGGCTTCCGCACGGACCCGCGCTCCCATGCCGAGGCACAGGAGTTCTTCGGTGTCCCGGTCACGGGCCTGACCCTGGTCAACCCCGAGCACTACCACCTGGACACCGCCCTCGCGGTGCTCTCGGACACCGAGATCATGTACTACCCGGAGGCCTTCTCGCCGGGCAGCCGGGCCGTCCTGGAAGAGCTCTTCCCCGACGCGGTCCTGGCCTCCCCCGAGGACGCGGCGGTCTTCGGCCTCAACGCCTTCAGCGACGGCTACAACGTGATCATGCCGGAGGCCGCGACCGGACTCGCCGAGCAGCTCAGGCAGCGCGGTTTCAACCCGATCGGGGTCGACCTCTCCGAGCTGCTCAAGGCCGGCGGCAGCGCCAAGTGCTGCACCCTGGAGCTGCGTTCCGGTCACGTCCCGGGCGGCTCCCCGGACGCGCGGTCCCGCGCGCCGCGGACCGCGACGGAGCGTGCGCTGGCCGCCATCTGGGCAGAGGTCCTGGGCTCGGCCCAGGAGGACCGGGAGCGGGACTTCTTCGCCGCCGGCGGGGACTCGCTGCTCGTGACCAGGGCCGTCCTGCGCGCGCGCAAGGCCTGGGACGTCGACCTGACCGTCCAGGTCGTGCTCGACCACCCCGTGCTGAAGGACCTCGCCGAACAGATCGATCTCATGGTGCGGTCCGCCCAGGCCCCCGCCCAGCCCTGACCCGGAAGGACGCCGAAGTGGTACGAACGCTGCTGGCCCTGGACTACCCGGGGCGCCGCGCGGAGGCGAAGATCGCCGACCTCGGCCTCGAAGCACACGGATACGAAGTGGCGCAGCTGCTGACCGCCCCGCTTCCCGACGCGCTGACCGGTCGTGAGTACGCGCAGGAGCTCTTGCGCGCACACGGTCTCGCCGAGCGGGAGCCCGCCGCGATACTCGCCTACTGCGCCTCGGCCCCGCTGGCGCAGGAACTGGCGCGCCACATGGTGGAGGCCGGGAGGCAGGCGCCCCCGCTCGTCTTTTTCGACGCGGCGCCGCTGACCGCGCAGGACATCACCGACGATTACGCGACCGTCCTCAGGCAGATCGACGCCTCGGCGTTCGAGGAGAGCGGTTCGCGGACCGACGTCGCGTCCCTCATCGGCACCCCCGAAGAGCTCGTGGGGGCCATGCGGGAGGAGATGACCCGGTACGCGCGCAACTCCCTCGCGGAGGACCTCTTCGACGAGGAGGAGGTGGAGCTGGCCGCCGAGCAGATCGTACGGGTGTACCTGGACCTGCTGACGCACCAGATCGCCGCCTACCACGGGTCGGCCCCCGCATGGGGAGGGGACGTGGTGAACATCGTGTCGGCCGGCAACCCGTTCCAGGGTGAATGGCCGGGGGCCCGCGCCACGCGGGTCGTGCGTACGGCGCGGGACCGCGCCGGCCTGCTGGCCGACGCGACCACCCGCGACACGGTGCTGTCCTTGCTGGCGTGAGCCGGCGAGGACGCGACGGGGGAAGGGGAACGGCGGTGTCCCGGATCGGGGGGTCCGGGACACCGTCCGCCGGCCGGCCTCGGCGGCCGGCTGCTAGACCGGCAGGCCCGTCGGTTGCTTGATGCGCTTCATGATGATCTGCGAGTTGACCTCGGTGACGCCGGAGAGGGCCGTCAGCTTTTCGATCCAGAGGCGTTCGTAGGCGCGGAGGTCCTCCACCGCGATGCGCAGGAGGCAGCCGGGGCTGCCGAAGAGGCGGTACGCCTCGATGACGTCGGGGATGTCCTGGAGGGCCGCCTCGAAGGCCTCGACGGCGGCGCGGTCGCGGCGCACCTCGACGGAGACCAGCACCTCGAAGCCGCGGCCGACCGCCTCGGGGGCGATCACCGCGCGGTAGCCCTGGATCACCCCGTCCTGTTCGAGCTGGCGTACGCGCCGCATGCAGGGGGAGGGGGTCAAGCCGACGCGCTGGGCCAGCTCCTGGTTGCTGAGGCGGCCGTCGGCCTGGAGCTCGCGCAAGATTTCACGGTCGATGGCGTCCATGGAGCAATTATCACCCCAGGTCATCCGGAAGGAGGGCCTGAAGTGGCAATCGTATTGCGCGTAGATCTCACTATCATTGCTTTCGATAGGACGGATGTACGAGGTATCACCCGTACGTGAGAAAGGGTGGCCATGGGACGGATCGTCGTCATCAGCACCGGCGGCACGATAGCCAGCCGCTGGCAGGGTTCCGGCTTCGCGGCCGATGCCGACGGGCGCGAGGTCATGGCCACCGCGCCGCTGCCCGAGGACATCACCGTCGAGGTGGTGGACCTGTTCAGCGTGAACAGCCCCCGGCTGACCACCGCCCACCAGCTCACCCTGCTGCGCACCGTGCACGAGGTGCTGGCGGACCCGGGCGTGGACGGCATCGTCGTCACCCACGGCACCGACACCCTGGAGGAGTCGGCGTTCCTCGTCGACCTCCACCACCACGACCCGCGCACCGTGGTGTTCACGGGCGCGCAGCGGCCGATGGGCACCGCGGACGGGGACGGACCGGGCAACCTGTACGACGCGCTGCTCACCGCGGCGAGCACGCGGGGGCTCGGCGTGCTGATCACGTTCGCCGGCCGGGTGCACGCGGCACGCGGCACGGTGAAGACCCAGGCCGTGGCGCTGGACGCCTTCGCCGACCCCTCGAAGGAACTCCTCGGGAAGATCGGCTTCGGCAGGGTCACGATGCTGCGCTCCCCGCAGCGCCCGGAGCCGCTGCCGCTGCCCGCGATGCCGCAGGTGCCGCCGCGGGTGGACGTCGTGATGCACCACGCGGACGGGGACCCGGTGCTCCTGAACGCGGCGCTCGCGGCGGGCGCGCGGGGTCTCGTACTGGTGGGCACCGGCGCGGGGAACGCGACGCCGGAGATCGTGGACGCGGTGAAGGACGCCGTGGCGCGGGGCGTGCTGGTGGCGCTGACCACGCGGGTCGCCGCCGGGCCGGTGACCGAGATCTACACGCACGGTGGAGCCGTGGACCTGGTCGCGGCGGGGGCGGTCCCGACGGGAACGCTGCGGGCGCCGCAGGCGCGGATCGCGGTGCTCTCCGCGCTGCTGGCCTCGCAGGACGCCGCGGACCGGGTCCGCGTTCTGCAGCGCAGCGTGGATTCGGCCGGGCCGGCGCTGGTCACCGCCTGAGCCCGGGCGGACCGGCCGGTGTGCCGGGGGCGCTGCCCCCGGCACCTCTCCCACGCCGTACCGGGGGATGTCCCCCCGTGCCTCACACCCCGGCGGGGCTGTTCCTGTCCGTGAACGCCGCCAGGATCCGGTCCGCCGCCGAGGTGGGGGTCAGCGCGCCGGCCCGGACCGCCGCTTCCAGGCCGGGGGCCAGGTCGCGGACCGCCGGGTTCGCGCGCAGCCGCTCCAGCAGCTCCTCGCGGACCATCGACCAGGTCCACTCCACCTGCTGCTCCGCGCGCTTGGCCGCCAGGCGGCCGCCCGCGTCCAGCAGCTTGCGGTGCTGCTCCAGACGGTTCCAGACCTCGTCCAGACCCGCCGACTCCCGTGCGCTGCACGTGAGCACGGGCGGGGTCCAGGCCGCGTCCGCCGGGTGCATCAGGCGCAGGGCGCCCGACAGCTCCCGCGCCGCCGCCTTCGCGTCGCGCTCGTGCGGGCCGTCCGCCTTGTTCACCGCCAAGACGTCCGCCAGCTCCAGGACACCCTTCTTGATGCCCTGCAGCTGGTCTCCCGTACGGGCCAGGGAGAGCAGGAGGAACGAGTCCACCATGCCCGCCACCGTCGTCTCCGACTGGCCCACGCCCACCGTCTCGACCAGCACCACGTCGTACCCCGCCGCCTCCATGACGATCATGGATTCGCGGGTGGCCTTCGCGACCCCGCCCAGCGTGCCCGCCGAAGGGGAAGGCCGTACGAACGCCGCCGGGTCCACCGACAGGCGCTCCATCCGGGTCTTGTCGCCCAGGATGGAACCGCCCGTACGCTTCGAGGAGGGGTCCACCGCCAGCACCGCCACCCGGTGGCCCAGCCCCGTCAGCATCGTGCCGAACGCGTCGATGAACGTGGACTTGCCGACGCCCGGCACCCCGCTGATCCCGATCCGGCGGGCCCGCCCCGTGTGGGGGAGCAGCTCCGTCAACAGCTGCTGCGCCAGGGCGCGGTGAGCGGGCAGGGTGGACTCGACGAGCGTGATGGCGCGCGCGATGAACGCGCGCTTCCCGTCGAGCACCCCCTTCGCGTAGGCCTCGATCTCGATCTTCGGAGGCATCGGCCGCGCCCTACAGCTCGTGGCCCAGATCCGCGGCCAGCCGCGTCACCAGGTCGTGGGCCGCGTCCGGGATCACCGTGCCGGGCGGGAACACCGCCGCCGCGCCCATCTCCAGCAGCGTCGGCACGTCGGCCGGCGGGATCACCCCGCCCACCACGATCATGATGTCCTCGCGCCCCTCCTCCGCCAACTGCTCGCGCAGCGCCGGTACGAGGGTCAGGTGGCCGGCCGCCAGCGACGACACGCCCACCACGTGGACGTCCGCCTCGACGGCCTGGCGGGCCACCTCCGCCGGGGTCTGGAACAGCGGGCCGACGTCCACGTCGAAGCCCAGGTCGGCGAAGGCGGTCGCGATCACCTTCTGGCCGCGGTCGTGCCCGTCCTGGCCCATCTTGGCGACCAGGACACGCGGACGGCGGCCCTCCGCCTCCTCGAACCGGTCGACCAGGGCACGCGTGCGCTCCACGTTCGGGGACTCTCCTGCCTCGGTGCGGTACACACCCGAGATCGTACGGATCTGGCTCGCGTGCCGCCCGTACACCTTCTCCAGTGCGTCCGAGATCTCACCCACCGTGGCCTTGGCACGCGCCGCGTCCACCGCCAGCGCGAGCAGGTTGCCGTCGCCGCGCTCGGCCGCGTGCGTCAGCGCCCGCAGGGTGTCCTGCGTGACCGCCTCGTCGCGCTCCTCGCGCAGCCGCCGCAGCTTCTCGATCTGCTGCGTGCGCACCGAGGAGTTGTCGACCTTGAGCACGTCGATCTGCTCGTCGTTCTCCACCCGGTACTTGTTCACGCCGATCACCGGCTGGCGCCCCGAGTCGATCCGCGCCTGCGTGCGGGCGGCGGCCTCCTCCACGCGCAGCTTCGGAATGCCCGCGTCGATGGCCTGCGCCATGCCGCCGGCCGCCTCGACCTCCTGGATGTGCTGCCAGGCCCGGCGCGCCAGGTCGTACGTCAGCTTCTCGACGTACGCGCTGCCGCCCCACGGGTCGATCGACCGGCAGGTCCCCGACTCCTGCTGCAGCAGCAGCTGGGTGTTGCGGGCGATGCGCGCCGAGAAGTCCGTCGGCAGCGCGAGCGCCTCGTCGAGGGCGTTGGTGTGCAGCGACTGGGTGTGTCCCTGGGTCGCCGCCATCGCCTCGATGCACGTACGCGTCACGTTGTTGAAGACGTCCTGAGCAGTCAGCGACCAGCCCGAGGTCTGCGAATGGGTGCGCAGCGAGAGCGACTTGGCGTTCTTCGGATCGAACTGCTTGACGAGCCGCGCCCACAGCAGGCGCGCGGCGCGCAGCTTCGCGACCTCCATGAAGAAGTTCATGCCGATCGCCCAGAAGAACGACAGGCGCGGCGCGAAGGCGTCCACGTCCAGCCCGACCGCCTGCCCGGCGCGCAGGTACTCCACACCGTCCGCGAGGGTGTACGCGAGCTCCAGGTCGGCCGTGGCCCCGGCTTCCTGGATGTGGTAGCCGGAGATCGAGATGGAGTTGTACCGCGGCATGTTCTGCGAGGTGAACGCGAAGATGTCCGAGATGATCCGCATCGAGGGCTTCGGCGGATAGATGTAGGTGTTGCGGACCATGAACTCTTTGAGGATGTCGTTCTGGATGGTCCCGGCGAGTTTGTCGGGGGAGACGCCCTGCTCCTCCGCCGCCACGATGTAGAGGGCGAGGACCGGCAGCACCGCGCCGTTCATCGTCATCGACACCGTCATCTTGTCCAGCGGGATGCCGTCGAAGAGCTGCCGCATGTCGTAGATCGAGTCGATCGCCACGCCCGCCATGCCGACGTCACCCGTGACGCGCGGGTGGTCGCTGTCGTAGCCGCGGTGCGTGGGCAGGTCGAAGGCGATCGACAGGCCCTTCTGGCCGGCCGCGAGGTTGCGCCGGTAGAAGGCGTTCGACTCCTCGGCCGTGGAGAACCCCGCGTACTGGCGGATCGTCCAGGGCTGGTTGACGTACATCGTCGGGTACGGGCCGCGCAGGTACGGGGCCACCCCCGGGTAGGTCCGCAGGAAGTCGAGCCCCTCCAGGTCCCGGCCCGTGTACAGCGGCTTCACGCCGATGCCCTCGGGGGTCTCCCACAGCAGGTCGCCGGCGGCGGTCCCGGTGGACTCCTTGACGGCGGCGCGCCACTGGTCCTCGGACCCGGCGGCCGGGCCCGCGCCGGTCAGCGCGAGTTCGGAGAAATCGGGGATGCTCAAGACGCGATTCCCATCCGGTCGAGTACGGAGGACAGCACGGCGACCGCGTCGCAGCCCGCGAAGACGTACTCGTCCACGGCCTGCGCCGACGTGCCGGGCTTGCCCGCGAGGAACACGGTCGTCGCGCCGGCCCCGCGCAGCGCCGCGGCCACCGCCTCGGCCTGCTCCTCGTAGAGCCGGTCGCTGGAGCACAGCACGGCCATGCCGTCCGCGCCGCTCGCGGCGTACGCCTCGGCGGCCGTCGCCGGGTCCACCGACACCGGGTCGTGGACCGGCTCGACACCGCCCGCCTGGAACAGGTTCGCGGCGAAGGTGGCGCGCGCGGTGTGCGCCGCCGCGGGTCCCAGCGCGGCGAGGAAGATCCGCGGACGGTTCCCGGTCGCGGCCAGGTGCGCGTCGCTGCGGGCGCGCAGCGCCTCGTACGCCTCGTCCCGCCGTACGCGCGGCAGCCCGCCGGCGGGGCCCGCCGGGGCGGGCTCGCGGTCGAGGGGCTTCTCCGAGAGCAGCGGGAACTCGCTGACGCCGGTGATGGGTTCGCGGCGCTTGGCGAGCCTCTTGGAGCGCTCGGCCCAGGTGGCGGCGAGCCGGTCGGCGACCAGGCCGGAGCGCAGGGCGGCGGCGAGGCCGCCGGCCTTCTCGATCGTCTGGAAGAACTCCCACGCGGCCTGCGCGAGTTCGTCGGTCAGCCGCTCCACGTAGTACGAGCCGCCGGCCGGGTCGATGACGCGGGCCAGGTGCGATTCCTCCAGCAGGATGGTGGAGGTGTTGCGCGCGATGCGGCGCGCGAAGGCGTCCGGCAGGCCCAGCTCGTGGTCGAAGGGGAGCACGGTGACCGAGTCGGCCCCGCCGACGCCCGCCGCCATGCAGGCGACGGTGGTGCGCAGCATGTTCACCCACGGGTCGCGACGGGTCATCATCACGGGCGAGGTGACGGCGTGCTGGCGCTGGGCGCCGGCTTCCGGGGCCCCGCAGGCCTCGGCGATCCGGGCCCACAGGCGGCGCGCCGCGCGGAACTTCGCGATCGTGAGGAACTGGTCCGCGGTCGCGGCGTAGCGGAACTCGAGCTGTCCGAGGGCGGCGTCGACGCCGAGGCCCGCGGCGGGGGCGCCGGAGTCGGTGCCGGAGTCGGTTTCGGCCTCCGTGAGGGCGCGGAGGTAGGCGACTCCGGTCGCGAGGGAGAGGCCGAGTTCCTCGGCGGCCGACCCGCCGGCCTCGTGGTACGGCAGCGCGTCGACGAGGAGGGCGCGGACGCCGGGCCAGTGCGCGGACGCCTCCCGGGCGAGGGCGACGGCGTCGGTGAGGTCCAGGACCTCACCCGTACGGGCCTCGTGGCCGAGCGGGTCGGCGCCGAGGCTCGCGCGGGCGGCCTCGGGGGCCACCTGCCGTTCGGCGTACAGGCGCAGCAAGGCGCGTGCGGCGTCGGCGTATTCGGCTCCGGCGTCGAGGGAGACGGGAGCCAGGTCGAGGTAGACGCCGTCCAGCGCGCGGGGGAGCGTGTCGACCGGGAGGCCGCCGAGGCCGCTGCCCACGGACAGCCAGAGGGAGGTGACCCCGTTCTCGAGGTCGGTGAGAACAGCCTCGTTCACCCGTACGGGGTCGTGTCCGACGTAGCGCTGGCGTACGTCCCAGCCGGCGGCGGCACCGCCGGCGGGGCTGCCGCCCCGTATGAACGGCGCGAAGCCGGGAAACCCGGTCTCGTCGGCCGTTTCCGGTGCGGTGTACAGCGGGCGGGTGGTGAGCCCGTCCTCGAGCTTCGTGGACAACGCGTCTTCTGCGGCTTCGCCGGATACGTCCTTGCCGGACTTGCGTAGAACGCCCTCTACCAGGCGCTGCCACTGCTCATGCGTCGCGTCAGGGAACTCGGCGGCCAAGGAGAGCCCGTCATCAGGCAGGACCGTCATGGCTCGAATGCTAGGGGGGTCGCCTTGTGAACGACTATAACCACCGGATGTGATCTCGCCCTCTCATGTGAGATGGGGAGTGTCTCGAAAGAGCGTTTTGAGTAGCGGTGCAGGGTGGCGGGGCGTGGTGGGGCGTGGTGGGGGCGGTGTCCGGGGTGGTGACGTGCCCGGGACTTGGCGCCAACAAATCACGTTTGACACTCCGGACGGCACCCCACCCCGCCCCCGACCCCTGTCGGTGGCTTCGGCCGCGAGGGCGGGCGACGGCCGGAGTGTCGGCGCCGCGTGGCGGTCGCGTTGCGGGGCCATGAAATCCAGCCACGCTTTTCAGCCGTTCGGAAGCCTTCCACGGCCTCTGGCCGCATGCTCGAAAAGCCAGGTCAGAGCGCACGCGATATGGCGTGCGAGGGCATCGGGCCCGGTTTGTTTCGGCGTGTCGGGCGGGGCTTGACCCCTACCCGAGTCGCTGCCAGGCTCCGAGCCATGTCCGCGTTCGAGCTTCTCGCCCCGCGGTTCCGCACCCCCGGCTCCTGTACCGCGCCGGGTGCGTGTCCGGGCCGCTGTCAGGCCCCGCGCCGCGCCTGAGCGCCGCCCCGGGTCCCGCCCGATGACCGTTCGGCCTCCCGCCGAACCGGCCCTCGGTCCCGCACCGGCCCGGGACGGCCCGCCTCCCGGCCGGCCCTCCGCCGTCGGCCGCTAGCGCCCCGGCCGTTCTCCTTCGGCAAGCCCGCCCGGCCTCCGGCCCACCAGCCTCCGGCCGCCCGACCCAAGGCCGACCCGACCCAAGGCCGACCCGGCCCGGGTCACGACCCGTGAGCCTCGGGTCGACGGGCCTGCCCGGCTCCCCCGTCACCGTCCCGCGGCGAGCCCTGCCCGCAGGCCGGACGCTTCTCTGCGCCCTCGGCCCGCTCGGGCCGGCCCCGCGCCGTCCGAAACCACCCTGAGGAGTCCCCATGAGCACCGCCACCCGCACCCAGCTCACCGTCACCCGGATCGGCGGCCGCATCGGCGCCGAGATCGGGGGCGTGCGGCTCGGGGGTGAGCTTGCGCAGGAGGTCGTGGCCGAGGTCCGGGCCGCCCTCCTCGCCCACAAGGTCGTCTTCTTCCGCGACCAGGACCACCTCGACGAGGCCGGCCACGAAGCCTTCGCCCAGCTGCTCGGCACCCCCGTCGCCCACCCCACGGTGCCCTCCGCCGACGGCCGCTACGCCCTCGGCATCGACTCCCACCACGGCGCCCGCGCCAACCAGTGGCACACCGACGTCACCTTCGTGCCCGCCTACCCCGCCTTCTCCATCCTGCGCGCCGTCACCATCCCCCCGTACGGCGGCGACACCCTCTGGGCCAACACCGCCACCGCGTACGCCCACCTCCCCGAGCCGCTCCGCGTCCTCGCCGACGGCCTGCGCGCCGTCCACACCAACGAGTACGACTACGCGGCCCTCAAGCCCGACGCGCTCCCCGAGGCCCTCGCCCAGTACCGCGAGGTGTTCACGTCCACGAAGTTCCGCACCGAGCACCCCGTCGTCCGCGTCCACCCCGAGACCGGCGAACGCACCCTGCTCCTCGGGAACTTCGTCCAGCGGATCGACGGACTGACCGGTCAGGACTCCCGTGCACTGGTCGACCTCTTCCAGTCGCACATCGAGCGCCCCGAGAACACCGTCCGCTGGCAGTGGCGGGCCGGCGACGTCGCGATCTGGGACAACCGGGCCACCCAGCACTACGGCGTCGACGACTCGGACGACCACGAGCGCACCCTGCGCCGCGTGACGGTCGACGGCGACGTGCCCGTCGGCCCGGACGGGGTCCCGTCCCGCCTGATCAGCCCGGAGACCGTCCCCGACCCGTCCTTCGGCATCCCGTCGGGCGCGTCCGCCGCCGCCTGACGCGCCCCGCCCGTACCGCCCGTACGACATCCCAGGAGGCATCGTGCCCAGCCTGCTCGCCCTCACCGGCAGCCCCTCCCCGCATTCCCGTACCGCCGTCGTCGCCGACCACGTGCTGCGCCGGCTCGCCCACGCCGGGTTCGACACCGCCCACCTCGCCGTACGGGAGCTCCCCGCCGCCGACCTCCTCGCCGCACGCCGCGGTGAGCCCGAGATCCGCCGGGCCCTCGAAGCCGTCGCGGCCGCCGACGGGGTCATCGTCGCGACCCCGGTCTACAAGGCCTCGTACACCGGTCTCCTCAAGGCCTTCCTCGACCTGCTGCCGCAGGACGGGCTGGCCGGCAAGACGGTCCTGCCGATCGCCACCGGCGGCAGCCTCGCCCACGTACTGACCCTCGACTACGCCCTGCGTCCGGTGCTCGCCGCGCTCGGAGCCCGGCACGTCACCGCCGGCCGGTTCGTCCTGGACTCCTCCGTGGGGCGCGGTACCGGTCCCGGCCGGCTGCGGCCCGAGGCGGAGCTGGACCTCTTCCAGGCCGTCGACGAGTTCGCCGAGGCGCTGAGCGCCGGAGCCTCGGCCGCCGCTTTCGTGACGACCGCCCCGTAGCGGTCCAGAAACCCCAGATTTCGGACAAGGAACCCCAATGCCCGCAGCTCTCGTCTCCACCCGCACTTCCCGACGCCAGTTCCTCACCCTGCTCGGCATCTCGGCGGCGGCGGTGAGCTGCGGCACGGCCACCGCCTCCGGCGGATCCGGCAAGCAGGTCACGTCCCTGAAGTACCAGGGCGCCGTCGGCGCCGTCCTGCTCCCCGAGCTGGCCGCGGACCTCGGCTACCTGGGCGGCCTGACCCTCGACTGGGTCGGCAACACCATCAGCGGCCCCCAGGACATCCAGTCCGCGGCCACCGGCCAGACCCACTTCGGCGGAGCCTTCAACGGCGCGATCGTCAAACTCGCCGCGAGCAAGGCCCAGATCCAGTCCGTCATCTCCTACTACGGCTCCGACAAGGACACCTACCTCGGCTACTACGTCCTGGAGGACAGCCCGATCCGCTCGCCCCGCGACCTGATCGGCAAGAAGGTCGGCATGAACACCCTGGGCGCCCACGCCCAGGCGCTGCTGGACATCTACCTGGAGCGCAACGGCCTCTCCAAGGCCGAGGCCGCGAAGGTCGAGTCCCTCGTGGTCCCGCCCGTCAACACCGAGCAGGCCCTGCGCCAGAAGCAGATCGAGGTCGGGGTGCTCAGCGGCGTCCTGCGGGACAAGGCCCTCGCCGCCGGCGGCATACGCCCGCTGTTCAAGGACTTCGAGCTGCTCGGTGCCTTCAGCGCCGGTTCGTACGTGATGACGCGGCGGTTCATCAAGGAGAACCCCGACACCGTGAGGACCTTCACGACGGGCGTCGCCAAGGCCATCGAGTGGTCCCGCACCACCCCGCGCGAGGAGGTCATCGCCCGGATGACCGAGATCGTCAAGAAGCGCGGCCGCAACGAGGACACCTCCACCCTCCAGTACTGGCGCTCGTTCGGGGTGGCCGAGACCGGCGGCCGGATCGCCGACAAGGAGTTCCAGCTGTGGATCGACTGGCTCGGTGAGCGCGGCGAGATCAAGAAGGGCCAGCTGAAGCCCTCGGACCTGTACACGAACGAGTTCAACGACCAGGGGAAGGGCTGAGCACCATGGCGAAGATCGTGTTCGAGTCCGTGACGAAGACCTTCCCGAGGAAGCAGGCCAAGGGGAGGAAGGCACGGGGGGACGGCGGCAGCTTCACCGCGCTCGACGGCGTCGACCTGGAGATCGGGGCAGGGGAGTTCGTGGTGGTCGTCGGCCCCAGCGGCTGCGGCAAGTCCACCCTCCTGGACCTGCTGGGCGGACTGACCCGCCCCACCTCCGGCCGGATCCTGCTCGACGGCGAGCCGGTCACCGGGCCGGGCCTGGACCGGGGCATCGTCTTCCAGCAGTACGCCCTGCTGCCCTGGCGCACCGCCCTCGGCAACATCGAGTTCGGACTGGAGGCGACGGGCGTACCCCGCCGTGAACGCACGGAACGGGCCCGGGAGTTCCTGGACCTGGTCGGCCTCACCGGCTTCGAGGACCGCCACCCGCACGAGCTGTCCGGGGGCATGCGCCAGCGCGTGGCCATCGCCCGCTCGCTCGCCTACGACCCGGACGTCCTGCTGATGGACGAGCCGTTCGCCGCGCTCGACGCGCAGACCCGCGAATCCCTCCAGGACGAGCTGCGCCGCATCTGGCAGCGCACGGGCAAGACCGTCGTGTTCATCACGCACGGGATCGAGGAGGCCGTGTACCTCGGGCAGCGGGTGGCCGTGATGACCTCCCGCCCCGGCCGGATCAAGGAGGCCGTCCCCGTCTCCTTCGGCGACCGGGCCACCGGCGCCGGCGGGGAGGAGCTGCGCTCCAGCCCGGAATTCGCCCGCTACCGCCACGAGATCTGGACCCTGCTCCACGACGAGGTGGCCCGCGCCCAGCAACTGGAGAAGGAGGAGGCCACCGTATGAGCACCGCAGCCGATACGAAGACCACCGGGCCCGAGACGGCCCCCGGGAGCGGGGTGCGCACCACCCGTACGCCCGAGCCGGCGGGGGAACCGGCCCCGGCACGGGAATCCGCGCCCGTACCCGAACCGGCACCGGTACGCGAACCCGGGGCGGCCGAGGCTGCGGACGCCCCGCACGCCCCGCACGCCCCGCACGCCCCGGGCGCCGTCGGCCGCCGGCTGCGCGCCGCCGCCCACTGGCTGCGCGCGGCGGCCCTGCGCTCGGCGGCGATCCTCGCCCTGCTCGCGCTCTGGGAGGCGGCGCCCCGGCTCGGACTGGTGGACTCCACCTTCCTCCCGCCGGTCAGCGAGGTCGCCGCAGCCTGGTGGGAACTGGCGGGCAACGGCCAGCTCGCCGAGCACACGCAGGCCAGCCTGGTCCGCTCGTTCGGCGGCTTCGGCATCGCCGTCGTCGTCGCGGTCCCGCTCGGCCTGCTCATCGGCTGGTACCGGCCCGTCGCGGTGCTGCTCGGCCCGCTGCTGGAGGTGTTCCGCAACACCGCGGCGCTCGCCCTGCTGCCGGTGTTCGTCCTGCTGCTCGGCATCGGGGAGACCTCGAAGGTCTCGATCGTCGTCTACGCCTGCGTCTGGCCGATCCTGCTGAACACCATCAGTGCCGTCGGCAACGCCGATCCGACCCTGGTCAGACTGGCCCGTTCCATGGACCTCTCGACGCCGAGGCTGTTCCAGAAGGTGATCCTGCCGGCCTCCGTACCGGCCGTCTTCACGGGCATCCGGCTGGCCGGGGCCGTCTCGATCCTGGTCCTCGTGGCCGCCGAGATGATCGGCGCCAAGGCGGGGCTCGGCTTTCTGATCAACGCCTCGCAGTTCAACTTCGCGATCCCGGAGATGTACGCGGGCATCGTCACCATCTCGGCCATCGGCGTGGCGTTCAACCAGCTCCTCGTCACCGTCGAACGCCGCCTCAGCCTCTGGCGCGTCCCCGCCTGACACCCGTCTCTTCCATCCCGAGGAACACCACCATGACCGCACCCCGGACCCTGCACCTCAACGCCTTCCTCATGAACGCCGGGCACCACGACGCCGCCTGGCGGCACCCCGACAGCAGCCCCGAACGGGTCACCGACCTGCGGTACTTCCAGGACCTGGCGCGGACCGCCGAGCGCGGGCGGCTCGACTCGATCTTCTTCGCCGACGGACTCGCCCTCTGGGGCAAGGCCCGCTACAACGCCCTCGGCGGGTTCGAGCCGCTCACCCTGCTCTCGGCCATCGCCGCCGTCACCGAGCACATCGGACTCATCGCCACCGTCTCGACCACCTTCAACGAGCCGTTCCACCTCGCCCGCAAGTTCGCCTCCCTCGACCACATCAGCAACGGCCGGGCCGGATGGAACATCGTCACCTCCGGCACCGTCGACGAGGCCCGCAACTTCGGCCAGGACGAGCACCTCGAACACGGCCTCCGCTACGACCGCGCCCGTGAGTTCCTCGACGTCGCCACCAAGCTCTGGGACAGCTGGGAGGACGACGCGATCGTCCTCGACAAGGAGCGCGGCATCTACGCCGACACCGACAAGCTCCACCCCGCCGCCCACCGCGGTACGTACTTCGGCGTCGCCGGCCCGCTCAACGTGCCCCGCTCCCCGCAGGGCCACCCGCTGCTCGTCCAGGCCGGCTCCTCGGAGGACGGCAAGGAGTTCGCCGCGCAATACGCCGAGGCCGTCTTCACCGCCCAGCAGACCCTCGCCGACGGGCAGACCTTCTACAAGGACCTCAAGTCGCGCCTCGCGAAGTACGGACGGACCGAGTCCGACCTGCTCGTCCTGCCCGGCATCGCCCCCGTCATCGGCTCCACCGAGGCCGAGGCCAAGGCCCTGGAGCAGCAGCTCACCGATCTCCAGGTGCCGGAGTACGGGCTCGCCCAGCTCTCCGGCATGCTCGGCACCGACCTGACCGGCCTGCCCCTCGACGGCCCGCTGCCCGAGCTCCCCGAGGAGCGGGACATCAACGGCAACAAGAGCCGCTTCACGCTCGTCGCCGAACTGGCCCGCCGCGACGGCCTCAGCCTGCGCGACCTGATCGCCCGCCTCGGCGCCGGCCGCGGCCACCGGGTCTTCGCCGGCACGCCCGAGCAGATCGCCGACCAGCTGCAGGAGTGGTTCACCCAGGGCGCCGCCGACGGGTTCAACATCATGGCGCCCGTACTGCCGACCGGTCTCACCGACTTCGTCGACCACGTCGTGCCGATCCTGCAGCGGCGGGGCCTCTTCCGCACCGAGTACACCGGGACCACCCTGCGCGAGAACTACGGCCTCGGTCGCCCGGCGAACCGGTACGCGCCGGCCGTCGCCTGACGGGCCCGCCCGCCGCGGGCCGCCGGAGCTCCGCGCTCCGGCGGCCCGCGCGCGTCCTCAGACGGTCAGGACGATCTTTCCCCGGGTGCGGCCCGCCGCGCTGAGCTCCCAGGCCCTCGCGGCTTCGGCGAGCGGCAGCGCGTGCTCCACGTTGACCGTGAGCCCGCCCGTGTCGGCGAGCTCCGCCAGGAACGTCAGGTCGGCGGTGTCCGGGCGCACCCACAGCTGGTGCGCGCCCTTGGCGGCGGCCTCGTAATCGGCGATGGAGACCACCCGGCCGCGCTCGGTGACGAGCGACTGGAGGATCTCGACGGCGCCGTCCCCGAAGAAGTCCAGCCCCGCGTCGACCCCTTCGGGGGCCAGTGCGCGGATCCGGTCCGCCATGCCCTCCCCGTACAGGACGGGCTCGGCGCCGAGCGAGCGCAGGTAGTCGTGGTTGTGCGCGCCGGCCGTGCCGATGACGCGCAGGCCGAGCGCGACGGCGATCTGTACGCCGAAGGAGCCGGTGCCGCCGGCCGCGGAGTGGATGACCACGGTCTCGCCGGACTTGAGGCCGACGCGCCGGAGGGACTGGTACGCGGTGAGGCCGGCCAGCGGGAGGCCCGCGGCCTGCTCGAAGCCGAGGGAGCGGGGCTTGCGGGCCAGGGTCCGCACGGGGGCCGAGACGAGTTCGGCGTAGGTGCCGAGCTCGACCCATTCCTTGCGGACGTACCCGTAGACCTCGTCGCCGACGGCGAAGTCGAAGGTGTCGGGGCCGACGGCCTCGACGACTCCGGCCACGTCCCAGCCGGGTATGACGGGGTGGCGCACTTCGAGGATCGGGTCGAGGTATCCGGCGGCGAGCTTCCAGTCGACCGGGTTGACACCGGCCGCCTTGACCCGGACCAGCACCTCGCCGGGGCCGACCTTGGGCTGCGGTACGTCAACGAGCTTGAGGTTCCCGGAAGTTCCGTATGCGTCGTACGTGATTGCCTTCATGATCGTCCCCAACGGGGCCCCCGGCGGGCCTATTCCCGTACGGACCGCTCAGGCGGGCAGGCTGTTGCGGTGCGAGCGCCGCCGGGCCGCGCTGAACAGGGCCTGGATCTGGACCCCGGACTGCTCGACGTCGTCGAGCGGCGAGGGGAACGGCAGCCGTACGTCCTGGTGGCCGCGGTGCAGCTCCAGCCGCAGGGTGATCCCGTACCGGTCCATGGCGAGCGGCAGCACGCGGACGACGGCGGCGGCGGGCAGCGGCCGGACCAGGCGCAGGAGGAGCGTGACGAGCTCGGCGTGGTCGTCGAGGAAGTGCGTGAGCATGCCGGCCTCGTACGGGGCGAGGGGGTCGGGGCAGGCCGCGTCGAGCTCTTCGAGGCCGACGCAGGTGCGTCCCCCGTCGGTCTCCAGGACGGCCCGGCCGAATTCCATGCAGGTGGAATCGGCGCCTTCGTCCGTGTAGGGCGTGAGCAGGCGGCCCGTGACCGTGACGCGGGCGCGGACCCGGTCGCGTACGGGGGTCGGGGCGATGTCGGTGAACTCCAGCCGGATCGAGGGCCGGTGCTCCCCGTCGCCGCCCGGTTCGGACGGGTGCAGGTGCAGCCGGCTCATCGGGTCCGATCCGTCCAGGTGGCGGACCTCGCTGCTGAGACCGTCCGTGACCACGGTCATGGAGTGGGCGGCGGCCAGGATCGACCGGACCCGCTCGGCATCGGTGGGCCGGCCGGCGGCCGGGGTGGCGGGGGCAGCACCGGGCATGCGCATGCGGGATCTCTCCATCGTCCTGGGCGAGTGACTTAGGTATGCCTAACCTAACCTATTCGCTTCTGCGGGAGTACCCCGCGTCGCTCGTGTCGTTGTTGGGCTGAACGGGTGAAACGCGAGAGGATGGGGGGATGCACATGAAGCGCACGGCCGAGGCGGCCCGGTGAGCAGGTACGACGTCACGGACGAACAGTGGGAGGGGCTCGCGCAGGTGGTCCCCCTGCGCAGTCGCAACGAGTGGCCCTCCCGGGTGGACCACCGCACGATCCCCACGGCGCCGGGGGCGTCCGCGGCGGAGCAGCGGCGCTTCGTCGTGATCCGGGTCCAGGTCTTCGCCGATGCCCGGGAGGTGGCCGAGTACCTGATCGCACAGATCCCGGTGCTGCTCGACCTCACCGGCGCGGACGGCGAAGTGGCCAAGCGGATCCTCGACTTCAGCAGCGGAGTCGTCTTCGGGCTGGGCAGCGGGATGCACCGGGTCGACCGGAACGTCTTCCTGCTGGCCCCCGTCGGGACCGAGGTCGAGGGGATCGCGGCCGCCGCCGTCCCCCGATCGTAGGAAGGTCGTGAGGGCGGAACGGTTCGCCGGACCCACCGGGGGCCCGGCGCCCCGTACCGTCCGACGCATGGACGCCACTTTGGGCTCGGGCGCGCCGGGGGCCACGGCCCCTGGCCGCGCCGGGTTATCCACCGCCGTTTCCGATGCCGCGATCCCGCCCGCCGTCGTGCACCACCGGCCCGTCGTCACCGGATTGCGGCTTTCCGCCTTCGGGGCGCACCGCGGCGCCGTCTTCGCGCTGGGGCCCGTGACCTTCCTCGCCGGGCCCAGCGGCAGCGGCAAGTCCCAGGTCCTGGCCGCCTACGAGGCCCTGGCCGGGCTCGGGGCCGGGGCCACGCTCGAGGAGGCGTTCCCCGATCCGGCGGGCCGGATCCCCGACCGGGCCCTGCCCGACGGCCAGGGGCGGCGCGGATTCCGCATCGGCTGCACCGTCGACGGCCCCGCCGGGCCCGTCCGCCTCGACCTCGCCGTACAGGCCGAGCCCACGCTCCGCATCGTCGGGGAGCGGCTCGCGGTCGACGGGCAGATCCTGCTCGCCACCGCCCTGCGCGACCCCGGCCGTCGCTCCGTTCAGGCCTCCTGGCTGACCGGCGGAGCCGTCGGCGTCACCCGGGCCCCGCTCCCCGACGACCGGCTCGGCACCGCCCTGCTCCCGCTGCGCGTCGCCGGCTCGACGGCCGGGCAGCGCCGGGTCCTCGCGGCCGCCGAGCAGGTGGTGGTGGCGCTGCGCTCGGTGTTCTCCTGCGACCCGCGCCCCGACCGGATGCGCGCACCCGTCCCGGAGGGTGAGGGCAGGCTGCTCGGGGACTGCGCCAACCTGGCCGACGTCCTGCGCCGGACCCGCCACGAATGCGGCACCCGTCACGCGCTGCTCGCCGCGGCGGCGCGCACCGGATGCGCGGGCCCGGTGGAGGGTCTGGACGTACGGGCTCCCGCGCACGGCCCGGTCACGGCGGTGCTGGTCCGCGGCCGGGCCGGGCCCGCCACGGAACTGGGCCGGCTCGGCGCGGGCGAGCTCCGCTTCCTCGCGCTGGCGCTGGTCCTGCTGACCGGCCCGGGGGTGCTCGCCATGGACCCGGCCGCCGAGCTGCTCTCCGCCCGGCAGGCGCTGACCGTCCTCGCCGACGGCTTCGACCGCGATCTGGACCGGCGGCAGAGTGCCGAACTGCTGCGGCTGGCCCTGCTGTCCTGTGGCCGCGGCCACGTCCGGCTGCTCGCGGCGGTGGGGGAGGAGGCGGCCGGGGTCGCCCGGGCGACCCCGGGGGTGACGGTGGTAGACCTGATCCCATGAGCGATGAGCAGGACGTACAGCACGGGGGCGAGCCGGGCCCGCAGGATCCCCGACCGGAGGAGCGGCTGCACCGACTGCAGCGCAGGCTGGCCGAGTTCGCCGCCGCGCGCGGATGGGAGCCGTACCACACGCCCAAGAACCTGGCGGTGGCGCTGAGCGTGGAAGCGTCCGAACTGGTCGAAATCTTCCAGTGGCTGACCCCGGAACAGTCGGCGGAGGTCATGGGAAAGCCGGAAACGGCGCACCGCGTGGCCGATGAGGTGGCCGACGTACTGGCGTATCTGCTGCAATTCTGTGAGGTTCTCGGGGTGGATGTGCTCGATGCGCTCGCCGCGAAGATCGAGAGGAACGAGCTCCGCTTCCCGGTGAAGGGGCTTCCGACATCGAATTGTCACTCTTCGGAGTGATGGCGTCGTCCACAACCATGTTTGTGTCCACAGATTTCCGAATACCCCTGGCTTTACTGGCCCATTGCCCTCACTCTGGGTAGTGGTGAGGATGGCGGATGTCGTGCGGACGGGGGACGGCATATGGATGCGGTACGGCTCATCGCGGCCGGCCGGCACGCGCTGGCACAGAGCGGGGCGGCGATGGACATCGTGGGCGAGGCCTGGCAGGCCCAGGCGCTCGCACAGGGGATCGGGAGCTGGCTGGCGGTCACGGGGCCGCCGGAGCTGAGATCGGAGGCACGGGGACTGGGTGAAGCGGGGGGCAGAGGTTGCGGGGTGCTCGACAGAGCGGCCCTGAGCGGAGAGGGCAGCGCGCCCGACTATCCGCCGAGAGCCGCACAGCTCACCGAGGTGGCGGATGTCCGCCAGGCTCTGCTCGGACTGCAGGCGCTGCTCGGCGAAGTGGGGATAGCCCTGGTCGGGGTGGCCTGCGCCACGGACGACGAAGGCCTGTACTGGCAGTGCATAGAGTCCATAGACGCGGCCGACGAATCGAGTGACCGGGTCCGGGGAGTCCTGCGCCGGCTGACGGTCCGCGAACGGGGGTCCGCCTCGGGTGTGGCCTGACGGGCGAGCGCGGCCCACGTGGCCCGACGGGAGAACGGCGAGAGCGGAATCGGGGGTCCCGCCGCGCGCGACGGGACCCGCACGGTCATCAGACCGGCACGGTCAGTACGACCGGTAGGGCGGGCGCGCGCCGTCGGGGGTACGGCTGCCCGGGGTCAGCGGCGCGCCAGGGTCGCGGTCCGTGGAGGACTGGAGGTCGGCGTCGAGCTGCGAGAGGTCGGCGTTCAGCGCCGCCATCAGCTCTTCCATCTGCTGGAGCAGGCCCTTCGGCGCGCCGCCCCGGGCGGCCGCCGCGGGCTCCTGACGTGCATGGTCGTGTGCTGCCTGTCCGGTCTGTCCGACGTGCTCGGGCACGGACTCGTGGGACATGGCGGCCTCCTCGGCCCTGGCCCTTCCGAGGCGGAAGGGGGCGGCGGACGCGTCGGCGAAAGGCCGCCGGCGCGCGGGCCGGGCGGTCCGGCTCCGTCCGAGCCAACGAGCCCCATCCGGGCTGGTCACTGGCCGGGCGCGGGGTGGACCGTCCGGTTGACGCAGATTCACCCTGCCGGGGTGGGCGAGGCAGGATGGGAGTCATGGATCTCCGTATTTTCACCGAGCCCCAGCAGGGCGCGAGCTACGACACCCTCCTGAGCGTCGCCAAGGCCACCGAGGACCTGGGCTTCGACGCGTTCTTCCGGTCGGACCACTATCTGAAGATGGGGTCGGCGGACGGCCTGCCCGGTCCCACCGACGCCTGGATCACGCTCGCGGGCCTGGCCAGGGAGACGCGGCGGATCCGGCTCGGCACGCTCATGACGGCCGGGACGTTCCGGCTGCCCGGCGTGCTCGCCATCCAGGTGGCCCAGGTCGACCAGATGTCCGGCGGCCGGGTCGAACTGGGGCTGGGCGCGGGCTGGTTCGAGGAGGAGCACAAGGCGTACGGCATCCCCTTCCCGGCGGAGCGGATGGCCCGGCTGGAGGAGCAGCTGGCCATCGTCACCGGCCTGTGGGCGACCGAGCCCGGAGGCACGTTCGACTACACCGGCACCCACTACCGGGTGGAGAAGTCCCCGGCGCTGCCCAAGCCGGCCCAGGCCAAGGTGCCCGTCCTCATCGGCGGCCACGGCGCGAAGCGCACCCCGCGCCTGGCCGCGCGGTACGCGGACGAGTTCAACATGCCGTTCGCGTCGATCGCGGACAGCGAGCGGCAGTTCGGCCGGGTGCGCCGGGCCGCCGAGGAGGCCGGGCGGAGGGCCGACGACCTCGTCTACTCCAACGCCCTGGTGGTGTGCGTCGGCCGGGACGACGCCGAGGTCGCCCGCCGGGCCGCCGCCATCGGCCGGGACGTGGACGAGCTCAAGGCCAACGGCCTGGCCGGCTCCCCGGCCGAGGTGGTGGAGAAGATCGGTGCCTACGCGGCCGTCGGCAGCTCCCGCGTCTACCTCCAGATGCTCGACCTCGACGACCTGGACCACCTGGAGCTGATCTCGGCCCAGGTGCTGTCCCAGCTCGGCTGAGGGAGGCGGAACAGCCGTGCCCCGCGCGTCCGTCCCGCTCGCCGAAGCCCTGGCCCGCAGGGTCGTGGTCCTCGACGGCGGGCTGAGCAACCAGCTCGCCGATCAGGGCTGCGACCTGTCCGGCGGGCTCTGGTCGGGCCGGGTGCTCGCCGAGCGGCCGGACCAGGTGGAAGCGGCCCACGCGGCGTACGCGCGGGCCGGGGCCGAGGTGCTGATCACCTCCAGCTACCAGGTCGGGTACGAGGCCTTCGCCGCGCACGGCCACGACCGGGCCGAGACCACCGCCCTGCTGCACCGCAGCGTCGCGCTGGCCGCCCGGGCGGCCGAGGCCGCCGACCACGAGGTCTGGGTCGCCGCCTCGGTGGGCCCGTACGGGGCGGTGCTCGCGGACGGCTCCGAGTACCGCGGGCGGTACGGGCTGAGCGTGCGCGAGCTGGCCGCCTTCCACCGCCCGCGGATCGAGGCGCTGCTCGAGGCGGGCGCCGACGTCCTGGCGCTGGAGACCATCCCGGACGCGGAGGAGGCCGAAGCGCTGCTCGGCGTCCTCGCCGGGACGGGGGCGGCCGCCTGGCTGAGCTATACGGTGGCCGGCGCCCGCACCCGCGCCGGACGGCCGCTCTCCGAGGCCTTCGCCCTCGCGGCCGGGGCACCGGAGGTCATCGCGGTCGGCGTCAACTGCTGCGACCCGGCGGACGTCCTGCCCGCCCTGGAGGCGGCCGCCTCCGTCACGCCGAAGCCGCTGCTGGCCTACCCCAACGACGGTTCCGTCTGGGACGCCCCCACCGCCACCTGGCACGCCCCGTCCCACCCCGCGCCCTGGCCCGTCGAGGCCTGGCGCACGGCGGGAGCCCGCCTGATCGGCGGCTGCTGCCGCATCGGCCCGGCGGGCATCGCCGAACTGGCCGCCGGGATGTCCCGGGGTGCGACCGGTCACTGGCGCCAGCGGGGCTGACCGGGACCCTTGCAGGTGTAGGAGGTGCCCTTCTTACTGACGCCGGTCGCCCCGGCCGGGGAGCAGAAGGCGCCCGGCGTCACGGTGTTCCCGCCTCCTCCGCCGCTGTCGGACCCGCCGGAGGAGGAAGACCCCCCGGAGGAGGACCCTCCCGAGGAGGACCCCCCGGACGTGGACCCTCCGGAGGAGGAGCCGCCCGACGCGGAGCTGCCGGAGTCGTCGTCATCGTGCGTCGGCACCGGCTCGGGGTGGAGCCGGGTGTTCGGCGCCCCCGGGCAAGTGGTGCCGGGGGAAGCGAGCTTCAGGGCGGCGGTGGTGGTTCCGGGCGCGGTGATCTCCTTGCCCTCTTCGGGCTCCTGGAAGCAGACGGCCCAGTCGTCCACGGCGGCCGGCAGGGTGACGTCCGTGAACGCGCTCTGCGGCTCGATCCTCCCGAAGCCGATCGGCCCGAGCGTCTCGGACGCCTTGGCGAAGGTCAGGCCGACGACCTTGGGCATCTTCGGATAGGGGATCGGATCCCCGTCCTTCGCGGGGCACGGGGCGCCGGTGCGGACCACGCCGAAGTCGAGCGCGGGTATCGCGCCGGCCTTCTCGGTGACCAGGCTCTGGAAGCACACCTTCCAGTCGGCCTCGGCCACTTGGGCGGCGCTCCCCTCGGAGGCATCGTGCGAGAGCACCTGGAATCCCGCGGCGAGCGCTGCGGCTCTCGCCTCCTTGAGGTTCCGGCCGACGAGAGCGGGCGGCTCGGCCCGGCTGGGGCTCGCACTCGGGGAGGCCGACGCGAGGGCGGCCGGCTTCGCGTCGGCCTCCGCCTTCTCCGGCGGGTCGCCCAGGAAGGGCGTGAGGAACCACAGGCCGGCCAGGACGGTCGCCACGATCTTCTTGGCCTGCCCCCACCGGCCGGCCCAGGCGAGCGCGATGCCCGCGGGCGGGATCACGACCAGCAGGGTGATGACCAGCGCGGGATGCTGCCACCAGCGGCGCACGGGCGAGGGCATGGGTGGGTAAGGCTGCGGCGGGTACACGAGAGGGGCCCTCCTGGGGCTGCCGGGATGCCGGGGGCACGGGGAACGACGTGTTCCGCGGACCGTACAGCGCCGGGCCCACGTGCGTCGGGCACTTGCCCGAATCGGGATCCGCGGGGCCCGCGGCGGTCGCCCGCGGGGGGAAATCCAGTGGCCCCCGGCGACGGCGGCATCCATGCTGAGCTGCATGTTCCTGACGATCTCCACTACTGGCAGTGCGGAGCACCCGGCCACCGATCTGGGTTTCCTGCTGCACAAGCACCCTGGGAAGGTGCAGGCGTTCTCCACCTCCCACGGCGTCGCCCACGTCTTCTATCCCGAGGCCGCCGACGAACGGTGCACGGCGGCGCTGCTGCTGGAGGTGGACCCCGTCGCGCTCGTGCGGCGCGGGCAGGGCAAGGGCCGGGGCGGGGCGCCCGACGCCGCGCTCGCGCAGTACGTCAACGACCGCCCGTACGCCGCTTCCTCACTGCTCGCCGTCGCGCTCGGTTCCGTCTTCCGCAGCGCGCTGGGCGGCCGGTGCACCGCCCGCCCCGAGCTGCCGGAGCAGGCCCGTCCGCTGCGGATCGAGATACCGGCGCTGCCCGCGCGCGGCGGGGCGCAGCTCGTGCACCGGCTGTTCGATCCGCTCGGCTGGGACCTCGTACGGGCCGAACCCGTGCCTCTCGACGAGCAGTTCCCCGAGTGGGGGGACTCCCGGTACGTACGGCTCGTGCTCGAGGGCGAGCTGCGGCTCGCCGACGCGCTGCGCCAGCTCTACGTCCTGCTGCCCGTGCTCGACGACTCCAAGCACTACTGGGTCGCGCCCGACGAGGTCGACAAGCTGCTGCGCGCCGGAGACGGCTGGCTGGCCGCGCACCCCGAGAACGCTCTGATCAGCGCACGCTATCTCGCCCGGCACAAGGGGCTGACCCGCGACGCCCTGGACCGGTTGGAGCTGCTGCGGCTGGCCGAGGCGGACGGCAGCGAGATCGAGGAGCTGGACAACGCCGTGGACGCGGACCGTGACACGCAGGAGAAGCCCGTGCCGCTCGCCGTGCAGCGGCGCGAGGCGATCCTCGGCGCGCTGCGCGCCGCCGGCGCCGCCCGTGTCCTCGACCTCGGCTGCGGCCAGGGGCAGCTGGTGCAGGCCCTCCTGAAGGAGCCGGCCTTCACCGAGATCGTCGGAGTCGACGTGTCCATGCGGGCCCTCGGCACGGCCGCCAAGCGGCTGCGCCTGGAGCGGATGGGGGAGAAACAGAGCAGCCGCGTCCGGTTGCTCCAGGGCTCGCTCGTCTACACCGACAAGAGGCTGGCCGGGTACGACGCGGCCGTGCTCAGCGAGGTCGTCGAGCACCTGGACCTGCCGCGGCTGCCCGCCCTGGAGTACGCGGTGTTCGGCGCGGCCCGCCCCCGCACCGTCCTCGTCACCACCCCGAACGTCGAATACAACGTCCGCTGGGAGACCCTGCCCGCCGGGCACGTCCGGCACGGCGACCACCGCTTCGAGTGGAACCGCGGGGAGTTCCGGGGCTGGGCCGACTCCGTGGCCGGCCGCCACGGGTACGAGGTCGCCTTCGTGCCCGTCGGCGACGAGGACCCCGAGGTGGGGCCGCCCACCCAGATGGCCGTCTTCACTCGGATCGACACCGATACCCGGAAGGAGGGTGAGGTCGCATGACCACCAACGGCACGCGCGTACTCCCCGTCACCGACCTGTCCCTCGTCGTCCTGATCGGGGCCACCGGGTCGGGGAAGTCCACTTTCGCCCGCAAGCACTTCAAGCCCACCGAGGTCGTCTCCTCCGACTACTGCCGGGGTCTCGTCGCCGACGACGAGAACGATCAGAGTGCGAGCCGTGACGCCTTCGAGGTCCTGCACTACATCGCCGGCAAGCGCCTCGCGGCCGGCCGCCTGACCGTCGTCGACGCCACCAGCGTGCAGGCCGATGCCCGCCGCCGGCTGGTGCAGCTCGCACGCGAGCACGACGTCCTGCCGATCGCCATCGTCCTCGACATGCCCGAGGAGGTCTGCGCCGAGCGCAACGCCGCCCGCCCCGACCGGGCCGGGCTGCCCCGCGCCGTCATCCAGAGGCACCGGCGCGACCTGCGCCGCTCGCTGCGCGGACTGGAGCGCGAGGGCTTCCGCAAGGTGCACGTGCTGCGCACCCCGGAAGAGGCCGAGGCCGCCGAGGTGGTGCTGGAGAAGAGGTTCAACGACCTCACCCACCTCACCGGCCCCTTCGACATCATCGGTGACATCCACGGCTGTTCCTCCGAGCTGGAGACCCTGCTCGGCACGCTCGGGTACGAGGACGGCGTCCACCCCGAGGGCCGCACCGCCGTGTTCGTCGGCGACCTCGTCGACCGCGGCCCGGACAGCCCCGGCGTCCTGCGCCGGGTGATGGCGATGGTCGGATCGGGCAACGCCCTGTGCGTGCCCGGGAACCACGAGAACAAGCTCGGCCGTTACCTCAAGGGCTCCAAGGTCCAGCAGACCCACGGGCTCGCCGAGACGATCGAGCAGCTCGGCCACGAGCCGGAGGAGTTCGTCCAGGAGGTGCGGGAGTTCATCCGCGGCCTGGTCAGCCACTACGTGCTCGACGGGGGCAAGCTGGTCGTCTGCCACGCCGGCCTGCCCGAGAAGTACCACGGGCGCACCTCCGGCCGGGTCCGCTCGCACGCCCTCTACGGGGAAACCACCGGCGAGACCGACGAGTTCGGCCTGCCCGTGCGCTACCCCTGGGCCGAGGAGTACCGCGGCAAGGCGGTCGTGGTCTACGGCCACACCCCGGTCCCGAACACGGCCTGGGTCAACAACACCATCTGCCTGGACACGGGCGCCGTCTTCGGCGGGAAGATGACCGCCCTGCGCTGGCCCGAGCGCGAACTGGTCGACGTACCGGCGGAGAAGGTCTGGTACGAGCCGGTCAAGCCGCTCGCCGCCGAGGCGCCGGGCGGACACGAGGGGCGGCCGCTGGACCTGGGCGACGTCCACGGGCGCCGGATCGTCGAGACCCGGCACCTGGGCAACGTCACCGTGCGCGAGGAGAACGCGGCGGCGGCCCTGGAGGTCATGAGCCGCTTCGCGGTGGACCCGAGGCTGGTCCCGTACCTGCCGCCGACCATGGCGCCGACCGCCGCCTCGCAGGAGGAGGGCTACCTGGAGCACCCGGCCGAGGCGTTCGCCCAGTACCGCAAGGACGGCATCGCCCAGGTCGTGTGCGAGGAGAAGCACATGGGCTCCCGGGCCACCGTCCTCGTCTGCAAGGACGCCGATGCGGCCCGCGAGCGCTTCGGCGTCGAGGGCCCGACCGGTTCCGTCTACACCCGCACCGGACGGCCCTTCTTCCAGGACCCCGAGGTCACCGAGGAGGTCCTCACCCGGATCCGGGGCGCCATCACGGGCGCGGGCCTGTGGGAGGAACTGGACACCGACTGGCTGCTGCTGGACGGTGAGCTGCTGCCCTGGTCCCTGAAATCCGCCGGTCTGCTGCGCAACCAGTACGCGGCCGTCGGCGCGGCCTCCCGCGCCGTCTTCCCGGACGCCCTCGGCGCCCTGGCCGCGGCCGCCGGGCGGGGCGTCGACACCGGAGGCCTCCTCGCCCGCCAGCGGGACCGGGCCGCCGACGCAGGCCGGTTCACCGAGGCGTACCGGCGGTACTGCTGGACCACCGACGGGCTGGACGGCGTCCGGTTCGCGCCGTTCCAGCTGCTGGCGGCGGCCGGGCGCGCGCTGGCCGCCGTACCCCACGACGAGCAGCTGTTCTGGCTGGACCGGCTCGTCGCCGCGGACGAGGCCGCCGGCACGGGGCTGCTGCGCCGCACGGGCCGGATCCTGGTCGACACCGCCGACGAGGACTCCGTACGGGCGGGCACCGACTGGTGGCTGGAGCTGACGGCCGCGGGCGGCGAGGGCATGGTCGTCAAGCCGCTCCAGGCGTACGCCCGCGACGGCAAGGGCAGGCTGGTCCAGCCCGGGGTCAAGGTCCGCGGACGCGAGTACCTGCGGATCGTCTACGGCCCGGAGTACACGCGTCCGGAGCAGCTGGAGAAGCTGCGCCACCGGTTCACGGGGCACGAGCGCGTACTCGCGCTGCGCGAGTACGCGCTCGGGCTGGAGGGCCTGGACCGGCTGGCGGGCGAGGAGCCGCTGTGGCGTGTGCACGAGGCGGTCTTCGCGGTGCTCGCCCTCGAATCGGAGCCGGTCGACCCCCGGTTGTGAGCGGGGGCAGGCCGGCAGAGCCGTAAAGGTGAGGCCCCTGTACGGCCGTGAATTAGGTCGTATGGGGGAACTTTCCCGAAGAACGCCGGGAAAACCACCGGCGGGATCGTTCATCCAGGGCAGCGGAATGTCCGCGACCCTGGAAGGACGGAACGTCACCTATGAAGATGACCGCGCGCGGAAGCATTGCGGCACTCATGACCTGTATGGCCGCGGCCGGCGCGGCCACCCCGGCCGTCGCCGACTCGGTGCCGGTGGGTGTCCCCCTGGACGCCGTGAAGACCACGCTGGGCGTGGACACCCCGCGCGTGGCCACCGCGGTGCCGATGCCCGTCGTCGGCGCCCCGGAGGCGCCCCGCTACCACTCGGGGGACCTGCTCCCGAGCCCCCTCCTCCCGGTGCTGCCGGTCAGCACCGAGCTCGGCGACACCCTGGTCGGCGCGCCGGTGCCCAACCTGCTCGGCGACCCGAAGACGGACGCCGAGGGCACGCTGGAGTCCCCGGCCACCAACCTGCTCGCCCGCACCCCCGGTGCGATCGTCGGCGCCCCGCTGACGATGCCGGACGGCAGCAACTACGGCATCCCGAACCTGACCGCACCCAAGCTGGGCCTGACCGCCCCGGACCTGGTCGGGACCCCGGCGGCCCTCCTCGGTCTGCGCTGATCCCGCGGGAGCCGCCGAGCCCGCGGGGACTGCCGGTTCCGCTCGATCTCCTGAGCGAACGCCACGTCAAAAAGCCGTCCGGTCTGCGAACGTGTACGCCATGGGATTCCATGTCGACTCCGAGACCGGGCGGCTTCGCCGCGTCATCCTCCACCGGCCGGACCTGGAGCTGAAGCGGCTCACACCGAGCAACAAGGACGCATTGCTCTTCGACGACGTGCTGTGGGTGCGCAGGGCCCGCCAGGAGCACGACGGTTTCGCGGACGTCCTGCGCGACCGGGGTGTGGAGGTGCACCTCTTCGGCGATCTGCTGTGCGAGGCCCTGGAGATCCCGGAGGCCAGGCACCTCGTCCTGGACCGGGTGTTCGACGAGAAGGAGTACGGGCCGCTCGCCACCGACCACCTGCGGGCGGTCTTCGACCAGTTGCCGGTGGCCGGGCTGACCGAGGCGCTGGTCGGCGGGATGACCAAGCGCGAGTTCCTGGAGCGGCACGCCGAGCCGGTGTCGGTCCGCTTCCACGCCATGGAGCTGGACGACTTCCTGCTGGGGCCGCTGCCCAACCACCTGTTCACCCGGGACACCTCCGCCTGGATCTACGACGGGGTGTCGATCAACGCCATGCGCTGGCCGGCCCGGCAGCGCGAGACGGTGCACTTCGAGGCGATCTACAAGCACCACCCGCTCTTCACCTCCTCCGGGGCCTTCCACTACTGGTCGCAGGGGCAGTCCGACTACCCCTCGACGATCGAGGGCGGGGACGTGCTCGTCATCGGCAACGGCGCGGTGCTGATCGGGATGAGCGAGCGGACCACGCCGCAGGCGGTGGAGATGCTCGCGCGGGGCCTGTTCGCGGCCGGGTCGGCGACCACGATCGTCGCGCTGGACATGCCGAAGCGGCGGGCCTTCATGCATTTGGACACCGTGATGACGATGGTGGACGGAGATACGTTCACCCAGTACGCGGGCCTGGGCATGCTGCGCTCCTACACGATCGAGCCGGGCGCGGGTCTGCAGGAGCTGAAGGTGACCGACCACCCTCCGGAGCACATGCACCGGGCGATCGCGGCGGCGCTGGGGCTGGACTCGATCCGCGTGCTGACCGCGACGCAGGACGTGCACGCGGCGGAGCGCGAGCAGTGGGACGACGGCTGCAACGTGCTGGCCGTCGAGCCGGGGGTGGTGGTGGCGTACGAGCGGAACGTGACGACCAACACCCACCTGCGCAAGGAGGGCATCGAGGTCATCGAGATCCCGGGCAGCGAGCTGGGACGGGGGCGGGGCGGGCCGCGGTGCATGAGCTGCCCGGTGGAGCGGGATCCGGTCTGAGGGGGCCATGTATATCAATACGGGGGATCGTATAGACTTCCAGCATCCCCTGTCAGCGTGACCCTTGGAGTGTCCCCATGGCCACCGACCTCGTCGGCCGCAGTTTCCTCAAGGAGCTCGACTTCTCCGCCGCCGAGTTCCGCGGTCTGATCGAGCTCGCGGCCGACCTCAAGGCGGCCAAGAAGGCCGGTGCCGAGCAGCGCCGCCTCCAGGGCAGGAACATCGCGCTGATCTTCGAGAAGACCTCGACGCGCACCCGCTGCGCGTTCGAGGTCGCCGCCGCCGACCAGGGCGCGCACACCACCTACCTCGACCCGGCCGGCTCCCAGATGGGCCACAAGGAGTCGGTCAGGGACACGGCGCGGGTGCTGGGCCGGATGTTCGACGGCATCGAGTACCGGGGTGACAGCCAGGAGGCCGTCGAGGCGCTCGCCGCCCACTCCGGCGTGCCGGTCTTCAACGGCCTCACGGACGACTGGCACCCCACCCAGATGCTGGCCGACGTGCTCACGATGACCGAGCACTGCGCCAAGCCGCTGGAGCGCGTCGCCTTCGCCTACCTCGGCGACGCCCGGTTCAACATGGGCAACTCGTACCTGGTCACCGGCGCGCTGCTCGGCATGGACGTACGGATCGTCGCGCCGAAGGCCTACTGGCCGGCCGAGTCCGTCGTGTCCAGGGCGCGCGAGCTCGCGGCCGCCAGCGGGGCTCGGATCATGCTGACCGAGCAGGTCGCCGAGGGCGTGGCCCAGGCGGACTTCGTCGCGACCGACGTGTGGGTGTCCATGGGCGAGCCCAAGGAGGTCTGGGGCGAGCGGATCGCCGCCCTGGCCCCGTACGCCGTCACGATGGACGTGCTCCGCGCGACCGGCAACCCGGACGTGAAGTTCCTGCACTGCCTGCCGGCCTTCCACGACCTGGGCACCGACGTCGGCCGGGAGATCCACGAGCGGTACGGGCTGGACTCGCTGGAGGTGACGGACGAGGTGTTCGAGTCCGCGCACTCCGTCGTCTTCGACGAGGCCGAGAACCGGCTGCACACCATCAAGGCGGTACTGGTCGCCACCCTTGCCGGGCCGGTCGCCGGCTAGTGCCGGTCGGCCGCGCATGGTCATGCGGGCGGCTCCGCCAGGGTGGAGCGGGCGGCTGCGGGCGGGTCCCGTCCTCACTCGTGTGTCGCGTTTCTGTGACGGCAGTCACGATGCGGTGATACCGTCGATCGTGTGAGCCCCTTCATCGGTTCCACAGCAGCGACCGAACGGTGGCGCCACCTGCGGGTGACCCGGCAGGACGGCGTGGCCACCGTCACCCTCGACCGCCCCGAGAAACTCAACGCCCTCACCTTCGGTGCCTACGCGGACCTGCGCGACCTGCTCGCCGAGCTCTCGCGCGAGCGGTCCGTGCGCGCCCTCGTCCTCGGCGGCGAGGGGCGCGGCTTCTGCTCCGGCGGCGACGTCGACGAGATCATCGGTGCCACACTCGCCATGGACACGGCCCAGCTCCTCGACTTCAACCGGATGACCGGCCAGGTGGTACGGGCCATCCGCGAATGCCCCTTCCCCGTGATCGCCGCCGTGCACGGGGTCGCCGCCGGCGCCGGCGCCGTCCTCGCGCTCGCCTCCGACTTCCGCATCGCCGACCCCACCGCCCGCTTCGCGTTCCTCTTCACCCGCGTCGGCCTCTCCGGCGGGGACATGGGCGCCGCGTACCTGCTGCCCCGGGTCGTCGGCCTCGGCCACGCCACCCGGCTGCTGATGCTCGGGGAACCCGTACGCGCCCCGGAGGCCGAGCGCATCGGCCTGCTCAGCGAGGTCACCGAGGAGGGCAAGGCCGGCCTGCGGGCCGCCGAGCTCGCCGCGCACCTCGCCGCCGGTCCGGCCCTCGCGTACGCGCAGACCAAGGCACTGCTGACCGCCGAGCTCGACATGCCGCTGGCGGCGTCGGTCGAGCTCGACGCCAACACCCAGGCCCTGCTGATGAACGGCCGGGACTACGCCGAGTTCCACGCCGCCTTCACCACGAAGCGGCCCCCGGAGTGGAAGGGCAGGTAGCACCATGCCGGAAGGCAGCGCATTGCGGGTCGCCGTCGTCGGCGGCGGGCCCGGGGGCCTGTACGCCGCCGCGCTGCTGGCCCGCCGGGGACACACGGTCGAGGTCTGGGAGCGGGGCGCCCCCGAGGACACCTTCGGCTTCGGCGTGGTGCTCTCCGACGAGACCCTCGGCGGCATCGAACAGGCCGACACCGTGGTCTACGCGGCCCTCGGCGCCGAGTTCGTGCGCTGGGACGACATCGACATCGTCCACCGGGGGCGGCTGCTGACCTCCGGCGGCCACGGCTTCGCCGCGATCGGCCGGCGCCGGCTGCTGGAAATCCTCCACGAGCGCTGCGCCGGCCTCGGGGTCAGGCTCCGCTTCCGCACCCCGGCGCCGGCCGCCGCGGTCCTGGCCGCCTCGTACGACCTGGTCGTCGCGGCCGACGGGGTGCACAGCGCGACCCGGCAGAGCGGCGCCGCACACTTCCGCCCGACGCTGACGAGCGGCCACTGCCGGTACATCTGGCTCGCCGCCGACTTCGCCTTCGACGCGTTCCGCTTCGAGATCGCCGAGACCGAGCACGGCGTCATGCAGCTGCACGCCTACCCGTACTGCGCGGACGCCTCCACCGTGATCGTCGAGATGCACGAGGAGGTGTGGCGGGCCGCCGGCTTCGACCTGTGCGACGAGGCCGAATCGGCCGCGCGCTGCGCCAAGATCTTCGGCGAGGCCCTGCGGGGGCGCCCGCTGCACGGCAACCGCTCCGCGTGGACCGAGTTCCGTACCGTCGTCAACGAACACTGGTCGCACGACAACGTCGTGCTGCTCGGCGACGCGGCGCACACCGCGCACTTCTCCATCGGCTCCGGCACCAAGCTGGCGGTGGAGGACGCGCTCGCCCTCGCCGAAGCGGTGGCCGGGGCGGTGGCCGCCGCCGGGCCGGGGGCGGAGCCGGACGTACCCGCCGCCCTCGCCGCGTACGAGGCCGCCCGGCGGCCGGCGGTGGCCTCGACCCAGCGGGCCGCCGCAGCCAGCATGCGGTGGTTCGAGGAGCTCGCCGGGTACGTCGACCAGCCCGCCCGGCAGTTCGCCTTCAACCTGCTCACCCGCAGCCGCCGGGTGACCCACGACAACCTGCGGCTGCGCGACGAGCGGTTCACCCGGGCCGTGGAACGCGACTTCGGCTGCCCGGACGAGCGCACCCCGCCGATGTTCACCCCGCTGAAGCTGCGCGGGCTGACCCTGCGCAACCGGATCGTGGTCTCCCCGATGGACATGTACTCCGCGCAGGACGGCGACGGGACGCCCGGGGACTTCCACCTGGTGCACCTGGGCGCGCGGGCCCTCGGCGGCGCCGCCCTGGTGATGACCGAGATGGTCTGCGTGTCCCCGGAGGGCCGGATCACCCCCGGCTGCACCGGCCTGTACACGGCCGGGCAGGCCGCGGCCTGGACCCGGATCGCGGACTTCGTGCACACCTGCGCCCCCGGCACCGCGCTCGGCGTCCAGCTCGGCCACTCCGGCCGCAAGGGCTCGACGCGGCTGATGTGGGAGGGCATGGACGAGCCCCTCCCGGAGGGCAACTGGCCGCTCGTGGCGGCCTCGGAGCTGCCCTACCGGCCGGGCGTCTCGGCCGTCCCGCGCGCGCTGACGACGGCGGACCTCGCGTCGATCCGCTCCGACTTCGCGGCCGCCGCGGTACGTGCCGCCGGCTGCGGGTTCGACCTGCTGGAGCTGCACTGCGCCCACGGCTACCTGCTCTCCGGCTTCCTGTCCCCGCTCACCAACCACCGTACGGACGCCTACGGCGGCCCCCTGGAGAACCGGCTCCGCTTCCCGCTCGAAGTCTTCGACGCGGTCCGTGCCGTCTGGCCCGCCGACCGGCCGATGACCGTCCGCATCTCGGCCACCGACTGGGCCCCGGGCGGCACCGGCGCCCAGGACGCGGTGGACATCGCGGCCGCCTTCGCCGCGCACGGCGCCGACGCCATCGACGTGTCGACCGGCCAGGTGGTGGCGGACGAGAGCCCCGAGTACGGGCGCTCCTACCAGACCCCGTACGCGGACCGGATCCGCAACGCGCTGGACATCCCGGTCATCGCCGTCGGCGCCATCTCCTCCTGGGACGACGTGAACTCCCTGCTGCTCGCGGGCCGCGCCGACCTCTGCGCCGTGGGCCGCCCCCACCTGTACGACCCGCACTGGACCCTGCACGCGGCCGCCGACCAGTCGTACGAGGGCCCGGCCGCCCCCTGGCCCGCCCCGTACCGCGCCGGCAGCCGCAAACCCCCGACCGGCCGCGGCTGAAGCACGTTCACCCGGCGGCGCGCGGTACGCCCGGTCCGCGCGCCGGCTCCGGCCGGCGACCGCGGGCGCCGGGCTCCGCAGGGGTGCTCACAGCGCCGCCACCTCGACGCGGTCCTCCACCGGGGTGTAGCCCAGGCGCTGGTAGATGCCGTTGCTGGTCGGGTTGGCCAGGTCCGTTACGAGGGCAGCCAGGACGGCCACCACGGCGGCACGTTGTCGGGCCCGCACAGCCCCGAGTCCCCGGGGTAGCCGGCCAGAGTGCCCTGCGCGGCGAAGTACCAGACGACCACCGCCGACAGGACCAGCACCACGGCCGCCACGCCCACCACCGGGTTCACGCGCCGGGCCGGCAGCCAGACCAGCAGGGCGAGCACCGCGCACCCCGGGACCAGCAGGAGCATCTCGAAGAACAGCTCGAACTTGCCGCCCGCCTCCCAGCCGGCGTCGCAGTAGGCGCGGGCGTCGGCAGCCAGGTCGTGCGCGAGGTAGCCGGCGAAGGCGCCGCCCAGCGCCGAGGCCGCCACGCCCTGCCACCGCACCCGACGGCCCGTCATGGCGGGCGGCGGCCCGAATCCGGGCGGCGGGGAACCGGCCGGCGGGGAACCGGCCGGCGGCCGGACCTGCGGTGGGTTCGGGGGCGGGGGCGGCGCCCCGGCGGGAAGATCGTTTCGCGTCACCCCCGACGTGACGCGGCCCGCGCCGCCTACGGTTCCAGGAACCCCGCCCCGATGTCCCGCAGCCGGCCGTGCAGTTCGGTGAAGACCGCCGCCGCGCGGTCCCCCGGCCAGTCCGAGGGCAGCAGCTCCCGCGGCAGCCCCGGGTCGGCGTACGGCAGGCGCCGCCAGGAGTCCAGGGCGAGCAGGTAGCCGCGGTAGGCCTCCTCCGCGGTGGGCGCCGGGCCCGACTGCAGGGCGCGCAGCACCGGCTCGTGCAGGTCCAGGAACTCCTCGTGCTGCTTGGCCAGCGAGGTCAGGTCCCACCACCGGGCCACCGCCTCGGCGGTCGGGGCGAAGCCGAGGTGGCCGCCGCGGAACAGCTCCACGTACGCCGTCAGGTGCAGCCGGTCCAGGGTGTGCCCGGTCTCCTCGTACAGGTGGGCCGGCGCGATCCACACCCCCGGCGCCACCGCGCCGAAGCCGAGGCCGGCCAGCCGCGAGCGCAGCAGATGCCGCTTGTTCCGCTCCTGCTCCGGTACGGAGAACACCGCCAGCAGCCATTCCCCCGCCGGCTGCGCACCGCGCTCCCCGTAGATCCGCCGGTCGCCGTCGTCCAGCAGCTGCCGGGCCTCCGCGGACAGCTCGTACCCCGCCGAGCCGTCCGCGGCGCGCGCGGGCAGCAGGAAGCCGCGCCGCTTCAGCCGGGACACCGACGAGCGGACCGACGGGGCGTCCACACCGGCCGCGCCCAGCAGGCGGACCAGCGCGGACACCGGGACCGGACCCTCGAAGGCCCGCCCGTAGGCGCCGTAGAACGTGACGATCAGGGATCGCGGAGTGTGCTCGACCACGGCTTCACTCTAGGGGCGTCGCGCCGGTCATGCCGGGCCCGCCGGCAGGACGCTCCCCCCGTCGCGCAGCCGGAACCGCTGCAGTTTGCCGGTCGCGGTCCGGGGGAGGGCCGGGAGGAAGACGAAGGCGCGCGGGCACTTGTACGGGGCCAGCTCCGCCCGCATGAACGTGCGCAGCTCCTCCTCGCTCGGCGCCGTACCCTCCCGGGCGACGGCGTACGCCACCACGATCTGCCCGCGCCGCTCGTCCGGGCGGCCCACCACCGCCGCCTCCACCACGTCCGGGTGGCGCATCAGGGCTTCCTCCACCTCCGGGCCCGCGATGTTGTAACCCGCCGAGACGATCATGTCGTCGGCCCGGGCGACGTAGCGGAAATAGCCTTCCGGATCGCGGACGTAGGTGTCCCCGGTCAGGTTCCAGCCGTCCCGTACGTACTCCTCCTGCCGCGGATCGGCCAGGTACCGGCAGCCCACCGGGCCGCGGACGGCCAGCAGCCCGGGCTCGTTGTCCGCGACCGGACGGCCGGAGGCGTCCACGACCCGCGCCTGCCAGCCCGGCACCACGCGGCCCGTCGTCCCCGGGCGGATGTCCTCGTCCGCCGCGGAGATGAAGATGTGCAGCAGCTCGGTGGCGCCGATGCCGTTGATGATCCGCAGCCCGGTGCGCTCGTACCAGGCCTGCCAGGTGGCCGCCGGGAGGTTCTCGCCGGCCGAGACGCAGCGGCGCAGCGCGGAGAGGTCGTACGTGCTCACGTCGTGGGGACCCAGCTCGTCCAGCATCGTCCGGTACGCGGTGGGCGCGGTGAACAGCACCGTCACCCGGTGCTGAGCGAGGGCGGGCAGGAGCCGTCGCGGGACCGCCTGGTCGAGCAGGAGCGCCGAGGCGCCGGCGCGCAGCGGGAAGACGACCAGGCCGCCGAGGCCGAAGGTGAAGCCGAGCGGCGGACTGCCCGCGAAGACGTCGTCGGGGCGGGGCCGCAGCACGCTGCGGGAGAAGGTGTCGGCGACGGAGAGCAGGTCGCGGTGGAAGTGCATGCAGCCCTTGGGCCGGCCGGTGGTGCCCGAGGTGAAGGCGATCAGGGCCACGTCGTCGGCGGAGGTGTCGACGGCCCGGAACGGCGCCTCGTGGTGCTCGGCCAGCCGGAGCAGGTCGTCCGCCCCCTCGCCGCCGTACGGGGTGATCCGCAGGCCGGGCACCTCGGCCTTGGCCAGGTCGTCGACCACGCCCGTGTGGCACAGCGCGTGCTGCACGCGGGCCATCGCGCAGACCGTGGCCAGCTCCTGCGCGCGCTGCTGGGCGAGGACGGTCACGGCCACCGCGCCGGCCTTCATCACCGCCAGCCAGCACGCGGCGAGCCAGGGGCCGGTGGGGCCGCGCAGGAGCACGCGGTTCCCGGGGACCACGCCGAGGTCGGCCGTGAGGACGTGGGCGATGCGGTCCACGCGTTTGCGCAGCCCGCCGTACGACCACACCTCACCGGATCCGCTGCGGAAGGCGGGGCGGTCGGGCCCGAAGCGGTCGATGGTGGCGTCGAGCAGCTCGGCGCCGCAGTTGAGCCGGTCCGGGTAGGCCAGTTCGGGGAGCTCGAAGAGGAGCCGCGGCCAGGCGTGCGGCGGCGGCAGATGGTCGCGCGCGAAGGTGTCGGCGTGGGCGGAAGGCTTGAGCTCCAAGGCGGGTTCGCCCCCTTGCAACGACAGCGGCACCCCGGGTGGGGAGCCGAAGTGGCGGAGCAGGCCGTGCGGGTGCGCTATGAGCGTATCGTGATGGTGACGGCAGTCAACAGGACGCGATAGAGGCGGGGATGTTCGGATGACCGGATTCGCGCTCGGGGCGGAACAAGAGGAGTGGTGCGGGCAACTGCGCGCGCTGGCGGCGGACCGGCTGCGGCCGCTGGCCGACAAGGGGGAGCCGGGGCGGGTCAACCGCCCGCTGCTCGCGGCGCTGGGCGAGCTGGGTCTGCTGGAGCGGGTCTTCACCTCGGGGGCGCTGGAGTTGTGCCTGCTCCGCGAATCCCTCGCGTACGGGTGCACCGAGGCGGAGACGGCCCTGGCCCTGCAGGGCCTGGGGGCGCATCCGGTGCTCCGCTCGGGCACGCCGCGGCAGCGGGCGCACTGGCTGCCGCAGGTGCGGGCCGGGCGGGCGGTGGCGGCCTTCGCGCTGAGCGAGCCGGGGGCGGGCTCGGACGCGGCCGCACTGGCGCTGGAGGCCGTACGGGACGGTGGCGGGGAGGCCGGGGGCGGCTGGCGGCTCAGCGGCGAGAAGTGCTGGATCTCCAACGCCCCCGAGGCGGACTTCTACACGGTGTTCGCCCGGACGGGCGAGGGCCCGGCGGCCAAGGGGGTCACCGCCTTCCTGGTCCCGGCCGACCGCCCCGGGCTCTCGGGCGAGCCCCTGGACATGCTCTCCCCGCACCCGATCGGCCGGCTCTCCTTCGACGGGGTCCCGGTGGGCCCGCAGGACCTGCTCGGCGAGCCCGGACGGGGCTTCCGCGTCGCGATGGACACCCTGAACCTGTTCCGGCCGAGCGTGGGCGCCTTCGCCGTCGGCATGGCCCGGGCCGCGCTGGACGCGACCCTGGCGCACACGGCGGCCCGGCGCGCCTTCGGCGGAGTGCTGGGCGACCTCCAGGCGGTGGGCCACCGGGTGGCCGAGATGGCCACCCGCACCGAAGCCGCCCGGCTCCTGGTGTACGCGGCGGCGGGCGCGTACGACGCCGGCTCGGCGGACGTCCCGCGCCGGTCGGCCATGGCGAAGCTGCTCGCGACGGAGACGGCCCAGTACGTGGTGGACCACGCGGTCCAGCTGCACGGGGCCGTCGCCCTCCAGCGCGGCCACCTGCTGGAGCACCTGTACCGGGAGGTGCGGGCCCCGAGGATCTACGAGGGTGCCAGTGAGGTGCAGCGCACGATCATCGCGAAGGAGCTCTACCGATGAGTCCCGAGCGGATCAATCCGGCGGAGCTCGCCCCGCCGACGGGCTTCTCCCACGCCGTGGCCGCGAGCGGCTCCCGGCTCGTCTTCCTGGCGGGCCAGACCGCACTCGACGCCGAGGGCAAGGTGGTCGGGGACACCCTGCCCGAGCAGTTCGAGCGCGCGCTGGGCAACCTGCTGACCGCCCTCACCGCGTCCGGGGGCACCCCGGCGGACCTGGCCCGGGTGACCGTCTACGCGGTCGACGTGGAGGACTACCGCGTCCACGCCCCCGAACTCGGCCGCATCTGGCGCCGGCTGGCCGGCCGCGACTACCCGGCCATGGCGGTCATCGGGGTCGTCCGCCTCTGGGACGTCCCGGCCCTGGTCGAACTGGACGGTATCGCCGTACTCGGAACGGAGTAACTCAAGTTGCCGGATCGCTGACCAGGTGCTTTTGACAGCTGGCCAGAGAGGGGTGAGGGTGGAAATGACCTTTTTGTAAGGAATGTCTCAATCCTCGGAGGTGCATGGTCATGCGCCGTGTCATCACCGCGACGATCGTGGCGGGAGCCGCGGGCGTCGCGCTCGGCCTGATGCCCGTCGGAGGGGCGGTTGCCGCGGGTCTTCCGCAGACCCAGCAGAACAACTCGGGATGGTGCTCCGACGACTGGCGCGGCAGCAACAACTGGCGTGACTGCTGTGACCCCGCCCGCTGGCACAACTGGAACGACCGCCCCAGCTGGTGCTGGGACAACGACTCGAACAGCGGCCGCCACAACAACGCCTACTGGAACGACAACTGGAACAACGGCCGTTGGAACGACAGCCGCTCCAACCATGACAACCGCAACGACAACAACTGGAGCGGCAACCACGACAACGGCTGGAGCGACAACGGATCCGGCCGCGGTGGCTACGGCGGCGACGGCGGTGGCGGTGGCCACGACAGCGGCGGAGGTTACGGCGGCGGCGGTGGCGGCAACGGCGGCGACGGCGGAGGCCACGGCGGCGGCGGAGGCGGGGGCAACGGCGGCGGTGGCGGCGGCAACGGCGGCGGCGGGGGAGGGCGATAGCTCCGGCTGAACGGAAAGCGGGCCTTGTCCGCCGCTCGGCGGACAAGGCCCGTCGCCGTCCCCGGGCGGGCGCTCAGCCGGCCAGCAGGTTCCCCATCCACTCCTCGATCCCCGCGACCGTGCGGGGCAGGGCGCCCGACATCAGCCGGGCGCCCGTCGCCGTGACGACCAGGTCGTCCTCGATGCGCACGCCGATGCCCCGCAGCTCCGGTGGCAGGGTCTCGTCGTCGGGCTGCAGGTACAGGCCCGGCTCGACCGTCAGCACCTGGCCCTCCTCCAGGACCCCGTCCAGGTAGGTCTCCGCCCGCGCCTTCGCGCAGTCGTGGACGTCCAGGCCCAGCATGTGGCCGCTGCTGCACAGCGTGTACCGCCGGTGCAGGTCCCCGCGGGCGTCCTTCAGGACGCCCCATTCCGCCAGGCCCTCCGCGATCACCCGCATCCCGGCCCGGTGGAAGTCCCGGAAGCTCGCCCCCGGGCGCAGCGCCGCCATGCCCGCGTCCTGCGCGGCCAGGACCAGTTCGTACACCTGCCGCTGGACGGGGGAGAAGCGACCCGACAGCGGGAGGGTGCGCGTGATGTCCGCCGTGTAGAGGCTGTCGGTCTCCACGCCCGCGTCCAGCAGCAGCAGGTCGCCGCGGTCGAGCCGGCCGTCGTTGCGGATCCAGTGCAGGACGCACGCGTGCGCGCCCGACGCCGCGATCGTGTCGTACCCGGTGCCGTTGCCCTCCGCCCGGGCGCGCAGGCCGAAGACCCCCTCGATCCAGCGCTCTCCGCGCGGGTGCGCCAGTGCGCGCGGGAGCGCCCGTACGACGTCCTCGAAACCGGCGGCGGTGTGGTCGACGGCGAGCTGGAGCTGCCCGATCTCCCAGGCGTCCTTCACCAGGCGCAACTCGGAGAGGGCGGAGGCGAGTTCGGAGTCGGTGGCGGCGTTGCGCCCCGCCGGGGTGCCGAGGTCGTCCAGGTGGGCGCAGCGCAGGCCGGTCAGGCGCTCGGCCTCGGCCAGGTCGGGGCGGCGGCCGACCCAGAACTCCCCGTACCGGCGGTCCCGGTAGAACTCCTCGTTCCCGCCCGCGCGCGGGGAGCGGGGGCGCAGGTACAGCACGGGCTCGTGGCCGTGCGGGCCGGCGGGCTCCAGCACCAGGACGTGGCCGACCTGGTCCTCGCCGGTCAGCCCGGTCAGCCAGGCGTACGCGCTGTGCGGGCGGAAGCGGTGGTCGCAGTCGTTGGAGCGGACCTTGAGCTCTCCGGCCGGGATGACCAGCCGCTCGCCCGGGAAGCGGGCCGAGAGGCGCTCGCGCCGGACCGGGGTGACCCCGTGCGCCGGGACCCGCGCGGAGTCGGGGAGGGGTGACGGCGCCCAGTCGGCCGCCATGAAGCGGGACAACTCCGGTGATACCGGCAGGTCGTGGCTGCCGATGTTGAGACGGGAGTCGGGTCCGGGGGAGGTGCCGGTGGGGGTGTCGGTCATGGAGGCTCCCTCAAGAAGATGCGAACTGGTGGGCGCACAGGTCTTGTCAGTGCAATTTCACATTACTATGTTACAGCTCACACCGCGGCACGTTAATCCCCGTCAAACGCCGTGTGACGCAGGGCAGTTCACGCATTTCAGGTTTCACGCACCACCTCGCGCACCACTTCCCCCACCTCCCCTCCCAACCAGGAGTCCTTGGTGTCCCAGCACAGAGCTGTGCGTACGTCCCTCCTCTCCGCCGCCGTCGCGGTGACGCTCCTCGCCTCCGCCGGCCAGGCCGTCTCCCAGACCGCGGACCGGACCCCCGCGGCCGCCCCCGCCCCGGCCGCCGTGCCCGGTACCTTCACCTCCGGCGCGCCCGGTGCGAACCCGTTCGACGAGGTGGAGCACCTCGCCTCGCCCAAGGAGGCCGCGCCCGCGACGGGCCAGGCTCCCGGCGGGCTGGCCGCCGACGGCCGCGTCCCCGGCGCCGCCCCCTCTGCCGCCCCGGCCGTGCGAGTCGGCGAGCGCGCCGAGAAGAGCCGCGAGCGCGCCGCCACCGCCCAGGCCGCGCCCACCGCGCAGAGCGTCGCCGCGGGCGTCCCCTGCACCCTTGACGGGATCACGGGCCTCGGCCCGGAGCAGTTCGCCGACTTCCTGGCCGACCCGGCCGTCACCGCCGACGGCTGTATGCGCGGGCTGATCTGGACGTGGGACGCCCGCCTCGCACCCGTCATGGACGACGCGCACGTCCAGGCCGTCGCCCGCCGGATATCCGGCCTGGCCGCCGCTCACGACGGCCGGGGCACCTCGCACCTGGAGGAGATGTTCACGTACCTGCACGCGGCCGTCTACCACGACTTCTCGCGCGGGGAGATCGACCTCACCGACGCCGCGACCGCCGACGCGATGAGCCGCGCCGTCACCGACTTCGGCAACGCCGCCCGGACGTTCGACGTCACCGCCTCCAACGCCCGGACCCTGCGCGAGGCCCTCTACGCCACCGGCCCCGGCATGCGCCAGACCCAGCTCGGCCTGATCAAGAAGGTCCTGGCCACCCTCGACGCCTCGCACCCCGCCACCAGCTCCGACGCCAACTGGGGCGGCGCCGCCCTCGCCGCCCTCACGGTCAACTACCTCGGCGTGTACCCGGGCAACCAGGACGCCGCCTTCCAGGCCGCGGCCAAGGCCGACCCCGCCTACCGGGCCGCCTTCAAGGCCTTCTCCGGCTACACCCACCTCAAGGGCACCACGAACGCGTGGGTGGTCCGCGACGCGCTCGGCGAGTACGGCCGCTTCGGCCAGATCGACGGCCTCCAGGGCCAGATCTCCGCCGACCTCGGGGGCCTCCTGGAGCCGGTCAAGGCCGCCTTCGGCGCCGGCAGCGAGCCCTGGGCCAAGATCGTCTCCTGGCTGAACACCTACAACGCGTGCAAGCAGTACGGGGTGTGCAAGGAGGACATCGAGAAGATGCTCTTCCCGAACACGTACACCTACGACAACGGCGCGATCAAGGTCCGCACGGCCCTCGACCGGGCCACCGTCGACCAGCTCTACTACGCGAGCAAGCAGGTCAAGACGCAGTTCCACCGGGTCGTCGGGACCGACCAGCCGCTGGCCGGGGACCCCAACGCCACGCTGAACATCGTGCTGTACGCCTCCCGCGCCGACTACGTGACCTACCAGACGATGCTGTACGGCTACGGCACCGAGAACGGCGGCATGTACATCGAGAACGGCGCCACCTTCTACACCTACCAGCGCCGCGTCCCGCAGGACTCCTCCCTGACCCTCGAAGAGCTCTTCCGGCACGAGTACACGCACTACCTCAACGGCCGGTTCGCCGTGCCCGGCTTCTTCGGCGAGGGCCCCTGGTACGAGGGCGACCGCACGACCGCCATGGACGAGGGCACCGCCGAGTTCTTCGACGGCGCCACCCGCGACAACGGCATCGCCGTCCGCAAGTCCCTGGTCAAGGGCATCATCAGCGACACCGCCGGCGGCGGCCCGCGGATGACGGTCGAGCAGCTGCTGAACGCCACGTACGACGGCGACGGTTTCCGCTTCTACAACTACGCGGGCACCTTCTTCGAGTTCCTGTGGACCGAGAAGCCCTCGCTGCTGCGCGAGATGTACACCCACCTGCGGGCCAACGACGTGGCCGGGTACGACGCCTGGCGCCACCGGATGGGCTCCGACGCCTACCTGCAGCGCGACTACGACCGCTTCCTCGACGCGCAGATCGCCAAGGTCGACCAGCTGTACGTGCCGAACACCGTCTTCACGCCCAACGGGCAGCTGCGGGACGCGGCGCTGGCGAACGTGAAGTCGGCCTTCGCCGCCGCCACGTACAACACCCCGGACTGCGTGGAGAACGGGGACCCGGGCAAGCGGCGGTTCACCTGCACCGGCCGGATCACCGCGAACCTGAAGAACTGGCGCAGCGACGACCAGAACTTCAAGGACATGTCGGAGACGGTGGACTACTTCATCCTCGACCGGGCGGGCGCGGCCTCCAACAACCTGGCCGACATGAACTGCTCCTTCGGCCCCGTGGAGATCTGGACCGACCACAAGGCGGGCACGTCGGGTTACAGCTGCGAGGGCCCGCTGCGCAGCTGATCCGCGCCCGGCGGCCGGTCCCGGTCCGAACGGGGGGCGGGACCGGCCGCCGGGCTCCCGGCAGCCCTAGGCACCCACTAAAGAATGTGACATATTACTGCCGTGCCCAAGAGACATCCCCTGGACGTCGTGATCATCGGCGCCGGCGTCGTCGGAGCCGCGATCGCGTACTACGCGGCCCGCGCCGGACTCTCCGTGGCCGTCGTCGACCGCGGCCCCGTCGCGGGCGGTACGACGGGAGCCGGGGAGGGCAACCTGCTCGTCTCCGACAAGGAGGCCGGCCCGGAGCTCGACCTGGCCCTGCTGTCGGCCGGCCTGTGGCGCGAACTCGCCGCCGATCTCCCGCGGGAGATCGAGTACGAGGCCAAGGGCGGGCTCGTCGTCGCCCCGGACGAGGCTTCGCTCAAGGCGCTGCGGGACTTCGCCGAGGGCCAGCGCGCCGCCGGGGTCGAAGCCGTCGAGGCGGGGGCAGGCCAACTCCGCGAACTGGAGCCCCATCTGGCCCCCGGTCCGGTCGGCGGGTTCCTGTACCCCCAGGACGCCCAGGTCCAGCCGGCCCAGGCGGCGGCCAGACTGCTGGCCGCTTCGGGCGCCTCGGTGCACCTGGGCGAGGAGGTGACCGGGATCCTCACGGGCCCCGGGGGAGTCCGCGGGGTGCGCACGCGCACCGGCGAACTCCTCGCCCCGGCGGTGGTGAACGCGGCCGGGACATGGGGAGGGCGCATCGCGGAACTCGCGGGGGTGTCCCTCCCGGTGCTTCCGCGCCGCGGGTTCGTCCTGGTGACGGAACCGCTGCCGAGGGTGGTCCGGCACAAGGTCTACGCCGCGGACTACATCGCCGACGTGGCCAGCGGCTCGGCGGCCCTGCAGTCCTCGGCGGTGGTGGAGGGGACCCCGGCGGGGCCGGTGCTGATCGGGGCGACCCGGGAGCGGGTGGGCTTCGACCGCTCGCTCTCGGTGGAGGCCCTGCGCCGCCTGGCGGCACAGGCCGCGGCCCTCTTCCCCTTCCTGGCGGACGCCCGGGTGCTGCGCACCTACCACGGCTTCCGCCCCTACCTCCCGGACCACCTCCCGGCGATCGGCCCGGACCCCCGCCTCCCGGGCCTCCTGCACGCCTGCGGTCACGAAGGAGCCGGCATCGGCCTGGCCCCGGCCACGGGCGTCCTGATCGCCGCCGCCCTGACGGGGTCGCGGCCCCCGCTGCCCGCGGACCCGTTCCGCCCGGACCGCTTCGCGCAGGACCCGCCCGGATGACCGGGAGGAAGGGCCGGGGCCGGGTCCACGGAGGGCCCGAACGCAGGCCCGTACGGAAGGCCCGTACCGCGGAACCCGGCACCGCCCGCCACCCCCGCACCCCGCCGCCCGAGGAGAACCCCCGATGAGCCCCACCCCCCGCAGCCTTGTCGGCGGAGTCCCCTCGGCCACGTACGTGCTGCGCTTCGACGGCCGCGAGCTCACCGCCCAGGCGGGGCAGAGCATCGCCGCCGTGCTGTGGGGCGCGGGGATCCTCGCCTGGCGGACCACCCGCCAAGGCGGCGCTCCCCGCGGGGCGTTCTGCGGGATCGGCAGCTGCTACGACTGCCTCGTCACCGTCAACGGCCGCCCCAACCAGCGCGCCTGCCTCGTCCCGGCCCGCCCCGGCGACACCGTCACCACCCAGGAGGGAACCGGCCATGCCGAGCTCGGCGTCTGACACCGCCCCGCCCGACCTCGCGATCGTCGGCGCCGGCCCCGCCGGGCTCGCCGCCGCCGTCACCGCCGCCGGGCTCGGCCTCCGCGTCACCCTCCTGGACGCGGGGGAGCGGCCCGGCGGGCAGTACTACCGCCATCCCGCGCCGGGACTCGGGGCCGCGCGCCCCGAAGCCCTGCACCACGGGTGGGCCGCCTTCGCCGGGCGCGAGGCCGCCCTCCGGGCCCATGCGCAGGCCGGCCGCGTCACGTACCTCCCGGCCCACCACGTCTGGGCCGTGGTCCCGAACGGCGAGGACTGGACCCTGCACGCCGTCGCGGGCACCGGCCCCGACGAGGCCGCCGCCTCCGTGCACGCCCGGGCCGTACTCCTGGCCACCGGGTCCTACGAGCGGCAACTCCCCTTCCCCGGCTGGACCCTGCCCGGCGTGATCGGGGCCGGCGGAGCCCAGGCCATGCTCAAGAGCGGGCTCGTACTGCCGGGCAAGCGCGTCGTCGTCGCCGGGAGCGGCCCGCTGCTGCTCGCCGTCGCCGGTTCGCTCGCGGCCGCCGGGGCCCGGGTGCCGGCCGTGGCCGAGGCCGCCGCCTACACCGCGTACGCGGGCCACCTCCCCGCCCTGCTCCGCAACCCGGGCAAGCTCGGCGAGGCGGCCACGTACGGCAGCGCCCTCCTGCGCCGCCACATCCGCCTCCTGACCCGGCACGCCGTGACCGAGGCCCACGGCACCGACCGCGTCGAGGCCGTCACCGTGGCCCGCCTGGACCGGGACTGGCGCCCGACGCCCGGTACCGCCCGCCGGATCCCCTGCGACGCCCTCGCCGTGGGCCACGGGCTGGTACCCCAGCTGGAACTGGCCACCGGCCTCGGCTGCGCCACCCGCCCGACCGCCGACGGCGCCGTCGCCCTGGCGCTGGACGCCGAGCAGCGGACCTCCGTCGCCGGGATCTGGTCCGCGGGCGAGACCGGCGGCATCGGGGGCGCCCAACTGGCCCTCCTCGAAGGGGAGATCGCCGCGCACGCGATCGCCGGGCGGGCCGTGCCCGCCGCCCTCGCCCGCCGCCGCGCCCGGCTGCGCGCCTTCGCCGAGGCCATGGGCGCCGCCCACCGGCCCGGCGACGGCTGGACCGGCTGGCTCCGCGACGACACCGACGTGTGCCGCTGCGAGGAGGTGCCGGCCGGCCGGATCCGCGAGGCCGTCGCCGAGCTCGGTGCGCGCGACGCCCGTACGGTCAAACTTCTCACCCGCTCCGGCATGGGCTGGTGCCAGGGCCGCATGTGCGGACCGGCCGTCGCCGCCCTCGCCGGCGGTGGGCCCTCGCCCGACCGGCGGCCCCTGTCCTGTCCGGTCCCGCTGCGCCACCTCGCGCAACTGCCCCCGGCGGAGGGCTGATCGGGAGCCGGCCGGCCGTCGATCGGGTGGCCCGGACCCTTGTGGCCGCCTCACACCCACTAGTAAAATGTCACACACCACTCTAGGGAGCTCTCTCATGACCGACGCGCACACCCCCGCGCCCACCACCGGTACGGACACCCGCACCCGCCCCTGGCACGGCATCATGGTCGCCACCACGCTGCCGCTGCGCGAGGACCTCACCGTCGACCACGACGCCTACGCCGAGCACGTGGCCTGGCTCATCGCGAACGGCTGCGACGGCGTGGTCCCCAACGGCTCCCTCGGGGAGTACCAGACCCTCACCGACGAGGAGCGGGCCCGCGTGGTCCGCACCGCCGTCGAGGCCGCCGGCGACGGCGCCCGCGTCATGCCCGGCGTCGCCGCCTACGGAAGCGCCGAGGCCCGCCGCTGGGCCGACCAGGCCGCCGAGGCCGGAGCCGGCTCCGTACTCCTGCTGCCCCCCAACGCCTTCCGTGCCGACGAGGCGACCGTACGCGCCCACTACGCCGACGTCGCCCGCGCCGGGCTGCCCGTCGTCGCGTACAACAACCCCATCGACACCAAGGTGGACCTGACCCCCGGCCTGCTCGCCCGCCTGCACGGCGACGGCAGCATCGTCGCCGTCAAGGAGTTCAGCGGGGACGTCCGCCGCGCGTACGAGATCGCCGAACTCGCCCCCGGCCTCGACCTGCTCATCGGCGCCGACGACGTCCTCCTCGAGCTGGCCCTCGCCGGCGCGGTCGGCTGGATCGCCGGCTACCCCAACGCCCTGCCGCGCTCCTGCGCCGCGCTCTACCGCGCCGCCGTCGCCGGGGACCTCGCCACCGCGCTGCCGCTGTACAAGTCCCTGCACTCGCTGCTGCGCTGGGACTCCAAGACCGAGTTCGTCCAGGCCATCAAACTCTCGATGGACCTCGCGGGACGCCCCGGCGGCGCCACCCGCCCGCCCCGCTTCCCGCTCACCGGGGAGATCGAGGCGGCCGTCCGCGCCGCCACCGGGAAGGCCCTCGCCGAGGGCCACAACTAGTCCCCCCGAGGGACCGGAAGGGGACAGGAATGCGCACGCGCCACATCTACCACGCGGTGGACTCGCACACCGAGGGCATGCCGACCCGGGTCATCACCGGGGGCGTCGGGGTGATCCCCGGCGCCACCATGGCCGACAAACGCCTCCACTTCATCGAGCACCTGGACCACGTCCGGACCCTGCTCATGTACGAGCCGCGCGGGCACTCCGCGATGAGCGGCGCCATCCTGCAGCCCCCCACCCGCCCCGACGCCGACTTCGGCGTGCTCTACGTCGAGGTGTCGGGCCTGCTCCCCATGTGCGGGCACGGGACCATCGGGGTCGCCACCGTCCTGGTCGAGACCGGCATGGTGGAGGTCGTCGAGCCGGTCACCATCGTGCGGCTCGACACCCCGGCCGGCCTGGTGAGCGTGGACGTCCGGGTCGAGGACGGGGCGGCCACCGCCGTCACCCTCACCAACGTCCCCTCCTTCTGCGCCGGACTCGACCTGAAGGCCGAGGTCCCCGGCTTCGGCACGGTCACCTACGACCTCGCCTACGGAGGGAACTTCTACGCCTTCGTCGAACTCGACTCCCTGGGGCTCCCCTTCGACCGGACCCGGAAGGACGAGCTGCTCGCCGCCGGACTCGCCGTCATGGAGGCCGTCAACGCCTCCGGCGACCGGCCCGTCCACCCCGAGAACCCCTCCATCTCCGGGGTCAAGCACGTCTACCTCGCCGCCCCCGGCTCCGACGCCCGACGCTCGCGGCACGCCATGGCCATCCACCCGGGATGGTTCGACCGCTCGCCCTGCGGTACGGGGACCAGCGCGCGCATGGCCCAGCTGCACGCCCGCGGTCTCCTCGGGATCGGCGCGGACTTCGTCAACGAATCCTTCATCGGCACGGAGTTCACCGGACGGCTGATCGGCGAGAGCACGGTCGGCGGGTTCCCGGCCGTCGTCCCCACCGTCACCGGCCGTGCGTGGATCACCGGCACCGCCCAGTACTTCCTCGACCCGTCCGACCCGTTCCCCGCGGGATTCCTGCTGTGACCGGCGAGGCCGCCGCCGTACGCACCGCGGACTACCACACCGCCGGGGAGCCCTTCCGGATCGTCGACACCGCCGGGGCCGGCCTGCCGCCCGTGCCCGGGGACACCGTCGCCGAGCGCTGCGCCACGGCGATCGGCCCCGGGGGCTCCGGGACGGCACCGCGCCGCAGCCCCCTGGACGACGTACGGCGGCTCCTCGTGCAGGAGCCGCGCGGGCACGCCGGGATGTACGGGGGGTTCGTCGTGCCCCCGGACGACGACGGCGCCCACTTCGGCGTGCTGTTCTGGCACAAGGACGGCTACTCCACCGCCTGCGGCCACGGCACGATGGCCCTCGGCGCCTGGGCCGTGGACACCGGCCGGGTCGCCGCGCCGGACGACGGGGACGCGCAGGTGCGGATCGACGTCCCGTCGGGGCGGGTCACCGCGACCGTGCACCGTGCCGGCGGCCGCACCACCGGGGTCACCTTCCGCAACGTCCCGGCGCGGGTCGGCGCCCGCAAGGTGCCGGTGGCGACCACCCTGGGCCTGGCGGAGGTGGACATCGCGCACGCCGGGGCCTGTTACGCCTCCGTGGCGGCCAGGGACCTCGGCCTGGAGGTCACGCGGGCCGCGCTGCCCGAACTCGTCCGCGCCGGGCAGGAGATCCGGGCCGCGCTGGCCGCCCACCCCGGGACCTGGCACCCCGGCGGCCCCCTGCTCTCCGGGGTCTACGGGGTGATCCTCCACGAGGAGCTGCCCGGCACCCCCTTCGGGCCGCACCAGCGCAACGTCACCGTGTTCGCCGACGGGCAGATCGACCGCTCGCCCTGCGGCTCGGGCACCTCGGCGCGCCTCGCGCTGCTCGCGGAGGACGGCCGGATCGGGCCGGGCGAGGACCTGCTCCACGAGTCGGTGGTGGGCACGGTGTTCACGGGCCGGGTGGTGCCGGTGGGTTCCCGCGACGGCCTGGTCACGGAGGTCACAGGGACGGCGTACCGCACGGGCGAGCACGCCTTCGTGCGTGATCCGCAGGACTCCCTCGGCGCGGGATTCCTGCTGTGATCCCGCAGTTCGGAGCGGCGGAGACGGCCGCGCTGCTCACCCCGGCCGCGGCGGCCGACGCGCTCGCCGACGCACTGCGGGCGGGGCTGGACCCCGAGTCCTGCCCGCAGCGCTCGGCGCTGCCGGTGCCGGGCGGGGGCGAGCTGCTGCTGATGCCGGCCGCGGCGGGGGCGTACGCCGGGGTGAAGATCGCCGGGGTGGCGCCCGGCAACCCGGCCCTCGGGCTCCCCCGCATCACCGGCTCGTACCTGCTGATGGACGGGGTGACGCTGCGCCCGCTGGCCCTCTTCGACGGCGCGGCGCTGACCGCGCTGCGCACCCCGGCGGTCTCGGCGCTCGCCCTGCGCCATCTGGCGCCGTCCGGGCGGGCCCTGCGGCTGGTGCTCTTCGGCAGCGGACCTCAGGCGTACGGGCACCTCGAAGCGGTGCGGGAGGTCCGGGAGTTGGCCGGGGTGGTGGTCGTGGGCCGCAATCCGGAGGCGGCACGGAAGCTGTCGGCGCACGCCCGGGCCCTGGGGATCGCGGCCCGTACGGGTGTCCCGGCGGACGTGGCGGAAGCGGACCTGGTGCTCTGCTGCACCACGGCCCGTGAACCCCTCTTCGACGGAAGGCTGGTGGCCCCCGGGGCGACGGTGGTGGCGGTCGGCTCGCACGAGCCGGAGGCCCGGGAGACCGACACGGCGCTGGTGCGGCGGGCGGCGGTGTACGTGGAGTCGCGGGCGGCGGCCCTGCGCGAGGCGGGGGACCTGCTGGTGCCGGAGGCGGAAGGGGCGATCGGACCCGGTCATATCAACGGCACCCTGGCCGACCTGGTGGCGGGCCGGATACCGGCGGCGGGGGCGCCGGGTTCTCCACAGCTCTTCAAGAGTGTGGGCATGGCCTGGGAGGATCTCGCTGTGGCGGTGGCGATGTATCGCGCCGCGGGAGGCACCACCGCTCGGGAATCATGCGCAACGTGACATTGTACGCTGTTCCTCTGCGCTCGTTGGTGCAACGGTGTTCGGAGGAAGAGCAAATGGGTGACCTGAAGCAGCACAGTCTCATCAAGGCCCAGGAACGGCTCCGCGACCAGGTCGGCCATGCCCTTCGAGCAGCCCTGATAGCGGGTGAACTGCGCCCCGGCAGCGTCTATTCGGCGCCGGGGCTGGCAGCCGAGCTCGGCGTCTCCGCCACCCCGGTCCGCGAGGCGATGCTCGACCTGGCCCGCGAGGGACTGGTGGAGCCCGTCCGCAACAAGGGCTTCCGGATCACCGAGGTCAGCGAGCGCGATCTGGACCAGTACACCGAGCTGCGCACGATGATCGAGGTGCCGACCATCGGCCGCATCACGAAGATCGCCACGGCGGAGCGGCTGGAGGAACTGCGGCCCATCGCCGAGGAGATCGTCACCAGCGCCCGGGAGCACAACCTCATCGGCTACCTGGAGGCCGACCGCCGCTTCCACCTCTCCCTGCTGGCCCTGGCGGGCAACGACCGCCTGGTCGAGACCGTCGGCGACCTGCGCAAGCGCTCGCGCCTGTACGGACTGACGGGCCTGGACGAGGCCGGAAAGCTGGTCTCCTCCGCCGAGGAGCACATCGAGCTGCTCGACCTGATGATCGCCGGGGACGCGGAGGCGGCCGAGGCCTGCATGGTCCGCCACCTCGGCCACGTCCGCTCCCTCTGGGCCCAGGGCCGCGACGAGCCGGTCGGCCGCACCCCGGGCGGCCTCGGCTCGGGCCTGTAGGCGGATCCCCGGGGGCGGCGCGTCCGTGGGGCGGCGCGGCGCCCGGGCCGCACGGCGCGTGCTCAGCCGTCGAGCCAGCGCCGGCGCCCGGGGCCGGTCGGGTGGGTTCCGGTGACGCCCATGACCATCGAGTAGAGGCTGGTCTCGGCGGTGATGAAGAGGCGGTTGCGCTTGGCGCCGCCGAAGGCGATGTTGGAGACCGTCTCGGGGACGTTGAGCCGCCCGATCAGGGTGCCGTCGGGGTCGTAGCAGTGCACTCCGTCGTCCATCGCGGCGGCCCAGAGCCGGCCGCCCTCGTCGAAGCGGAGGTTGTCGAAGCGGGCCTTCCCGGGCGCCGCTTCGGCGAAGACCCCGCCCTCGGACAGCGTGTCGTCGTCGCGCACGTCGAAGACCCGGATGAGTCCGTCCCGGGTGTCGGAGACGAACAGCTGCCGCTCGTCGAGGGAGAAGACCAGCCCGTTCGGCGCGCCGAAGCCGTCGGCGACCAACCGCACCGCACCGGTGGCGGGATCGACGCGGTAGACGTTGTTGGCGCCGATCTCGCTCTGCGCGCGGTGGCCCTCGTAGTCGCTGGTGATGCCGAAGTCCGGGTCGGAGAACCAGATCGAACCGTCGGACTTCACGGCAGCGTCGTTCGGGCTGTTGAGACGCCTGCCGTTCCAGCGGTCCGCCAACACGGTGATCGTGCCGTCGTGTTCGGTGCGCGTGACGCGGCGGTTGCCCTGCTCGCAGCTGATCAGCCGGCCCTGGCGGTCGAGCGTGTTGCCGTTGGTGTTCCCGGCGGAGCGGCGGAAGACGCCGACGGATCCCGTCTCCTCGTCCCAGCGCAGCATCCGGTCGTTGGGGATGTCGCTCCAGACCACCTGCCGCCATGCGGGCAGGTAGATCGGCCCCTCGGCCCAGCGGCAGCCCGTGTGGAGTACCTCCAGTGCGTCGTCACCGTTCATGCACCGTCCGGTCCGGAACCGGTCGTCGAGCATCTCGTAGAGCCCGGGGCGCTGGCTGGTCATGGGGCTTCCTTTCCTGACGGCCGGACAGCCGGCCGAATCTCATCTTGCCTGTGATGGAGACTGCGAGATTATCTATGGCTAACGCCAGTGTATTCCGAATGAAGAGGCGTGGATCACATTGATCGCCGCCGGCCGCCCCGCCGCCTACCCTGTGGGGATGATCAAGCCGATAGAGCTCGTGATATTCGACTGCGACGGTGTCCTGGTCGACAGTGAACGCCTCGCCGTCCGCCTCCAGGTGGAGCTCGGGGCGGAGTTGGGCTGGCCGCTGACCGCGGACGAGGTGGTCGAGCGCTTCATCGGGCGGGCCGAGGGGTCCATCGTCGAACAGCTCACCGAGCGGCTCGGCGCGCAGACGGCCGGGCTCTGGTGGGAGCGGCTCGTCGAGCGCCACCGGGACGCGGTGGACCTCGGGCTGGACCCGGTGGAGGGGCTGCCCGAGGCGCTCGCCGCGATCACCCTGCCGACCTGCGTGGCGTCCAGCGGCTCGCACGCGAAGATGCGGCACACCCTGGGGCGCACCGGTCTGTACGGACACTTCGAGGGCCGCATCTACAGTGCGAGCGAGGTCCCCCGCGGCAAGCCCGCCCCGGACCTCTTCCTGTACGCGGCCCGGCGGATGGGCTTCGACCCGGACGTGTGCGCGGTGGTCGAGGACAGCGGGCCCGGCGTCCGCGCGGCCAGGGCGGCCGGCATGCGGGCCTTCGGCTACTGCGGCGGTCCGACCCCCGCCGGGCGGCTCGAGGGTCCCGGCACCGTCGTCTTCGACGACATGCGCAAGCTTCCGGAGCTGCTCGCCGCGATCTGACGCGGGGTCCGCCCCCTAGGGTCCCCCCCGGGGGTCCGCCCCTTCAGGCCGTGTCCCGCATCCCCAACCCGCCTGCGTGCGGCCGGATTTGGACACGGCTGGATAACGGAGGGGCCTAACCCTTGTCAGTGCAATTTCACATTACTATGTTACCGGTCACATCATAGAGCGCGGCCCTTCACTGGAGTGACCCATGACCAAGCGCACCCAACTCGCCCTCGCCACCGCCCTCGTGGCGGCACTCGCACTCGGCGCCTCGGGCTGCTCCGACCCCAAGAAGGGCTCCGCCGGCGCCGGCGCGAGCAACCCCGCCGCCGCCAACGACGGCAAGACCCTCGGCGGCACCCCGGTCAAGGGCGGGACCCTGACCGTCCTGTCCAACCAGGACTTCGCCCACCTCGACCCCGCCCGCAACTGGGTCATGCCGGCGATGGACTTCGGCACCCGCCTCCTCTACCGCACGCTCGTCACCTTCAAGGCCGAGCCCGGCAAGGCCGGCAGCGAGCTCGTCCCCGACCTCGCCACCGACCTCGGCACCCCCTCCAACGGGGGCAAGACCTGGACCTTCACCCTCAAGGAGGGCGTGAAGTACGAGGACGGATCGCCCATCAAGGCGCAGGACATCAAGTACAACGTCGAGCGCTCCTTCGCCCCCGACCTCACCGGCGGCCCCGACTACGCCGCCCAGTACCTGGCCGGCGGCGAGGGCTACAAGGGTCCGCTCCAGGGGCAGCACCTCGACTCCGTCAAGACCCCCGACGACCGCACCGTCGTCTTCGAACTGAAGCGCCCGGTCGCCGAGTTCTCCGCCACCGCCACCCTCCCCACCTTCGCCCCGGTCCCGCAGTCCCAGGAGAAGGGCACCCAGTACGACGCCCGCCCGTTCTCCTCGGGCCCGTACAAGATCGAGTCGTACGACCGCGACAAGAAGCTCGTCCTCGTCCGCAACGAGCACTGGGACCCGAAGACCGACACCGTCAGGAAGGCCTACCCCGACAAGTTCGTCGTGGTCATGGGCCTCAAGGGCGGCCAGATCGACGACCGGATCATCGCCGGTGAGGGCGCCGACGCCTCCGCCGTCCAGTACATGGACATGCGCCCCGAGAGCGCCCCCAAGGTGCTGCCGAAGCCGGAGGTCAAGGCGCGCCTGCTCGCCGAGTCCCAGGGCTGTACCGAGATGCTCTACCTGAACAACTCCCGGGCGCCGTTCAACGACCCCAAGGTCCGCGAGGCCATGCAGTACGCCGTCGACAAGGAGGCGGTGATCACCGCGGGCGGCGGCCCGGCGCTCAACGAGGTCGCCACCGCCTACCTGCCCCCGGCGCTCTCCGGCGGAAAGCAGGCCGACACCCTGAAGATCGCCCCGGCGGGAGACCCGGCCAAGGCCAAGGAACTCCTCAAGGCCGCGGGCAAGGAGTCCCTCAAGGTCTCCCTCGCCGTCTCCACCGGCGACAAGGGCAAGGCCGAGGCCATCCAGCAGGGCCTGTCCCGCGTCGGCATCGAGGTCGTCGTCGACACCATCGACCCCGGCGCGTACTACGACGTCATCGGCGACCTCTCCACCACCCCCGACATGACGCTCTCCGGCTGGTGCCCCGACTACCCCTCCGGCTCCACCTGGATCCCCTTCGTCTTCGACGGACGCACCATCAAGGAGAAGGGCAACCAGGGCAACAACAGCCAGTTCCGCGACGAGGCCACCATGAAGCGGATCGACGAGATCAACGCCATGGCCGACGCCAAGCAGGCCAACCAGGCCTGGATCGACCTCGACGCCGAGATCATGAAGAAGTCCCCGGCCGTCCCGGTGCTGCTTGAGCGCAAGCCACTGCTCGTCGGCCCCAACATCGCCGGCGCCTACGGCCACCCCGTGTGGACCGGCACCATCGACTACGGCACGGTCGGCCTCAAGGACCCCTCGAAGAGCCAGGGCTGAGGGATACGGACCCCGACACCATGACCACCACCGCACCCGGCGCCGGAGGCGAGGCCGCCAAGACCCCGGCCCCGGCGCCGGACCCGGCTCCGGGCCGGCCCCCGGCCCCCGGCGCCGCCGAGGACGGTCCCGCCGCGGCGCCGGCCACCGGCAGCAGCCCCTGGCAGCTCGCCCGGCGCGAGCTGCGCCGGCGCCCCGCCGTCCGCGTCAGCCTCGGCGTCGTCCTCCTCTTCGTCCTGATGGCCGCCACCGCCCCCTGGCTGGGCGCGCTCGGCGGCTGGTCCCCCGAGGAGTTCGACAAGAGCGCCATCGACCCCTACCTCGGCGGCCAGCCCCTCGGCTCCCTCGGCGGGATCAGCCCCGACCACTGGCTCGGCGTCGAACCCGTCACCGGCCGCGACCTGTTCGCCCGCGTCGTCCACGGCGCCCAGGTCTCGCTCCTCATCGCCTTCGCCGCCACCGCCATCGTCGTCGTCGCGGGCACCGCCGCCGGGATCGCCGCGGGCTACTTCGGCGGCCGCACCGACACGGTCCTGTCCCGCCTCATGGACCTGACCATGTCCTTCCCCTCCCTCATCTTCATGATCGCGATGCTGTCGGTGGCCAAGGACGTCAACAGGATCGTGCTCATGACCGCCGTCATCGGCGTCTTCGGCTGGCCCGGAGTCGCCCGTGTCGTCCGAGGCCAGACCCTCTCCCTCAAACACCGCGAGTACGTGGACGCCGCCCGCGTCGGCGGCGCCGGATCCTGGCGGATCCTGACCCGCGACATCCTCCCGGGCGTCTCGGGCCCGGTCATCGCCTACACCACCCTGCTCATCCCCGGCATGATCAGCACCGAGGCCGCGCTCAGCTACCTCGGCGTGGGCGTCCGCCCGCCGACCCCGTCCTGGGGCCAGATGATCGCCGAGTCCGTCGCCTTCTACGAGACCGACCCCATGTACTTCGTCATCCCGAGCACCTTCCTCTTCCTCGCGGTGCTCGCCTTCACCCTGCTCGGCGACGCCCTGCGCGACATCCTCGACCCGAGGGGCGGCCGCAGTTGATCCTCTACCTCGCGCGCCGGCTGCTCGCCCTCGCGGGCGTCCTGCTCGCCATCGCCGCCGTCACCTTCCTCATCTTCTACGTCCTGCCCACCGACCCGGCCGCGGCCGCCTGCGGCAAGACCTGCAGCGCCGAACGGCTCGCCGACGTACGCGCGTACCTGGGCCTCGACCGGCCGGTCTGGCGGCAGTTCGCGGACTTCCTCACCGGCATCTTCACCGGCCGCACCCTCGGCACCGGCCAGTACGCCGTCCAGTGCGACTTCCCGTGCCTGGGCTACTCGTACGAGAACTCCCTGCCCGTGTGGGACCTGCTGATGGACCGCCTCCCGGTCTCCGCCTCCCTCGCCGTCGGCGCCGCCGCGCTGTGGCTGCTCCTCGGCCTCGGCGCCGGGGTCACCGCCGCCCTGCGCAAGGACACCGCCACCGACAAGGCCCTGATGGTCGGCGCGGTCGCCGCCGCCTCACTGCCGGTCTACTTCACCTCCGTGATGCTCATCTACGGGGTCATCCGGGTCGCCGGGCTGCTGCCCTACCCGACCTATCAGGCCTTCACTGACAACCCGCTCGCCTGGGCCGCCAACCTGCTGCTGCCCTGGACCGCGCTCGCCCTGCTGTACGCGGCCATGTACGCCCGGCAGAGCCGCGGCTCGATGATCGAGGCGATGGCCGAGCCGTACATCCGCACCGCCCGCGCCAAGGGCATGCCCGAGCGCACGGTCGTCGTCAAGCACGGGCTGCGCTCGGGGATGACGCCCATCCTCACCATCTTCGGCATGGACCTCGGCGGGCTGCTCGCCGGCGCCGTCATCACCGAGTCCATCTTCGGACTCCCGGGCATCGGGCGGCTGTTCTACGGAGCCCTGGTCAGCTCGGACCAGCCGGTGGTCCTCGGGGTCACGCTGCTCGCCGCCTTCTTCATCGTCGTCGCCAACCTCGTCGTCGACCTCCTGTACGCCGTCATCGACCCGAGGGTGAGGTACTGATGGGCGCCCCCTTGCTGGAGGTGCGCGACCTGCGCGTCACCTTCGCCACCCCGCGCGGCCCCGTACGGGCCGTCGACTCGCTCGCGTTCACCGTCGAGGCCGGGCGCACCCTCGGTATCGTCGGCGAATCCGGATCCGGCAAGTCCGTCACCTCGCTGGCCGTCATGGGCCTGCACCGGGGCGCCGAGGTCGGCGGCTCCATCGCGCTCGCCGGGCAGGAGCTCACGGGCCTGTCCGAGAAGGAGCTGTCCCGGCTGCGCGGCCGGAAGATGGCCATGATCTTCCAGGACCCGCTGTCCAGCCTGCACCCCTACTACACGGTCGGCGAGCAGATCGCCGAGCACTTCCGCGTGCACTTCAAGGCCGGCCGGGCCGCGGCGCGCAAGCGGGCCGTCGACATGCTCGGCGAGGTCGGCATCCCGGAACCGGCCCGCCGGGCGGGGGAGTACCCGCACCAGTTCTCCGGCGGCATGCGCCAGCGCGCGATGATCGCCATGGCCCTGGCCTGCGAACCGGACCTGCTGATCGCCGACGAGCCCACCACGGCCCTCGACGTGACGGTGCAGGCGCAGATCCTGGAGCTCATCGCGCGGCTCCAGCAGGAGCGCGGCCTCGGCGTGGTGATGATCACCCACGACCTGGGGGTCGTCGCCCGGGTCGCCCACGAAGTGCTGGTCATGTACGGCGGCCGGGCCGCCGAACAGGCGGGTGTCGACGAGCTGTTCGCCGACCCGGCGCATCCGTACACCCGGGGGCTGCTCGACTCGCTGCCCCGGCTCGACGACGCCGACGACGAGCCGCTGCGGGCGATCCCCGGCTCCCCGCCCTCCCTGCTCACGCCCGCCCCGGGGTGCGCGTTCGCCCCGCGGTGCGGCCTGGCCGCCGCGGGCACCGCGGACCAGCGCGGCCGCTGCGCCACCGAACGCCCCGAGCTGCGGCCCCGCGGCGGCGGGCGCAGCGCCGCGTGCCATTTCGCGGGGGCCGGCGCCCCGGCGTCCGGCGCGGTGCCCGCCGCCGCGTCCGCCGCATCCGCCGCATCCCCGGCGTCCACATCGTCCGCTCCGTCCGCTCCGTCCGCTCCGGAGGCGACCCGATGACCGTAGAGGCCCGCCGCCCGGACACCGCCGCACGGGCGGAGGGGGCCGGGACGGACCCCGCCCCGCCCGGGCCGCTGCTCTCCGTACGCGACCTGACCATGACCTTCCCCGGCAGACGCTCCGCGTCCGGGCGCCGGGGGGCGCCCGTGCGCGCCGTCGACGGGGTCTCCTTCGACCTCGCGGCCGGCGAAACCCTGGGCCTGGTCGGGGAGTCGGGCTGCGGGAAGTCCACCACCGGCCGGATGCTGGTGCGGCTGCTGGAGCCCACGTCCGGAGGCATCACCTTCGACGGACGCGACATCACGAGGCTGTCGCAGCGCGGGCTCCGCCCGCACCGGCGCCACCTCCAGATGGTCTTCCAGGACCCGCACTCCTCCCTCAACCCCCGCCAGACGGTGGCCCGGATCATCTCCGACCCGCTGCTCGTACAGGGCTGGTCGGCCGCCGACGCGCGCCGCCGGGCGGCCGAGCTGATGGACCTGGTCGGGCTGATCCCGGAGCACATCGACCGCTACCCGCACGAGTTCTCCGGCGGCCAGGCCCAGCGCATCGGGATCGCCCGCTCGCTGGCCACCAGCCCCCGGCTGATCGTCGCCGACGAGCCGGTCTCCGCCCTCGACGTCTCCGTACAGGCGCAGATCGTCAACCTGATGGAGCGGCTGCGCCGGGAACTGGGCCTGGCGTACGTGTTCATCGCGCACGACCTGTCCGTGGTCAAACGGGTCAGCGACCGGGTCGCCGTCATGTACCTCGGCCGGATCGTCGAGATCGGCGAGAAGCGCGCCCTGTACGAGAGCCCTCAGCACCCGTACACCCGGGCGCTGTTGTCCGCCGTACCGCTGCCGGACCCGGCGGCGGAGCGGCGGCGCGAGCGGATCGTGCTGCTCGGCGACCCGCCGAGCCCGGCCGCCCCGCCCCCGGGCTGCACGTTCCACCCGCGCTGCCCGAAGGCGCAGGACGTCTGCCGCACGGACCGCCCGCTGCTGCGGATCGCCGCCTCCCGCGAGGTGGCCTGCCACTTCCCCGGTGACTGACGGGGATCCAGGGGAAGAAGGAGGACCCCGGGCCGATCGCGTCGGCCCGGGGTCCTCCCGCTGTCCGCGCGGCGCCGCACCGATGGCATGATCATGGCGTGACCAGCGACACCACCCGGCCGGGCCCCGTGAAATTCGTCCTCTTCGACGTCGACGGCACGTTGATCGACGCGGTGGCGAACCAGCGCCGGGTCTGGGCGGCGTGGGCGCGGCGCCACGGACTCGACCCCGACGAGGTCCACCGCGTGGCGCTGCGGACCCGCCCCCTGGAGACCTTCGCGGAGGTGGCGCCCGGGCGGGACCCGCAGGCGTGCCTGGCCGCGCTGCACGAACTGGAGGACGAGGACGTCCGCTCCGGCGTCTACGCCGCCTTCCCCGGCGCCCCCGAGCTGCTGACCGGCCTGCCCGCCGGGTGCTGGGCCCTGGTGACCTCGAACTACGAGCACCGGGTGCGCGGGCGGTTCGCCCGGACCGGACTGCCGGTACCGGAGGTGCTCGTGGACGCCGGGGCCGTGGCCGAGGGCAAGCCTTCGCCGGTCCCGTACCTGCTGGCGGCGGAGCGCCTCGGTGCCGGGCCGCAGGACTGCCTGGTCGTCGAGGACGCGCCGTCCGGGATCGAGTCCGGGCTGCGGGCCGGCATGACGGTGTGGGCGGTCAACACACCGGCCCCGGTGGACGGAGCGCACCGCCACTTCGCGAGCCTGCACGAGGCGGCGCCGGCGATCCTCGCGTTCGCCGCGGGATCGCCCACCGCATAGGAGTGGTGGGCATCCCCCTCCGGAGCCTGCCCGCGACCGTGTCCGGGCGCGCCCCTCAGGCCAGTTCGCGGCGGAAGAACTCCAGCTCCAGCGCCGTGATCTTCTCCCGGGTCCCGTTCGGGGTCATGTGGGTGACCCCGGGGAGGGCCAGGAGCTGGTGCGGACGGCCCGCGTCGGTCAGCGCCCGCGAGAGGCGCAGGGTGTGCGAGGGGTGGACGTTGTCGTCGGCCAGGCCCGTGATCAGCAGCAGCGGCCGGGCCAGGTTCGGGGCGTCGGGGACCAGCGAGTCCCGTTCGTAGACGTCCGGGTGGTCCTGGGGGAGGCCCAGGTACCGCTCCGTGTACGCCGTGTCGTACCGGCGGAAGTCGGTCGGCGCGGCTCCGGCGGCCGCCGCGTGGAAGACGTCCGGACGCCGCAGCACCGCCATCGCGGAGAGGTACCCGCCGTACGACCACCCGCGCACCCCCACCCGGCCGAGGTCCAGGTCGGGATGGCGGGCGGCGAGCGCGTGCAGGGCCGCGACCTGGTCGTCCAGCGTGACCTCGGAGAACCCGCGGTACATGGCGTGCGTGAAGGAGGGGGACACGTACGGGGTTCCGCGGTTGTCGACGGTCACGACCGCGAAGCCCCGGTCGGCCCACCACTGGCGGTGCTGCCACCGGCGCGGCTCGGCGGACACGTCCTGGTGGCCGGGGCCGCCGTAGCTGTCCATCAGCACGGGCAGCCGCCGGCCGGCCACGTGGCCGCGGGGGAGCACGAGCGCGGTGGGGATGCCGTGCTCGGTGACCCGCTCCAGTACCGGGACCACCCGGTAGGGCAGCGGAGCGGACAGATCGCCGGGCGTGAACCGGCGCCCGTCGGCGGTGTGTACGGTCCGCCGTATCCCGTCGGCGTCGGCGCAGGTCAGCAACAGGGCTCCGGCCGAGGCCTGGACGCCGTGCACCCCGGGTCCGTCGGCGAGCGGGGTCAGCTCCCCGGTGGTGGGGTCGAGGAGCAGCACCTGCTGCTCCGCGGGGTCGCGCTGCCCGGCCTCGATCAGCAGCCGGCCCTGGTGGAATCCGGCCACCCGGCGCACCTGGATGCCGCTTCCGGTCAGCAGTTCCCCGTCCACGGCGAGGGCGCGGGCGGCGCCGTCGGGGGTGTCGGCGGCGGTGAGCATCCGTCCGTCGGCGAGCCGGGCCGGGGTGCCGGGCAGCAGCGGATCGACCCAGTGGGGGTGCTCGGTGCGCGACAGCTCCCGGGTCCGGCCGGTGACCGGGTCGGCGGTCAGCAGCAGCACGTTCTGCTGGAGCCGGTCCTGGACGGTCAGCAGGATCTCCGTCGGTGACTCCCAGCCGGCGTCGGAGACGTACGGGTACGCCGCCGCGTCCCAGTCGAGCCGTACCCGGGGGCCGTCCGGGCCGAGGACCCACAGCTGGACCTCGGCGTTGGGGCCGCCCGCTTCGGGGTAGGCGAAGTCCTCGGCCGGGAGTTCGGGGTGTGCGGGGTCGGCGAAGTGGCGCCGCTGGAGGGCGGTTTCGTCCACGCGGGCGGCCAGCAGGGCCTCCCCGTCGGGGGACCACCAGTGGCCCCGGTCCCGGCCCAGCTCCTCGGCGGCGGCGAACTCCGCGAGGCCCCAGCGGGCCCCGTCGTCGGGACTGATCCGGCCGCCGGGGTGGATGTGGAGGGCGTCGCCGGTGACGTACGCGGTGCGGGAGCCGTCGGCGTCGGGGCGCGGGTCGAGGGCGGGCCCGGCGGCCGGGATCTCCTCGGCCGGCTGCGCCTTGCCCTCGGCGACTCCCTCGCAGCTGACCCGGTACAGCCGCCCGTACAGCGGGAACACGGCGCTGCGGCCGTCGCCGGAGAGCGCGTACGAGCCGATCCCGGCGGCCACGAGCCGGGTCCGCTCCCGCAGCCGGCGCTCGGCGACCGGCAGGGTGCCCGGCTCGGGGGACAGCTCGCGGGGGTCGGCGAGCCGGGTCTCGGTGCCGGTCGCGGTGTCCAGGACCCAGAGGCCGTCGAAGGCGTCGGTGGGGCCGGTGGAGCGGAGGAACCAGAGCAGCCGGCCGTCGTCCCCGAAGGAGAACGCGCGCGGGGCGCCGTACGTGAAGCGGCCGGTGCTCGCGGAGAGCCTGAGGAAGTCATCCATGATCGTAGTGTGTCATGTGAAATGGCACACTGTACATGTCATGCAGCCTAGGCCATTCGAGTGGTGTACCCCCCGCACCAGGTTTAGCGTCGAAAAGGTGGACGCGAACGGGAACGCAACACCGACCGGTGGCGGGACAGACGGCAAGGTCCGAGGAAGCGGCAACGGCCTCGCGCTGTTCGTCATCGCGTCCTGCCAGCTCATGGTCGTCCTCGACATCACCATCGTGAACATCGCGCTTCCGCACATCCAGACGGCCCTCGGCTTCTCCACCGAAAGCCTGTCCTGGGTCGTCAACGCCTACACCCTCACCTTCGGCGGACTCCTCCTCCTCGGCGGGCGCACCGGCGACATCCTCGGCCGCAAACGCGTGTTCATCTTCGGCATCCTGCTCTTCGGCCTGGCCTCGCTGCTCGGCGGCCTCGCACAGAACGAAGGCCAGCTGATGGCCGCCCGGGCCCTGCAGGGCGTCGGCGGCGCCATCGCCTCACCGACCGCCCTGGCCCTGATCACCACCACGTTCCGGGAAGGCCCGGCGCGCAACCGGGCGTTCGGCGTGTTCGCCGCCGTGTCGGCGGGCGGCGGCGCGATCGGACTGCTGGCCGGCGGCGTTCTCGTCGAATGGCTGGACTGGCGCTGGGTGCTCTTCGTCAACGTTCCGATCGCCGTGGCCATCGCGGTGATGGCCGTGCGGGTCATCCGCGAGTCCGAACGCCACCCCGGGCACTTCGACCTGGCCGGCGCGCTGCTGTCGACCCTGGGCATGGTCGCCCTCGTCTACGGCTTCATCCGCGCCTCCCAGGAGGGCTGGACCGACCCCGTCACCCTCGGATCGTTCGGGGCGGCCGTGGTCCTGCTCCTGCTGTTCTTCCTCAACGAGCGGCGCTCGCCGCAGCCGATCACACCGCTGCACATGTTCGCCGACCGCAACCGGGCCGGCTCGTACGGCATCATGCTCTTCCTCGCCTGCGCGATGTTCGGCATGTTCTTCTTCCTGACCCTGTTCGTGCAGAACGTGCTGGGCTTCAGCCCGATCCAGGCCGGCCTCGCGTTCCTGCCGGTGAGCGTCGTCATCGCCGTCGGCGCGGGCATCACGTCCCAGCTGCTGCCCAGAGTCGGCCCGAAACCCTTCATGGTGGCGGGGGCCCTGTGTTCGGCGGCCGGCCTCGCCTGGCTGACGCAGACCGACGTCCACTCGACGTACCTCGGCAGCATCCTGGGCCCCGTGCTCGTGTTCAGCCTCGGCATGGGCATGCAGTTCGTCTCACTGACCCTGATGGCCCTGTCCAACGTCGCCGACCGGGAGTCCGGCGCGGCCTCCGGGCTGCTCAACACGACGCAGCAGGTGGGCGGATCGCTCGGCCTGTCGATCCTGGTCACGGTCTTCGGCACGGCCAGCCGCAACGAGGCCCACGACCAGGTCCCGGTCTTCCTGAGCCAGGCCGACCCGGCCCAGAAGGCGCTCTTCCTGCGCACCGGACAGCTCCCGGACCCGTGGGGCGACCAGGTGCTCAGCTCCGGCGTGAGCGCCGCGTTCATCGTCGCGGCCTGCTTCGCCCTGGTCGCGGCGCTCATCGCCCTGTTCGTGATCCAGGTCCGCCCCTCCGACCTGGAACGCCTCAAGGGGAACCACACGCCGGCGGCGGTCTGAGGCCGCCGGCGGTGATGGGCCGGCCTGCGGTCTCGGGCCGGCCTCAGGTCTTGGGCCGGCCGGCCCCCCGGCCCGATTACCCCCGTCGCCCGGCTACCCCTCGGCGCCGGTGATCCGGCAGCGGATCGGGCCGTCCGCCCGGAGGGTGATCCCGGCGGTGACGGGGACGTGGGTGTCCACGGCCTCGAACTCGTACGCGCGCAGGATCATCGCCAGCGCGATCACCGACTCCAGCATCGAGAAGTGCTGTCCGATGCAGGCGCGCGGGCCGCCGCCGAAGGGGAACCAGGCGTAGCGGGGACGGCCGGCCTCCGCCTCCGGAGTGAACCGGTCCGGGTCGAAGCGGTCCGGGTCCGGCCAGTGGCGGGGGTCCCGGTGGGTGACCCACGGGGCCACGATCACGTCCGCGCCCGCCGGGATGGTCAGGCCCCCGACCTCGGCGGCCGCGACCGCGCTGCGGCCGATGACCGGGGCCGCCGGATAGAGCCGCATCGCCTCCTTGAGGACCTGCGTGAGGTACGGGAGCCGGTCCAGGTCGGCGGCTTGCGGCGTACGGTCGCCCAGGACGCGGGAGATCTCCGCGCGGGCCCGCGCCTGCTGCTCGGGGTGGCGGGCCAGCAGGTGGAGCGAGAAGGCGAGCGAGGTGGCGGTCGTCTCGTGTCCGGCGAGCAGGAAGATCAGCACCTGGTCGCGCAGCTCGGCGGCGTCGAACTCACCGTCGTCGGTGCTGGAGGCGGTGGCGAGCAGGCTGAGCAGATCCTCGCCCGCGGCCGTGCCGCCGGCGCGCCGGGCGGCGATGATGGCGTCGCACGCCGCGTACAGCTCGTCCATCGCCGCGGCCGCCCGCTTGTTGCCCGGAGTGGGCCAGCTGCGCGGGAAGTTGGCGGGGGAGTAGCCGCGGCGCAGCACGTACTCCGTGATGACCGGAAAACACCGGTCGACGACGTCGACGGTGGCCTCGACGTCGGTGCCGAAGAGGATGCGGGCGACCGCGCGCAGGGCGAGCCGCATCATCTCCTCGCCGACGTCGACCACCGCGCCCGGGGCCTGCTCCCAGCCCGCTAGGACGGCCCGGGTCTCGGCGGCGACGGCTCCGGCGTATCCGTCGACCCGGCGCTTGGTGAACAGCGGCTGGACGAGCCGCCGCTGGCGCAGGTAGTCCTCGTCCTGGCTGGTCAGCAGGCCGTTGCCGAAGGAGTCCCGGATCTCCTGGTAGAAGGTGTTGTCCTTGCGGAAGTTGGCCGACTCCGAGGCCAGGACCTGCTGGGCGCCCTCGGCGGAGAAGACGCAGTAGAGCGCTGCGCGCAGCCCGGGCGGGCCGGCGGTGATCCGTACGACGTCGCCGTGCCGGTCCCGGGCGCGCAGGTAGGTCCCGAGCGAGTCCGATTTCAGATCGAAGAGGGAGCCGAGCAGCGGCGCCCCGCCGAGCGTCGGAACCTCCGTCCCGCTTCCGGTTCCCGTCCCTGTCTCCACTGCCATGGCCGCCCCCTCGACACCGTACCGACGCCCCCGATTCTGCCCGTCGGCGCCCGCAGCGGCGAGCACGCCCGGGCCGACCGGCGGGATTCGGCCGCTCGGCCGGCGCCGGCTACTTGTCGCAGGCGATCCCGTCCTTGTCCCGGTCGAGGGCCTCGCGGTACCCGGGCTGGCCGCGCCGCATGGGGGCCGCCCCGGCAGCCTTGGCGTCGGCGCAGCTCTTGTAGTAGGCGCTGGTCCCGCCGACACCGCCGTCACCGCCGGTGGAGCCGCCGTCGGTCGGGGGCGAGGACTTCGGCTTCGGCGGGGCGGGGGTCTTGGAGGGGGCGAGGACGCCGCCGGCCTTGTCCGGGCAGGCCTGGCCGGGCGCGACGAGCGAGAGCTCGACGGTGGACGCCTTCTCCACGGGGGCTCCGGCCGCCGGGGTCTGGAAGCACACCGCCCACGCCGCGTGATCCGCGGCCAGTTGCACGTTGCCGTAGGCGCTGCGCGCCTCGACCGCCTTGGTGACCAGCGTCTTCACGGTGACCTCGGCGTCGGTGAACTTCTGCCCGACCAACGACGGCATCGCGGCCGCACCGGCCGCGGGCGGGGAGGCGACACCCGCACTCGCGCCCGCCGCACCGGCCTTCGGCGCCGGATCCTCGCACCCGCTCCCGAGCACGAGCACCGCCCCCACGACCGCTGCCACGGCAAACCCCCGACGACGCACCACGAACGACCCCCCAAGATCAACACCCCGCGCAACCGCCGCAGCGTACGCAGGTCACCCACCCCGGACGAAGCACTTTCACGCCAACTTCCCCGGCAGGTCCGGCGCGTCCGCCAGGCCCGCGCCGGAGCCCCGCCGTTCCCGCGTCAAGGCGCCGGGCGGCCATGGGGGAGCGGTTCTCGTCCGGGGGCGGGCCGTTGAGGTCGCCTCCGGGAGTTGCCGGGGTGATGGTCGACCGGAGCGCTTCGACACCTATGCCACAAGGCCGAGAGACGCGTACGCGGCGTTGGCGAAGTCGTCCCGGACCGACTGAAATCGCTCCAGCAGCGGGTCTCGGACGAGCCCACCGATCATCTCGTCCCAGTGCGCAACACTGTTGGCCACTTCGACTACCTGCCTGATCTCTTCCGCTTCCAAGGCGTTGCTCTCCCGCAAGGTGGCCTCCAAGAGATCGAGCTTCTCCCACCGAACTTCATCCTCCAGGCGCCCCCACTCAGACAGCAGCTCCCAGGCCACGTACGCCGAGATGTGGTGCGGATCCTGGCACCACTCGGCGTTGCGAGGGCACCAGGATTCCTCCAGAGATGTCATCGCCGATCTCAGCACAGCCCTGCGCAGTGCCAACTTCTCCAATTGGACACATTGTTTGGCAACACGCTCCGCTTGACTGAGAACCGCTGGCGGCCCCAGGACCGCGACACCAGCCCGTGCCTGCACCACTGCGGTCGCCTTCTGATCGAGCAGTTCCCGACGGGCAACGCCAGGAACTTCCGGCAACTCGGTGACGAGCCGACCGAGGACGTCTGCTGCACGGAGAAACTCGGCATAGGCCGAGTGGCGCGCGTCCTCCAGCGACTGCTTCCGTCCCGACCGGTCCTGGAATTGGGCGGCCGCCACTGTGGCCTGAGACTGATTCATGCCCGCCAACACCGTGGCAGCAGCGGATCTGTCCGCACTGCGTCTGGTCCAGTGGGCAGCGAGCAGGGTGGCGGGCACCGTGATGAGGGTGGTCAGGGCGCTTGCCGCGGTTACAGCCTGGTCTGGTTGCATGAGACGCATGGTGCTGCCCTTACCTCTCGGCGAGGGCGGAAGAGAAGAACCGCTGACGGTGACTGTCCCGCCGTGCTAAACGGTCGACGCCACCCACTGTGACCCAAGCGCGCGCAAGCGGTGCAGATCCACTGGACGGTTCAAGGCGATGGCGAGCGCTCGATCGCCGACCTGGACCTTTGCCGTGTCTCGCTGCGGACATGGACGCACCTCATGCCCGACAGCCAGGCACGAGCGCGACGGGCCGTCGACGGGGTCTTCCGCGGGGGCGGAGACACCGGCGACGGCCCAGAGACGGCCCAGGAGGACGGGGAACCGTCCTGACCTGCGGCTTACTTAAATGTCGCGGAAGATTTCGATCTGGGCGCCCACCGAGTTGAGGCGTTCGGCCAGTTCTTCGTAGCCGCGGTTGATGACGTAGACGTTGCGCAGCACCGAGGTGCCTTCGGCCGCCATCATCGCCAGGAGGACGACCACCGCCGGGCGCAGGGCCGGCGGGCACATCATCTCCGCCGCGCGCCAGCGCGTCGGGCCCTCGACCAGGACGCGGTGGGGGTCCAGGAGTTGGAGGCGGCCGCCGAGGCGGTTGAGGTCCGTCAGGTAGATGGCGCGGTTGTCGTACACCCAGTCGTGGATCAGCGTCTGGCCCTGGGCCGAGGCCGCGATGGCCGCGAAGAACGGGACGTTGTCGATGTTCAGCCCGGGGAACGGCATCGGGTGGATCTTGTCGATCGGGGCTTCGAGCTTCGAGGGGCGGACCGTCAGGTCGACCAGGCGGGTGCGGCCGTTGTCCGCCGTGTACTCCGCCGAGCGGTCGTGGTCGAGGCCCATCTCCTCCAGGACCGCGAGCTCGATCTCCATGAACTCGATCGGCACCCGGCGGATCGTCAGCTCCGACTCCGTGACCACCGCGGCGGCGACCAGGCTCATCGCCTCGACCGGGTCCTCGGAGGGGGAGTAGTCCACGTCCACGTCGATGTTCGGGACGCCGTGCACCGTGAGGGTCGTCGTGCCGATGCCGTCCACGCGCACGCCGAGCGCCTCGAGGAAGAAGCACAGGTCCTGGACCATGTAGTTGGAGGAGGCGTTGCGGATGACCGTGGCGCCGTCGTGGCGGGCGGCGGCCAGCAGCGCGTTCTCGGTGACCGTGTCCCCGCGCTCGGTCAGCACGATCGGGCGGCCGGGGGAGACGCCCGCCTCGACCTTCGCGTGGTAAATGCCCTCGGTCGCCGTGATGTCCAGGCCGAAGCGGCGCAGGGCGATCATGTGCGGCTCGATGGTGCGGGTGCCGAGGTCGCAGCCGCCGGCGTACGGCAGACGGAACTGGTCCATCCGGTGCAGCAGCGGGCCCAGGAACATGATGATGCTCCGGGTGCGCCGCGCCGCGTCCGCGTCCATGGCGTCCATGTCGAGGCGGGCCGGCGGGACGATCTCCAGGTCCACGCCCTCGTTGATCCAGCGGGTGCGGACGCCGATGGAGTTCAGGACTTCGAGGAGCCGGTAGACCTCCTCGATGCGGGCGACGCGGCGCAGCACCGTGCGGCCCTTGTTGAGCAGGGAGGCGCACAGCAGCGCCACGCAGGCGTTCTTGCTCGTCTTGACGTCGATGGCGCCGGACAGCCGGCGGCCGCCGACGACCCGCAGGTGCATCGGACCGGCGTAGCCCAGAGAGACGATCTCGCTGTCGAGAGCTTCACCGATTCGGGCGATCATCTCAAGGCTGATGTTCTGGTTGCCGCGCTCGATCCGGTTGACGGCGCTCTGGCTGGTGCCCAGTGCGTCCGCGAGCTGACTCTGCGTCCAGCCCCGGTGCTGCCGGGCGTCACGGATGAGCTTGCCGATGCGTACGAGGTAGTCGTCTGCCATGGATGCACCGTATCTCAGATATGAGATGGCTCCTGCGTCGGGTGTGGCAGACGGGTGTTACCGACCGTCAGGTCCACTGAAGGTCGGTTCCACCCGAGTCTCCGCACATCACTTCAATTGCGGACATCTACCTCGATCGGGGCAGTTAGTGGGCGCAATTGTGGTGGCGGCCGCCGTGCACCGCCGCGTACGCCGACGGTCGCGGTCCGGACACCGCCCGGGCCGCCCGCGCCGCCGCGGCCCGGCCCGCCGCCGAATCCGCGTCGTGCACCACCCGGCCGCCGACCAGGGTCATCCGTACGCCCGTCCCGCTGATGTCCGCCACCGGACAACGGGTCACATCACGGTCCAGCAGCACCAGGTCGGCCGCCTTGCCCACCTCGACCGTCCCCGTCAGCCCCTCCTGCCTCAGCTGCCACGCCGTCCCGGCGGTGTGCATCCCCAGCACCGAACTGCGGCTCAGCCCCTCCAGCTCCCGGTACAGCTCGCCCGTCCCGTACGCGCCCTGCCGGTCGATGGCGGTCCGCAGCTGGTTCCACACCTGGAGCGCGTCCACCGGCCAGTCCGAGCCGCCGGTCAGCCGGGCCCCCGCCCGTTCCAGGCTGCGCGCCGGGTACATCCACCGGTGGCGCTCGGGCCCGATGTACGGAAGCAGCGCGTCCATGGTCCAGGTGTCCTGCGCCGCCCACTGGAGCTGCATGCACGCCGCGACGCCCAGCTGCGCGAAGCGGCGCAGGTCCGCCGGGTCCACGATCTGCAGGTGGGCGATCGCGTTGCGCGCGTCCCGCTGCCCGGTCACCCGGCGGGCGTACGCGTATCCGTCCAAAGCGGTCCGTACCGCCCGGTCTCCGAGTCCGTGGGCGTGCAGCTGCCAGCCGGCCTTGTTGAACGCGGCCGTCAGGCGGCCGTAGTCGGCCGCCGAGGTGTAGAGCTCGCCCCGGTTCGCGGTCGGCTTCCCGTTGCCGTCCAGGTACGGCCGCAGCAGCGCGGCCGTCTGCGCCGGGTACTCGATGACCCCGTCCAGGAACACCTTGACCATCCCGAACCGCAGGCCCCGTACCCCCTCGAACTCCTTGCGCAGCCCGCGCGCGTACGCCAGCGCGCCCGCCGGGTCCTTGGTCTGTCCGGCGTCGAGACGGATCGCCGGCACGATCCGCTGCGGCAGCTTGCCGGCCGCCGCCAGCGCCTGGTAGAGCTCCAGCTCGTGCCGCCCGACCAGGGCGTCCATCATCGTGGTGACCCCGGAGGCGGCCGCCAGCTCCAGCACCTTGGCGCAGGCCGCGACCAGTTCGGCCCGGGAGGGCTCCGGGATGTGCCGCTTCACCAGGTCCTGCGCGTCGTCCTTCAGGACGCCCGTCGGCTGCCCGTCGGCCCCCTTCACGATCCGGCCGCCGACCGGGTCGGGGGTGGCCGCGGTGATCCCGGCGATGTCCAGGGCCCGCCGGTTGACCCAGAGGTTGTGCCCGTCGCCACCGACCAGCGCGACCGGTCTGCGGGTGGCCAGCGCGTCCAGCATCGAGTGGTGCGGCACGCTCCCGGTCGGCAGCAGCCCGACCGGGTTCCAGTCCTCCACCACCAGCCAGCGGTCCGGCTCCGCGTCGGCGCCCCCGGTGTCGGCGAGGAAGCCGGACAGCAGCTCCCGCAGCTCGGGCAGCGTGGTCTGCGCCCCCTCCAGCGAGGGTCGCAGCGACCGGTCGCCGGCGCCCAGCGGGTGCACGTGGCCGTCGTGGATTCCGCTCATCACCGTGTTCCCGCGGGCGTCGACCACCTCGGTGTCCCGCCCGATGTGCCGGCGCACCGCCGAACCGCTGCCGGTGGCCAGGATCTTCCCGTCCCGCCCGACCGCGACCGCCTCGACCGGCGCCCCGCCGCCCGCGGCCCCGGTGAACACCCGGGCGCCGTGGATCACCAGGGCCGCCGAACCGCGCGAGCCGGAGGCCGGGCCGGACGGGGCGGCCGCCGCCGCGGGCGCCGCGCCCAGCAGGCCGGCCGCACCCGCCGCCCCGACGGCCCCGAGCAGGCCCCGCCGGGAGAGGGATGAGGGGAAGGAAGCAGAGGTCATGGCCACTCCAAACGTCGGTGTGGCCAGGACACTGTTTGATTAACCCCTTAACCAGAACCCGCCGCCGCCGACGAAATCCGCACCGCCGTCCGTACGATGACCCCGTGCCCGGCCCCGGACCGACCATCGCCGACATCGCGCGCGCCGCGGAGGTGTCCACCGCGACCGTCTCGCACGCGCTGGGCGGCACCGGCCGCGTCGGCGAGTCCACCCGCCGCCGGGTCCGCGAGGTGGCGGCCGCCCTCGGCTACAGCGCCCGCCGCGGCCCCCGCACCCGTACGCTCGGCCTCGCCGTCACCACGTACGCGGGCTCTGCCTGGAACTACGTCGAGATCGCCTACTTCTCCCGGCTGCTGACCGCCGCCACCGCGGCCGCCCACGCCCGCGGCTACGCCCTGACCCTGCTGCCCGCCGACCGGGGCGCCGAGCCGCTGTGGCACACCCTCGCCGTCGACGGGATGCTGCTCCTCGACAGCCCGGCCGGCGATCCGGTGCTCCGCGCCCTGCGGGCCCGCGGCCTGCCGGTGGTCTTCGACGGCAGGCCCCCGGAGCCGCGGCCCGGGGACGTGTGGGTGGACAACGACCACGAGGCCACCACCCGCGAGGTCCTCGACCACCTCGCGGCCGCCGGGGCCACGCGGATCGCGCTGCACTCCGCGTACGGCCGCGAGTACTACACCGGGGCCGTCACCTCGGCCTACGCCCGCTGGTGCGCCGAGCGCGGGATGGCCGAGCAGGTGGTCCCCTTCGACCCGCAGGACACCCCGGGCCACGCCTTCGACCCCGTCTTCGCCGGACCCGGCCGCACCCGCCCCGACGCCGTGTACTGCGTGTACGACCCCGGCGGCCGCCAGGCGCTGGCCGCCGCCGCCCGGCACGGTCTGCGGATACCGCAGGAGCTGCTGCTCGTCTGCGCGAGCGAGGACCCCGCGTACGCGGCGGGCGACCCGCCGGTGAGCACCGTGACCCTGCGGCCGGAGGTGATCGGGGAGAGCGCCGTCGCCGCGCTGGTCGCGCTGCTGGAATCCCCGGAAGCGGCGGAGCCCGGCCAGCTGACCGTCCCGGCCGCGCTGACCGTGCGTGCGTCGACCGTGCGTACGCCTTCCCGGCCGGCGCGCAGGCCCTCCCGTTCGGCGCGTACGTCTTCCCTTCCGGCGCCGCGGACGGCTCCCGGCGCGGCTCCGGGCACGCCTTCGCTGTGATCTGGCCCATGCCGTGCATGACCAGGGCGCGGCAATGCACTAGAGTTATCTCGACATCGAGATATCTGCCGAAGGCGTACCGCAGCCGCCCCTGCTGGTAAGGCTCACCTAACTTAGCCTTACCTTAGCGGATTGGCCACAGGGCGTGGCGGCAGGATTGCGGTAAAACGCGCGAATTTCATGCATGAAGGAGACTGTCGTGTCGGCGAACAGCTTCGACGCCCGCAGCACGCTGCAGGTGGGCGACGAGTCGTACGAGATCTTCCGGCTGGACAAGGTTGAGGGCGCTGCCCGCCTTCCCTACAGCCTGAAGGTGCTGCTGGAGAACCTGCTCCGCACCGAGGACGGCGCGAACATCACCGCCGACCACATCCGGTCGCTCGGGAACTGGGACTCGCAGGCCCAGCCCAGCGAGGAGATCCAGTTCACGCCGGCCCGCGTGATCATGCAGGACTTCACCGGCGTTCCCTGCGTCGTGGACCTCGCCACCATGCGTGAGGCCGTGAAGGCCCTCGGCGGCGACCCGGCGAAGATCAACCCGCTCTCGCCCGCCGAGATGGTCATCGACCACTCGGTCATCGCCGACAAGTTCGGCACGAAGGACGCCTTCGCGCAGAACGTCGAGCTGGAGTACGGCCGCAACAAGGAGCGCTACCAGTTCCTGCGCTGGGGTCAGACCGCCTTCGACGACTTCAAGGTCGTCCCGCCGGGCACCGGCATCGTCCACCAGGTCAACATCGAGCACCTGGCCCGCACGGTCATGGTTCGCAACGGCCAGGCGTACCCCGACACCCTCGTCGGCACCGACTCGCACACCACCATGGTCAACGGCCTGGGCGTGCTGGGCTGGGGCGTCGGCGGCATCGAGGCCGAGGCCGCGATGCTCGGCCAGCCGGTCTCCATGCTGATCCCGCGCGTCGTGGGCTTCAAGCTGACGGGCGAGCTGCCCACCGGCACCACCGCCACCGACCTCGTGCTGACGATCACCGAGATGCTCCGCAAGCACGGCGTCGTCGGCAAGTTCGTCGAGTTCTACGGCGAGGGCGTCGCCGCCACCTCGCTGGCGAACCGCGCCACCATCGGCAACATGTCGCCGGAGTTCGGCTCCACCGCCGCGATCTTCCCGATCGACGGCGAGACCCTGAAGTACCTGCGCCTGACCGGCCGCGACGCCCAGCAGGTCGCGCTCGTCGAGGCGTACGCCAAGGAGCAGGGCCTGTGGCTCGACCCGGCCGCCGAGCCGGACTTCTCCGAGAAGCTCGAGCTCGACCTCTCCACGGTCGTCCCCTCCATCGCCGGCCCGAAGCGCCCGCAGGACCGCATCGTCCTGGCCAACGCCGCCGAGCAGTTCGCGCAGGACGTGCGCAACTACGTCAGCGAGGACGAGGAGGCCGGCAAGGAGTCCTTCCCGGCGTCCGACGCCCCGGCCGCCGCCAACGGCGTGCCGACCCGCCCGACCCAGGTCACCCTGGCCGACGGCACCTCCTTCGAGATCGACCACGGCGCCGTCACCGTCGCCGCGATCACCTCCTGCACCAACACCTCGAACCCCTACGTCATGGTCGCCGCGGCGCTCGTGGCCAAGAAGGCGGTCGAGAAGGGCCTGTCCCGCAAGCCGTGGGTCAAGACCACCCTGGCCCCGGGCTCGAAGGTCGTCACCGACTACTTCGACAAGGCCGGCCTGACCCCGTACCTCGACAAGATGGGCTTCAACCTCGTCGGGTACGGCTGCACCACCTGCATCGGCAACTCCGGTCCGCTGGACGAGGAGATCTCGAAGGCGATCAACGAGCACGACCTCGCGGTCACCTCGGTCCTCTCGGGCAACCGCAACTTCGAGGGCCGCATCAACCCCGACGTCAAGATGAACTACCTGGCCTCCCCGCCGCTGGTCGTCGCGTACGCCATCGCGGGCTCCATGAAGGTGGACATCACCAAGGACGCCATCGGCATCGACACCGACGGCAAGCCGGTCTTCCTCCAGGACATCTGGCCGTCCGAGGCCGAGGTCAACGACGTCGTGGCGAACGCCATCGGCGAGGACATGTTCAGCAAGTCCTACCAGGACGTCTTCGCGGGCGACGCCCAGTGGCAGGCGCTGTCGATCCCGACCGGCAACACCTTCGAGTGGGACCCGCAGTCCACCTACGTCCGCAAGCCCCCCTACTTCGAGGGCATGACGATGGAGACCACCCCGGTCTCCGACATCGCCGGCGCGCGCGTGCTGGCGAAGCTGGGCGACTCGGTCACCACCGACCACATCTCCCCGGCCGGTGCGATCAAGGCCGACACCCCGGCCGGCAAGTACCTCACCGAGCACGGCGTCGAGCGCCGCGACTTCAACTCGTACGGTTCCCGCCGCGGCAACCACGAGGTCATGATCCGCGGTACCTTCGCCAACATCCGCCTGCGCAACCAGATCGCGCCGGGCACCGAGGGCGGCTTCACCCGCGACTTCACCGTCGAGGGCGCGCCGGTCGCGTTCATCTACGACGCCTCCCAGAACTACCAGGCCGCCGGCATCCCGCTGGTCATCCTGGCGGGCAAGGAGTACGGCTCGGGCTCGTCCCGCGACTGGGCCGCCAAGGGCACCGCGCTGCTCGGCGTCAAGGCCGTCATCGCCGAGTCCTACGAGCGCATCCACCGCTCGAACCTCATCGGCATGGGCGTGCTCCCGCTGCAGTTCCCGGAGGGCGCCTCGGCGGCCGCGCTGGGCCTCACCGGCGAGGAGACCTTCTCCTTCACCGGTGTGGAGGAGCTGAACAACGGCACCACCCCGCGCACCGTCAAGGTCACCACCGACACCGGTGTCGAGTTCGACGCGGTCGTCCGCATCGACACCCCCGGTGAGGCGGACTACTACCGCAACGGCGGCATCATGCAGTACGTGCTCCGCAACCTCATCCGAGGCTGACGGTCTCAGCACCACCGAAAGGGCCGTATCCCCGTCACGGGGATGCGGCCCTTTTCGGCTTTCCGGACGGGACGAGGTTTCGAGGAGGTCTCAACTCGGAAAAGCTGACGGACAACCGTGTGCATGATCTTGCTCACATGAACGGAAGTGGACTATACCTGTGCCTCGTCCGGATCATCGCGTTCGAGCGGCACCGGACCGGGGGATGGTGGGGACCTGCGGTGACGTCCGTAAGTGCGGTGACCACGGGCATTCGTCGAGTCCCGACCTCCTTCACACTTCTGACGAAGGCGAGGACATGAGCATGGGATCCACTGGTGAGGGCATCGGCCGCCGTGACCTGATCAAGCGCTCCGCGGCACTGGGACTGATCTCGGTGCCCACGATGAGCTTCCTGTCCGCCTGCGCCTCCGGCGGCGAGGACACCTCCACGAAGGGACCCGACAAGGGTGCGGTGACCAAGGAGAACCCGTTCGGCGTCGCCAAGGGCGGCAAGCTCGACGTCGTCGTCTTCAAGGGCGGGTTCGGCGACGACTACGCGAAGGCCTGGGAGGCCGCCTTCGACAAGAAGTGGGGCACCACCAGCTCCCACCTGGGCACCCAGGAGATCGCCGCCAAGCTCCAGCCCCGCTTCAACGGAGGCAACCCGCCGGACGTCATCGACGACTCCGGCGCCCAGCAGATCAAGGTCGACGTCCTCGCCAAGGGCGGCCAGCTCGCCGAGCTCACCCCGGTGCTCGACGCGCCCTCGCTGGACGACCCGGCCAAGAAGGTCCGGGACATGCTCATCCCCGGCACCGTCGAACAGGGCACCCAGGGCGGCAAGTTCGTCGCCCTCTACTACGTCTACACCGTGTTCGGCTTCTGGTACTCGGGCAAGCTCTTCAAGGAGAAGGGCTGGGCGGAGCCGAAGACCTGGGACGAGTTCCTGGACATCTGCACCAAGGCCAAGGCCGCGGGCATCGGCGGACTCGCCCACCAGGGCAAGTACCCGTACTACATCAACGTCGTCATCATGGACCTGATCGCCAAGAAGGGCGGTCTGGAGGCCATGAAGGCGATCGACAACCTGGAGCCGAACGCCTTCGAGGGCAACCCCGCCGCCCTCGCCGCCGTCGAGGCGGTCTACGAGGTCGTCGAGAAGGACCTGCTGATGGCCGGCACCAACGGCCTCACCCACACGGAGTCCCAGACCGCCTGGAACCAGTACAAGGCGGCCTTCATCCCCTCCGGCTCCTGGCTGGAGAACGAACAGCTCAAGCAGACCCCGGAGGACTTCGACATGAAGTTCCTGCCGGTGCCGACGCTCGCCGACAGCAAGCTTCCCTTCGAGGCCATCCGGGCCGGCGCCGGCGAGCCCTTCATCGTCCCGGAGAAGGCCGCCAACAAGGCCGGCGGCCTGGAGTTCCTCCGCTCGATGCTGTCCCGCGAATGGTCGACCCTCTTCGCCCAGCAGGCGAACTCCCTGACCGTGGTCAAGGACGGCGTCGACCCGAACGTCAAGCTGCGCCCGGGCACGGCCTCGGCCGTCGCGGCCGTCAAGGCGGCCGGGACGAACACCTTCAACTACCTGTACCCCGACTGGTACAGCGAAATGGACACCGAGATCCAGAACGCGTCCAATGAGCTGATGGCCAAGCGGATCCAGCCAAAGGAATGGATCAAGCGGGCCCAGGCTGCGGTAGACAAGGCTGCCAAGGACCCGAACGCCAAGAACAACCACCGCAGCTGACATCGTCCAAGGGGCGGACACCATGAGCCAAGTAGCCCAGGGCAAGGGAAGGATCGGCTTCATCGCCGGCTTCCTCATCCTGCCGCTCGCGCTGTACCTGACTTTCGTCATCTGGCCGTACATCCAGACGTTCGGATACTCCTTCACCAACTGGTCCGGACAGTCGCCCACGTTCGACTTCGTCGGCCTGGACAACTACTCCGCGCTGATGAAGGACGAGGTCTTCCGCGGAGCCCTGTGGCACAACCTGCTGCTCCTGGTGTTCGTCCCGACCGTCACCATCCTGCTGGCCCTCTTCTTCGCCTTCATGGTGAACGCGGGAGGGCGCAGCGGAGCGGGCGGGGTCCGCGGCGTCCGCGGCTCCTCCGTCTACAAGATCGTCTACTTCTTCCCGCAGGTGCTGTCCCTCGCCATCCTCGCCGTGCTGTTCGGCGCGGTGTACCGCAGCGACGAGGGCGGCCTGCTGAACGGATTCCTCACCAAGCTGGGCCTGGTGGACCCGGCCCACCCCGTCGAATGGCTCAATCAGCCGAACCTCGTGCTGTGGTGCCTGCTCCTGGTGGTGGTCTGGCACGGGGTCGGCTTCTACCTGGTCCTCTTCTCGGCCGCCATGCAGTCCGTGCCCAAGGACATCTACGAGGCCGCCCTGCTCGACGGAGCCGGGCGCGCCCAGACCTTCCTCAAGGTCACGCTGCCCCTGCTGTGGGACTCCGTGCAGACCTCCGCGGTCTACCTGGGCATCGCCGCCATGGACATGTTCGTGCTGGTGTCGACCATGACTTCCGGCCAGTTCGGCGGCGGTCCCGACCACCACAGCGAGGTCATGGCCACGGTGCTGATGCGCAACTTCCTCTACTTCGGCAAGAGCGGCTACGCCTGCGCCATGGGCGTGGTCATGCTCGTCCTGACCATGATCCTCTCCGTCGTCACGCTGCGCGCCACCCGCCGCGAGCGCATCGAGTTCTGAGCGGGAGACCAAGATGACCACAGTGATCAAGGCGCCGGGCGAGCCTTCGGCCGAGCGGTCCGGCGGCAGCGGCCGGCCCAAGGAGGGCGCGAGGAGCGCCTCCGACGGCATGGTGCTGAACGTCTTCTCCCACGGGTTCCTCGCCGTCTGGGCGATACTGATCGTCCTGCCCCTGATCTGGCTGGCGCTCGGCTCGTTCAAGACCGACGCCCAGATCGGCGGCTCGGCCCTCAGCTGGCCGTCCAACTGGCATTTCGACGCCTTCTCCCGGGCCTGGGACAAGGGCATCGGCGACTACTTCGCCCACACGCTGATCGTGATGGTGTTCTCGGTCCCGCTGACCATGCTGCTCGGCTCGATGGCGGCGTACGTGCTGGCCCGCTACCCGTTCCCGGGGAACCGGCTCTTCTACTACTTCTTCGTCAGCGGGGCCATGTTCCCCGTGTTCCTCGCGCTCGTCCCGCTGTTCTTCATGGTCAAGCGCCTGGACATGCTCAACACGTACCAGGGGCTGATCCTGGTGTACGTCGCCTACTCGATGCCCTTCACCGTCTTCTTCATGCACTCGTTCTTCCGCACGCTGCCGACGGCCGTGCACGAGGCGGCGGTGATCGACGGGGCCTCCGACACCCGGATCTTCTTCCAGGTGATGCTGCCGATGGCCAAGCCCGGCCTGATCAGCGTCGGGATATTCAATGTCCTGGGCCAGTGGAACCAGTACATCCTGCCCTCCGTCCTGATGCAGCCGCAGACCGGATCGGACCCCGAGCGCTACATGCTCACCCAGGGCCTGATCCAGCTGCAGTACCAGATGGGGTACGAGACGGACCTGCCGGTGCTGTTCGCCGGCGTCACCATCGCGATGATCCCGATGCTCGTGGTCTACCTGTCCTTCCAGCGGCAGATCCAGGCCGGTCTGACCTCGGCCACCCTCAAGTAGCCGCCCCGCTCATCCTGAGGAGGCCGTCGGGTCGGGCACGACCGACCAGCTGACCGCCGAGACGGAGGGGTCGAGCGAGAGGTTGCTGACCGCTTCCTCCAGCATCCGGCCCCCCGCCGCCCCTTCGGCGGTCAGCAGCGCGGACACCGTCACCAGGCCGGCCTCCGGGCCGTCCTGGCTGCGGATCGAGCGCAGCGCGTAGCCCGGCCGGCCCAGCGCGTCGACCAGCCGGCGGCGGATGTGCGCCTCCTCCGCCTCCAGGCACACGGCCTCGAAGTGGAAGTCGGTGGCCACCTCCGCCCCGCCGCGCGGTTCGCGGTCGAGGCGCCGGCCCAGCGGGCGCAGCAGGAGGTTGGCCCCCACCACGCCCGCCGTGCCGAAGGCGGCCAGGACGAACATCCCGGTGCCGGCCAGGCAGCCCACGGCCGCCGAGCACCACAGGGTGGCGGCCGTGTTCAGGCCCCGTACGCTCAGCCCGTCGCGCATGATCACGCCGGCGCCGAGGAAGCCGATGCCCGACACGATCTGGGCGGCGACCCGGGAGCCGTCGTACTGGACCTCCGAGACGGCGCCGATGAACCCGTACTGCGAGAGCAGCACGAACAGCGCCGCACCGCCCGCCACCAGGGCGTTCGTCCGCAGTCCGGCCATCCGGGCGCGCCACTGCCGCTCCAGGCCGATCGCCGCTCCGAAGCCGAGCGCGGCGGCCAGGTGCCCGGCCATCTCCCATTCGTCGAGCAGCATCGGCTCCCCCTCCTTCCGTGCGGCGCTCTACAGCCAGGTGCCGAACTTGCGGATGTACAGGGTCTTCAGGAGCTGCGTGAGCGTGCAGTACGCCAGCAGCACGCCGATCAGCCACGGGAAGTAGCCCGCCGGCAGGGGCACGAAGCCCAGCGAGCCGGCCAGCGGCGAGAAGGGCAGGTACAGCCCGGTCAGCACCGCGAGCACGGTCATCACCATCACCGGCCAGGAGGCGCGGGACTGGATGAAGGGGATCTTCCGGGTACGGATCATGTGGACGATCAGGGTCTGCGAGAGCAGCCCCTCGATGAACCAGCCGGACTGGAACAGCGCCTGGTGCGCCTCGCTGTCGGCCGCGAACACGTTCCACATGATCACGAACATCGCGATGTCGAAGATCGAGCTGATCGGGCCGATGCAGACCATGAACCGGCCGATGCCCTTGGCGTCCCAGTTGCGGGGCTTGCGCAGGTACTCCTCGTCCATCCGGTCCCACGGCGTGGCCAGCTGGGCGATGTCGTAGACCAGGTTCTGCACCAGCAGCATGATCGCGAGCATCGGCTGGAACGGGATGAACGCGCTCGCCACCAGGACCGAGAAGACGTTGCCGAAGTTCGACGAGGCCGTCATCTTGATGTACTTGATCGTGTTGCCGAAGGTGGTCCGGCCCTGGATCACGCCCTGCTCCAGGACGGTCAGGTCCTTCTCCAGCAGGATGATGTCCGCCGATTCCTTGGCGATGTCGACCGCGGTGTCGACGGAGATGCCGACATCGGCGTCGCGCAGCGCGGCGGCGTCGTTGATGCCGTCCCCGAGGAAGCCGACGGTGTGCCCCTCGGCCTGCAGGGCCCGTACGATGCGGGCCTTCTGGACGGGGTTCACCTTGGCGAAGACGGTCGTACGGGCGGCCAGCGCGCGCAGCGCCGTGTCGTCGAGGGGGTCGATCTCGGTGCCGAGCACCACGTGCCCGACGTCGATGCCGACGTCCGCGCAGACCCGGGCGGCCACCAGGTCGTTGTCGCCGGTGACGACCTTGACCGCGACGCCCTTGTCGGCCAGGGCCTGCAGGGCGCGGGCGGCGTCGGCCTTCGGCGGGTCGAGGAAGGCGAGGAAGCCGACCAGGGTCAGCCGGTCCTCGTCCGCGACGGAGTAGGTCTCGCGCGGGGTGCTCACCGTGCGGGTGGCGACGGCGAGGACGCGCAGGCCCCGGCGGTTGTTCTCCTCGGCGATGCGGGTGACGTGGGCGCGCAGCTGCGCGGTGAGCTCGACCTTCCCGCCGCGGTCCCGCATGTGGGTGCACAGGTCCAGGACCTCTTCCACCGCGCCCTTGGTGATCATGACGTGCTCGGGGCGGCCGACCGCGCCCACGCTGCCGTTGCGGTCCAGGACCACGGACATCCGGCGGCGGGCGAAGTCGAAGGGGATCTCGTCGACCATCGAGAACCGTGCGTCGACGACAACCTCCTCGGCCTCGTCCACGCGGTTGACGACCGCCTGGTCCATCAGGTTCTTCAGACCGGTCTGGAAGTGCGAGTTGAGGTACCCGTACTCCAGGACCTCGTCGTCCTCGTTGCCGTGCACGTCCAGGTAGCGGTCCAGGACGATCCGGTCCTCGGTGAGGGTGCCGGTCTTGTCCGTGCAGAGGACGTCCATGGCGCCCAGGTTCTGGATCGCGTTGAGGCGCTTGACGACGACCTTGTGCCGGGACATGGCGACCGCGCCGCGCGCCAGGTTGGCGGAGACCACCATCGGCAGCATCTCGGGGGTCAGGCCGACGGCGACGGCGATGCCGAAGAGGAAGGCCTCGTCCCAGTCGCCCTTGGTGAGGCCGTTGATCGCGAACACGACCGGGACCATGACCAGCATGAAGCGGATCAGCAGGAAGCTGACCTTGCGCACACCGTTGTCGAAGTTGGTCTGCGGGCGCTCGCCGACCAGCGATCCGGCCATCGAGCCGAAGTAGGTGTCGGCGCCGGTGGCGACGACCACGCCGGTGGCGGTGCCGGAGGTGACCGAGGTGCCCATCAGGCAGAGGTTGTCGGCCTCGACCGGGTCGGCGGTCTCGGACTGGCCCCGGTCGTCCGCACGCGTGTCGGCCTTCGCGACCGGCAGGGACTCGCCGGACAGCGCGGCCTGGCCGACCATCAGGTCCTTGGAGGTGATGAGCCGCAGGTCGGCCGGGATCAGGTCGCCGGCGGCCAGCTTCACCACGTCGCCCGGGACCACCTGGTCCATGGGCACCTCGAAGGTGGTCGGCGCCGAGCCGCTGCCGGCCCGGCGCTGCACCGCGCAGGTGGTGGTGACGAGCTTCTTCAGCGCGTCGGCGGCCCGGCCGGAGCGGAACTCCTGCCAGAAGCGCAGCAGTCCGCTGACGGCCACCATCACGGAGAGGATGACGACGCCCGGATCGGCCGGGTCCTGCCACCACATGACGGCGGCGAGGAAGACGAGGACGCCGATGAAGGGGTTCCAGAACGCCTTCGCCAGCTGCAACCACCAGCGCGGGGCGCGCTCGTGGGCGACGACGTTGGCGCCGTGCCGCTCCAGGCGCAGGGCCGCCTCGGCGTGTGTGAGACCGCTGCGGGTGGCGCCGAGCTCCTGGAGGACCGAGACGCCGGGGCGGGAGCTGAAGCCCGCGAGCTGCTCTCCGGCGAGCCGGGTACGGGTCTCCAGCTCGGCGGCCTTGCGCTCGCGGCGGCCCTTGCCCGGCGGTGCGAGCTTGGTCGGGGTACGGGGGGTGAGCATGGTCATGACGAATACCTCCCTCCAGCGCGTCCGGGCAGCGCGAAGCCGCGCGGTCACGTGGAGTGATCATGGGTCGGCGCGGGACGGCGCGACAGGCCGTCGGGCACGCCGATGGGCATGGATGACGCATGCCGGGCGGGGGCGCCGGGGCATGCGGAAGGAAAGGAAGGGGGAGAAGGGAGACGAGATCAGCTGATCAGGTCAGCCGACGAGAGCGCTGCAAAGACTTCGATCGGGACTCATCCCGAACACCTCCTTGCGTAGCGCCGTCATCACGGGGCACCCGATCCGGCCGAAAAGCCGCAGAGAACCGGTTGCCTCAGCGACCGTAACACGATCCAGAGGGATGTCTCTCATACTTATGACCGGTAGTGACCGATTCGTTCTGTGTCAGCCTCTTGACGTCTGGAGGGCCAAAGGCTCGACTTAAGGTTCACAAGTTGGAGAGACGCCGGGGTCTCGGAGCACCAAGCCGCGACCGCCGGCTCGGGGGGCGACGGTCAGCCGTCGCTAATGGGCAGGAGTGGATGAGTCGTGCAGACTCCCGGATCGCAGTCTTCACTGCACCGCGCGAATCTCGAACGGGTCGTGCGGGCGGTGCGGCTCGCGGGTTCGCTGACCCAGGCGGAGATCGCCCGGTCCACCGGACTGTCGGCGGCCACGGTCTCCAACATCGTCCGCGAGCTCAAGGACGGTGGGACCGTCGAGGTCACGGACACCTCGGCCGGCGGCCGGCGGGCGCGCAGCGTCTCCCTCAGCGGTGACGCGGGCATCGTGATCGGCGTGGACTTCGGCCACACCCACCTGCGGGTGGCCGTCGGCAACCTCGCCCACCAGGTCCTGGCCGAGGAGTCGGCCCCGCTGGACGTGGACGCCTCCTGGGCGGACGGCTTCGACCGGGCGGAAGCACTGGTCGGAGAGCTGATCGCGGGCATCGGGGTGGGCCTGGAGAAGGTCATCGGCGTCGGGCTCGGCGTGCCCGGCCCCATCGACGTGGAGTCCGGGACCCTGGGCTCCACCGCGATCCTGCCGGGGTGGGCCGGCATCAACCCGCGCCAGGAGCTCTCGCAGCGCCTCGGCGTGCCCGTGTACGTGGACAACGACGCCAACCTCGGAGCGCTCGGGGAGCTGGTGTGGGGGAGCGGCCGGGGGGTCAAGGACCTCGCGTACATCAAGGTGGCGAGCGGCGTCGGCGCCGGCCTCGTGATCAACGGGCAGATCTACCGGGGGCCCGGCGGCACCGCCGGCGAGATCGGGCACATCACCCTGGACGAGTCGGGCCCGGTCTGCCGCTGCGGCAACCGCGGCTGCCTGGAGACCTTCGCGGCGGCCCGGTACGTACTGCCGCTGCTGCAGAGCACGCACGGGCCCGAGCTCACCATGGAGCGCGTGGTCGAGCTGGCCCGGGAGGGCGACCCGGGCTGCCGGCGCGTGATCGCCGACGTGGGCCGCCATGTGGGTAGTGGTGTCGCGAACCTGTGCAACGTCCTCAATCCCAGCCGTGTGGTGCTCGGCGGTTCGCTGGCGGAGGCCGGTGAGCTGATCCTGGCCCCCATACGCGAGTCCGTGGGGAGATACGCGATCCCCAGCGCGGCACGTCAACTCTCCGTGCTCACGGGGTCGTTGGGCGGCCGGGCCGAGGTGCTGGGGGCGCTGGCCCTGGTGCTGAGCGAGATGGGCGATTCGACCCTTCTGGCCGGTTCGCCGACCCTCAAGCTCTTGCCTTCAGTTAGATAACGGATGGCACCGTTGTCATCTCGTTAAGGATTCACTCCTTGACGGCAAACTGCGGCCGAGGTTGACTCACGTCCACCTCGGCCGCAATGTTGCGGCCTCGTCAGGGAGGTTCAGGAAATGAACACGCGTATGCGCAGAGCCGCCGTTGCCGTTGCCGCCACCGCCATGGCCGCTTCCCTTGCCGCCTGTGGCAGCGCCAAGGAGGCCGGCGAGAAGCCGAAGGAGTCCGGCTCCGCCGCCGCGGGTGGCGCGATCAAGATCGGTCTGCTGCTGCCGGAGAACCAGACCGCGCGTTACGAGAAGTTCGACAAGCCGCTCTTCGAGAAGAAGGTCGCCGAACTCACCGGCGGCAAGGCCGAGGTGGTCTACGCCAACGCCAAGCAGGACGCGACCACGCAGAACTCCCAGGTCGACACGATGATCACCAACAAGGTGAACGTCCTCGTCGTCGACGCGGTGGACTCCAAGGCCATCGCCGGCTCGGTCAAGAAGGCCAAGGAGGCGGGCATCCCCGTCGTGGCCTACGACCGCCTCGCCGAGGGTCCGATCGACGCCTACACCTCCTTCGACAACGAAGAGGTCGGCAAGGTCCAGGGCAAGGCCCTTCTGGAGGCCCTGGGCGACAAGGCCGGATCCGGCCAGATCGTCATGATGAACGGTTCGGTCACCGACCCGAACGCCGCCCTCTTCAAGAAGGGCGCGCACTCCGTCCTCGATGGCAAGGTGACCATCGGCAAGGAGTACGACACCAAGGAGTGGAAGCCGGAGAACGCCAACACCAACATGGCGGGCGCCATCTCCGCGCTGGGCAAGGACAAGATCGTCGGCGTCTACTCCGCCAACGACGGCATGGCCGGCGGCATCATCACCGCCCTCAAGGCGGCCGGCATGGACCCGCTGCCCCCGGTCACCGGCCAGGACGCGGAACTCGCCGGAGTGCAGCGCATCGTCGCGGGCGAGCAGTTCATGAGCGTCTACAAGCCGTACGCCCCCGAGGCCGAGGCCGCCGCGAAGATGGCCGTCGCGCTCGCCAAGGGCGAGAAGCTCGACGGTGTCACCACCTCCAAGGTCGACAGCCCCACCACCAAGGGCATCCCCTCGGTCCTGGTCCCCGTCGTCTCGCTGACGAAGAACAACATCAAGGACACTGTCATCAAGGACGGTGTCTACACGGCCGACGAGATCTGCACCGACAAGTACGCGGCCGCCTGCACCACCCTCGGCCTGAAGTAGGCCCTCCGGGCCCACCCGGGCCCCGGGCCTCACCCAGGCCCCGTCGTCCCGCCGGCCGGAGGCCCGCCCCCGCGGCCTCCGGACACCGGGACCCCCGCGCCTGCCCGGCGCCCCGCCCCCTCCTTCCCCGCCACCCGCGGGGCGCCGGGCAGAAACGATTTCCCCCACCCCACCCCGCTCCTGCACTTACTGCACGACATCCCCGCCGGTCAGGCGGCGAAGGAGATGGTTCATGTGTCCGCTGCGCCCGTGCTGGCGTTGCGAGGGGTCTCGAAGCGATTCGGTGCCGTCCAGGCGCTCACCGACGTAGAGCTCGAGATCCATTCCGGCGAGGTGGTCGCCCTGGTCGGCGACAACGGCGCCGGCAAGTCCACGCTCGTCAAGACGATCGCCGGCGTCCACCCCATCGATGACGGAGTCATCGAGTGGGAAGGCAAGCCGGTCTCGATCAGCAAGCCCCACGACGCCCAGAACCTGGGCATCGCGACGGTCTACCAGGACCTCGCGCTGTGCGACAACATCGATGTCGTCGGCAACCTCTTCCTGGGTCGCGAGCTCAAGCGCCGCGGTGTCCTGGACGAGGTCGAGATGGAGCGCCGCGCCCGCGAGCTCCTGACCACCCTGTCCATCCGGATCCCCAGTGTCCGCATCCCCATCGCCTCGCTCTCCGGCGGTCAGCGCCAGACCGTGGCGATCGCCCGTTCGATGCTCGGCGAGCCCAAGCTCGTCATCCTCGACGAGCCCACGGCGGCCCTCGGCGTCGAGCAGACCGCACAGGTCCTCGACCTGGTGGAGCGGCTGCGCGAGCGCGGCCACGCCGTCATCCTCATCAGCCACAACATGGCCGATGTGAAGGCCGTCGCCGACAAGGTGGCGGTTCTGCGGCTGGGCCGCAACAACGGCGTCTTCAACGTCAAGGACACGTCGCAGGAAGAGATCATCTCCGCCATCACGGGTGCCACGGACAACGCCGTGACCCGCCGCGCGGCCCGCACCGGGGAGGCCGGCAAGTGAGCACCGAACACCACACCTCGGCGGAAGAGGTGGCCAAGCTGGCCAACCCCGCCGCCCCGGCGGACGCCATCCCCGCGGTGGACCCGCGCCTGCTCGTGCGCGAGCAGGGCCTGTCCGGCTACCTGAGCGAGTTCGGCCGCAAGATGAAGGCCGGCGACCTGGGCTCCGTCCCGGTCGTCATCGGCCTGATCGTCATCTGCGGCATCTTCCAGGGACTGAACGCGAACTTCCTGTCCCCGGAGAACCTGACCAACATCGCGATCACGATGGTCGCCACCGGCATGATGGCCGTGGGCATCATCTTCGTGCTCCTGCTCGGCGAGATCGACCTCTCGGTCGGCTCCGTCAGCGGTGTCTCGGGTGCCCTCTTCGCCGTCCTGGCCGTCACCCACGGGGTCAACCAGTGGGTGTCGATCCTGGCGGCGGTCGCCGCCGGCGCCCTGATCGGCGCAATCCACGGCTTCTTCTTCGCCAGGATCGGCGCACCGGCCTTCGCGGTCACCCTGTCCGGCCTGCTCTTCTGGTCCGGCGCCATGCTGCAGATCCTCGGCAGCAACGGCACGATCAACATCGACCCCGACGGTCCGGTGGGCCAGCTCACCACGTACTTCTTCACGGACGTGGCGGCCGGCTACGGCCTCGCCGCGGTCGCGGTGATCGGGTACTTCCTGGCCAGCTACTTCGACAACCGGCGCCGCGAGGCCGCCGGGGTCCCGTCCCGCCCCGTGAGCGAGATCGCGCTGCGCACGGGCCTGCTGGCCCTGTTCACCTTCGGCCCCGCCGCGGTGTTCAACCAGTACAAGGGCCTCCCGCTCGCGGTGGTGCTCTTCGTGCTCGTGCTGGTCGGCACGGACTTCGTCCTGCGCCGCACCTCGTTCGGACGCAGCATCTTCGCGCTCGGCGGCAGCGTCGAGGCCTCCCGGCGCGCGGGCATCAACGTCACCGGCATCCGCATCACGGTCTTCGCCATCGCGGGCACCTTCGCCGCCATCGGCGGACTGTTCTGGGCCTCCAAGATCGCGGCGGCCAACCAGAGCGCCGGCGCCGGCGACCTGCTGATGAACGTGATCGCGGCGGCCGTGATCGGCGGCACCAGCCTCTTCGGCGGCCGGGGCCGGACCTGGAACGCCCTCCTCGGTGTCATGGTCATCACCTCGATCCAGTACGGTCTGGCTCTCCAGGGCATCGCCACCCCGATCCAGTACATGATCACCGGTGCGGTGCTGCTGGCCACCGTGGTGATCGACTCGGTCACCCGCAAGACCCAGAAGACGGCCGGACGCGCCTGACACCGCGCCCGCTGCGGTAAGACCGGTCACAGTGCCCGGCGCCACTTCGTGTGGCGCCGGGCATCCGTGCGTACATATGTGCGTACGACTGTGCGGGTATACGCCCGTTTGGGATGTGTGACCGAGCGGTGCCGTGTAGATGTATGACAAAGGCGTGACCCACCAGGGACCGCCCGATGACCACCGCCGCGAGCGGAACATTAGACTCGACAGACCAGCAAGCAACTGCAAGGAGGCACGGGTGCTGCTGACCCGCATCAAGGGACCGCGCGATCTGGACCGGCTCAGCCAGGAGGAGCTCGACCAGCTCGCCGCCGAGATCAGGTCCTTCCTCGTCGACGCCGTCTCCAAGACCGGCGGGCACCTCGGCCCCAACCTCGGGGTGGTCGAACTGACGATCGCCCTGCACCGGGTCTTCGACTCGCCCAAGGACAAGGTCCTCTTCGACACCGGCCACCAGGCCTACGTCCACAAGCTGCTCACGGGCCGCCAGGACTTCGGCGGCCTGCGCAGCAAGGGCGGCCTCTCCGGCTACCCCTCGCGCGCCGAGTCCGACCACGACGTCATCGAGAACTCGCACGCTTCCACCGTTCTGGGCTGGGCCGACGGCCTGGCCAAGGCCAACGAGGTGCTCGGCCGCGAGGACCACCACGTCGCCGCCGTCATCGGCGACGGCGCGCTGACCGGCGGCATGGCCTGGGAGGCGCTGAACAACATCGCCGCCGCCAAGGACCGCCCGCTGGTCATCGTGGTCAACGACAACGAGCGCTCGTACGGCCCCACCATCGGCGGCCTCGCGAACCACCTGGCCACCCTGCGCACCACGGACGGCTACGAGCGCTTCCTGGCCCGCGGCAAGGAGCTCCTGGAGCGCACCCCGGTCGTCGGGAAGCCGCTCTTCGAGACCCTGCACGGCGCCAAGAAGGGCCTCAAGGACTTCATCGCCCCGCAGGGCATGTTCGAGGACCTGGGCCTGAAGTACATCGGCCCGATCGACGGCCACGACATCGAGGCCCTGGAGTCCGCCCTGCAGCGCGCCAAGCGCTTCAGCGGCCCGGTCATCGTGCACTGCCTCACCCAGAAGGGCCGCGGCTACACCCCGGCCCTGGAGCACGAGGCCGACCGCTTCCACGCGGTCGGCGTCATCCACCCGGACACCGGCCTGCCGGTCAAGACCGCCGCGGCCAGCTGGACCTCCGTCTTCGCCGACGAGATGGTCAAGCTCGGCCACGAGCGGGCGGACATCGTCGGCATCACCGCCGCGATGCTCCACCCGGTCGGCCTCAACAAGTTCGCCGAGGCCTTCCCGGACCGGATCTACGACGTCGGCATCGCCGAGCAGCACGCCGCCACCTCGGCGGCGGGCCTGGCCACCGGCGGCGTCCACCCGGTCTTCGCGGTCTACGCGACCTTCCTCAACCGCGCCTTCGACCAGGTCCTGATGGACGTCGCCCTGCACAAGTGCGGGGTCACCTTCGTCCTGGACCGCGCCGGCGTGACCGGTGACGACGGCGCCTCCCACAACGGCATGTGGGACATGTCCATCCTCCAGATCGTCCCGGGCCTGCGCCTGGCCGCCCCGCGCGACGCCGAGCAGCTGCGCGCCCAGCTGCGCGAGGCCGTCGAGGTCAAGGACGCCCCGACCGTCGTGCGCTACTCCAAGGGCGTCGTCGGCCCGGCCGTCCCGGCCGTCGGCCGGATCGGCGGCATGGACGTACTGCGCGCCCCGGGCGTCGAGGTCACCCGTCCGGACGTACTGCTCGTCTCGGTCGGCGCGCTCGCCCCGATGTGCCTGGAGATCGCCGACCTGCTCGACAAGCAGGGCATCTCCACGACCGTCGTCGACCCCCGCTGGGTCAAGCCCGTGGACGAGGCCCTGGCCCCGCTCGCGGAGCGGCACCGCGTGGTCGTCACCGTCGAGGACAACGGCCGCACCGGCGGTGTGGGCTCCGCCGTCGCACAGGCCCTGCGCGACGCGGGCGTCGACGTACCGCTGCGCGACTTCGGCATCCCGCAGCGCTTCCTCGACCACGCGCTGCGCAAGGAGATCATGGCCGAGATCGGTCTGACCGCCCCGGACATCGCCCGGCAGGTCACCGGCCTGGTCGCCAAGCTGGACGGGCGCTACGACAGCGAGCCGGCCGCCGCGGTCGACTAGCTCCGGCGGTGACCGGCTCACGGCCGGTCGCGCGGTTGCACGTCACGGGCCGGGAGATCACCCTTGAGGGGTGGGCCTCCCGGCCCGTTCGTGTGCGTCGTCACCTGTCGGAGGTGCGTCGGTGAGCAAGGACCTGAACAGCGTCTTCCGCACCAAGACGGTGGAGCAGTCCATCCGTGACACGGAGGAGCCGGAACACGCGCTCCGGAAGTCGCTCTCCGCCTGGGACCTGACGGTTTTCGGTGTGGGTGTCATCATCGGCACCGGCATCTTCGTCCTCACGGGCATCGCGGCCCGGAACAACGCCGGACCCGCCACGTCCCTCGCCTTCGTGGCGGCGGGCATCGTCTGCGCCCTCGCGGCGCTCTGCTACGCCGAGTTCGCGTCCACCGTTCCGGTGGCCGGATCGGCGTACACCTTCTCGTACGCCTCGATCGGTGAGCTGCCGGCCTGGATCATCGGCTGGGACCTGGTGCTGGAGTTCGCGCTCGGCACCGCCGTCGTCGCCGTCGGCTGGTCCGGCTACGTGCGCCACCTGATGCACACCAACCTGGGCTGGGACCTGCCCAAGGCGCTGGAGGGGCCGGACGCGGGAGGAAGCTTCGACCTGCTGGCCTTCCTGCTGATCCTGGTGCTGACCGTGATCCTGGTCGTCGGGACGAAGCTCTCGGCGCGCATCACGGCGATCGTGGTCGCCATCAAGGTGTTCGTGGTCCTGCTGGTCATCGTCGCGGGCCTGTTCTTCATCAAGGCCGACAACTACTCGCCGTTCATCCCTCCGGCCCAGCCACAGGAGGCGGGAAGCGGGCTGCACGCGCCGCTGGTCCAGTTGATGTTCGGTTACGCGCCCACCAACTTCGGCGTCATGGGCATCTTCACGGCGGCCTCCCTCATCTTCTTCGCCTTCATCGGCTTCGACGTCGTGGCCACCGCGGCGGAGGAGACCAAGAACCCCCAGCGGGACATGCCGCGCGGCATCCTCGGCTCCCTGCTGATCTGCACCTTCCTCTACGTCGCCGTGACGCTGGTGGTCACCGGCATGCAGAAGTACTCGGAGATGTCTCCGACCGCGCCACTGGCCGAAGCCTTCAAATCGGTGAACCAGCCCTTCTTCTCCGGTGCCATCAGTCTCGGCGCGGCCGTCGGCCTGATCACCGTGAGCATGATCCTGCTGCTCGGCCAGACCCGCGTGTTCTTCGCGATGAGCCGTGACGGACTGCTGCCGCGCGTCTTCTCCGTGACCCACCCCAAGTACCGCACCCCGTACCGCGCGACCATGCTGCTCGGCGGGATCATCGCGATCGTCGCGGGCTTCACCAGCCTTGAGAAGCTCGCGGAACTGGTGAACATCGGCACGCTGTTCGCCTTCGTGCTCGTCGCCCTCGGCGTGATCATCCTGCGCAAGACCCGCCCTGACCTGCACCGGGCGTTCCGCACCCCGTGGGTGCCGGTGATCCCGATCCTGTCGATCGCCGCCTCGCTCTGGCTGATGCTCAACCTGCCGGCCGAGACCTGGATCCGCTTCGGCATCTGGATGGTCATCGGCTTCATCGTCTACTTCCTGTACGGCCGCAGCCACAGCCGCCTCGGCCGGGAAGGCGTGGACGCGAAGTACTAGAGGTACGGGAAGCAGCACGGGCCGACGGGCCGAGGTACGAAAGCGGGCCGTACGGGAGACTCTCCCGTACGGCCCGCTCGTCGTGCGGCGCGCCGTCAGCCCTTGGCGGGGGAGTTCTTGGCCTCCGCCGGGATCTTCTGGTCGGTGCGCAGGGCTTCCCAGAGCTTGCCCGCCTGCGGTTCCGCGACGATCACGCGGTTCGGGTCCACCTTGTCGTAGGCGACCGGCAGCATGATCGTCTCCATGGTGTCCGGGTCCACGCCCTTCATGCTCTGGGCGAAGTCGGCCAGGGAGGTGAGGGAGGCCAGGTCGGAGTCGGTCGTGAGCGACTTCGTACCGGCGTCGGCCAGCTTGTAGAGCCGGGCCGGGTTGCCGAGGGCGTCCTGCTTCTTGATCTCCGACAGCATCGCCATCATGAACTGCTGCTGGAGGCCTATGCGCCCGAGGTCGCTGCCGTCCCCGTAGCCGTAGCGGGTACGGACGAACTTGAGCGAGTCGGTGCCGTTCAGCCGGTGCGTGCCCGCGTCGAGCTTGAGCCCGCCCTTCGCGCCGCTCATCGGCTTGTCCAGGGTGACGGTGACCCCGCCGAGCGCGTCCACCAGGCCCTTGAAGCCGGCGAAGTCGACCTCGACGAAGTGGTCCACGCGGATGCCGGACATCTGCTCCACGGTCTTGACCACGCAGGCCGGACCGGCCAGCGAGTAGACCGAGTTGAACATGACCCGGTTGGCCGCCTTGACGGTCTTGCCGTCGCCGTCCTTGCATTCGGGCCGGCTGATCAGGGTGTCGCGCGGGATGCTCACCGCGGTGGCCTTGGACCGGCCCTCGGGTATGTGCACCAGCATGGCGGTGTCCGAGCGGGCCCCGCTCACGTCGCCGTGGTCGAGGTCCCCGTTGGCTCCGGCGCGGGAGTCGGAGCCGAGCACGAGGAGGTTCTGCGCACCCGCGACGACCTTCTTCGGGCGGTTGTCGCCGATGGCCTGGTCGAGGTCGACACTGTCGATGTTGCCGTTGAGGTGGCTGTACGCCCACCAGCCTCCGCCGGCCGCGGCGAGGATGAGCAGGGCCACCGTCAGCAGCACGATCCGCAGGGCACGCCTGCCGCCGCGCCGCCGCCTGCGCCGGGAGGAAGGAGAGGTGGCAGAGGGCAGGTCGGTCATGGAGGCAGGGCCCTTCTATTATCGATGGGGTGCATCATAAGACACACTTTCGAGTGGCTGGTTCTTTCCGGTGAAGAGCGCGGCCGCTTGAGCAGGGCATTCTCGGCAGAAGGGTGAAGAGCGGCGTGGTCCGAGGCAAAAGCGGAATACGGGGCGCCAGTTCCGTCCGCGCGGCACAGGACGCACCCCCGGGCGGACCGGGCTCCCGCCGTAGCTCACCACCGGCCGGAAACTGGCTGTTCAAGGGGGGCGACGGTCGTCTGACGGCCTACGCCTGCACCCCGCACGGCCTGGTGCGCTGGACCGAGGCCGCGGCCCCCCGCACCGGCTGGACCGGCCCGGACACCTTCGGGACCGAGGGCTGGACGGGCCCCGCCGCGATGGCGCAGAGCTCCGAGGGGTACGTGCACTTCGTCGCCCTGCGGGCGGCCCGGGACGGCTCGGGGCGGCCGGAAATCATCGTCTCCACCCAGTTTCAGCCGGGACGTCCCATGACCGAATGGCACAGCCTCGGATTCCCCGGGCTGCGCGGCGGCCCCGACGACGACCGGCTCGCCGGCCCGCCGCGCATCGCCGTCAACCAGCGCTCCGGCTCCACGCACGTCCTGGTCTCGATGCGCCGCGGCGGCATCCTGCGCCGCAGCCGCAACGCCGAGGGCGCCTGGGGCGGTTGGAAGCAGGTGGCCCCGGAGCCGTACGGGAGCGGGGTGACCCCCCTGATGCCCGCCGGCGGGCAGCTGGAGATGCTCGTCCTCGGGCCGGCCGGCGCGGACCGGTGGTCGGGCATCGGCCAGGGCCGCTTCGCGCTCGCGGACCGCATCCCCACCCCGGTCGTCCCCGGCAGCCCCGCCGTCTGCGAGACGGGCCCGCGCCGGGTGACGTACTTCTGGCGCTATCCGGGCGACGGCTCGCTCGTCGCCTGGCGGGCCGCCCGGCAGGGCGTCCAGGGCGGCCTGATGGGCCTCGGCGGCGCGGGCGGCCGCGGAGCCCCGGGCGTCGCACGGGCGGTCGTCGGCGGCTACGACTGCACGGTGCTCGCGCAGAGCGGCGCCGAGGGCGACATCGAACTCACCGCCTACGTCACCGAGAACGAGGGCTACGGCACGTGGTGGGCCTCCCTCGGCGGCCACGGCGCGTACGCCCCCCAGGTGGCGGTCGACGCGGCGGGCCGCATCGTCGTGGCCGCCTTCGACGCGGACGGCGCACTGATCTGCACCCGCCAGGACACCACCCAGCAGGGGCTGGTGTTCGGGCCCTGGGAAGCCGCCTGAGGCCCGGGGCCGGACAGGTGCGCGCCGCGGGCGCCCCCGGCCTCAGGCCTGCCGCGGCAGCGGCGTCCGCCGGGACACCTCGAGGGTGAGGCCGCCGGACTCCGTGTAGTACGGGGTGGCCGCCAGCTCCATGCCCCGCGCGTCCGGCGCCGGCCCGATCGGCACCGGCATGCGGGCGGTGGTGTCCAGATCGGCCGCCCGCTTCGGTCCGAGCCGCACCTCCTGCGTGACGCCCTCGAACCCGACCGCGAGGTACACGTCCCAGGTACCGGGCTCCAGCGGCCAGCCGCTGGAGGTCTGCGCAAGGTCGACCCGGGCCGAGAACCGGCCCATCGCCCGGGGCTTGCCCTTGGCGTTGGCCAGCGTGTCGTCCCGGCGGGCGGTCACCGCGTAGCCCTCCCGCGCACCGCTCGTCCGTTCCCGCAGCACGACCCGGGTGGTGCGGTCCTTCGTCGACAGCTGTTCGTAGAAGGCGAAGCCGTCCAGCGTCAGCACCGGCCCGTCCCACCGGGCCTTCTGCAACTGGTGGGTGACCGTCATGTCACCCGTGATGTCGAACAGTTCGTCCGGCAGGGCGACCTGCGGATCGCGGAAGAAGGGCAGCGTCGTGAACACCCGCCCGTTCTCCACCGTCTTGCGCACCGCCGGCCTGTCCTTGTCCGCCTCGAAGGCGGCGATCCGCTGCGCCTCGGCGAAACGGCCCTGCGCGAGCAGGGCGAACCGTACGGCGATCATGCGCGGCAGCAGCGCCAGCGCGCCCGGCGAGGCCTGGGCGCGCAGCACCTCGGCCGCGGCCCACAGCGCCTGGTCCCGCTCCGCCGCGTCCGTGGCGGTGAGCAGTGCGGCCGCGGTCGCCTTGCCGAGCTCGACCTCCAGGTGGCGCGACTGGAGCTTGTCCCGGCGCGGCCCCTCCGGCAGCTGGGAGGCGACCAGCGCCAGCATCCGGGAGGCGAGGGCGATCCGGTCGGGGAGCGAGGACCGCTGCGCCGGCGAGGGGCCCTTGACCACGCAGGTCGCGTCGCCGACGACCGAGACGTTGTCCGCCCCCATGAGGGCGCGGGCCGTGAAGGCCTGGCCGTCACCGATCACCATGTCGGTGGGGAAGGCCAGCCCGCGGCGCTGCAGCAGGCTGGTGCGGAACAGCTTGTCGGGCGTCAGCGACCAGTACGCGCGCGAGGCGTACAGGTCGGTGTAGGCCTGGTTCTTGCGGAACATCGAGGTCTCGACCGCATGGCGGCCCGAGCTCTCCAGCTTGCCCAGGACGACGTCGGCCTCGTGGGCGTCGGCCGCCGCGACCATCCGCTCCAGGGCGTCGGGCGCCAGCCGGTCGGTGGCCTCCAGGAAGATGACGTACCGTCCGCGCACCTGGCTGAGCGCCCAGTTGCGGGCCCCGGCCGGGCTGAGCCCCGGCGAGACCTGCCCCGCGCGCATGAACGAGGCGTACTGGTGGGCCGCGCGGGCCAGCACGGACCCGCTCTCGTCCGTCGACCCGTCGTCGACCCCGATGACCTCCAGCCGCTCCAGGCCGATGGTCTGCACGAGGACGGAGGCCAGGCAGGCTTCGAGCGCGGCGGCCTGGTTGCAGACCCGGACGGCGACGGTCACGTCGGCGACGGCGGTGTACATGATGGGAGGATCCTCGTCAGTTCTGCGGAGCGAAGGGACGGGGCCACGGCATCTCCCCGGTGAGTTCGGGCCATTGCCAAGCCCGTGGGGCACTGTCCGCCGGATGCTGCGGGAAAGCACCCGGAATGTGCTCCAGGGAGCCCACGAACACGTTCACGTGCGAGGTCAGCTGCCCGGCCGCGGCGGAGGCGACCGTGTACTCGAACCGGTCGTAGCCCGTGAAACCGGGGGAGGGCGTGTAGGTGGCCCAGCCGTCCGGTGACAGCTCCGCCCTGCCTCCCCGCGGCTGCGTCACCGAGACGCCCGTGCTGCCGGCCGCGGCCGCCGAGAGCACGTTGACCGTGCCCGGCCGGCCCGGTTCGGTCACGAGCCGCAGGCCGCGGGGGGTGGCCGGGCGCAGCGGCAGGGGCTCGGCGGCGAGTTTGCCCGTACGGACGAGCTTGCGGTCCGAGGCGTCCGGGATGCCCACGACCAGCCGGGGCCGGATGCTGCGTGCCGTGACCGAGTCGCCGACGCGCAGGTGCAGCACCCCCGTCGTCTGCTCCCCGGCGTCCGCGCGGGCCCGGAACCAGCGCTGGCGGGGGAAGTACTCCAGCCCCTGCACGCCGACGATCTCGCCGACGGCGGCCAGCGGTTCCTCCGGCAGGTACGCGCAGCCGCGCGAAGCGCCGCCGTCGGGTGCCACGGACAGGCCGAACTGGACGGTCTCGCCCGGGGCCGCGCCCCGTCGCGGGTCGGCCGAGGTGTACAGGGCCGCGTAGACGGTGCCCAGCGACGGGGTGTCGCCGACGGCCTGTCCGCGAAGGAGGAGGTTCACGCGCTGGGCTCCTTGCGTGGCGCGGGCTCGGACACCCGGGAATTCGTACGGTGCGAGAACGTCTCCTCGTCCGGCCAGCCCATCTCCTCGTACGAGAACCGGCGGCGGTCGAGATCGCGGACCCACGGGAAGGGGATGGCGCCCTGCTCGGCGAGGCTGCGGGCGACGAACCGGGCGCACTCGATCGCGCCTTCCGCGCGCAGGTGCACGTTGTCCCCGTCCTGGACCTTCTCCAGCAGGGGCTCACCCTGACGCCGGTGGGCGAAGGCGCCCTTGGACGCCTCCGGTCCCAGCTCTTCCCACCACTGCACGCTCTGGCCGTACAGGTCGACGACGGGCACGTGCTCGTCGTCGGCCAGTTGCCGTGCGGCGACCGGGTAGTCGCCCAGTGTCCGGGCCGCGTTGCCGTGCACGTCCATGCGGCGCCGCTCGTACGGCAGCACGATCACGGGATGGGCCTGCCGCTCCCGCGCGCCGTGCACGTACGCGGCCATGTGCTCCTGATAGGAGGAGAACGGCTCGGTGCGAAGCCCCGGGTCCGCCTTCCCGTCTTCATGGCCGAACGCGACGAGCAGGTGGTCACCCGGCTCCAAGTGGTCCAGGACCCATTGGAGCCGGCCTTCCTCACGGAAGCTCTTCGAGCTCGTGCGGGCGCGGGCACAGTCGACCACCTCGACCGCGTCGGTGAGGAAGAGCGCGAGCGCCTGGGCCCAGCCCGCCATCGGCAGGTGGCCGTGGGGCCGGGTGACCGCCGCCGAGTCGCCGGCGACGAAGATCCTGTTCGTCACGCCTAGACCTCCCGGTCCTCCGTGGCCTGCGCGAGTACGGAGGCCAGCGCCGCCTCGAAACCGGAGGGCTGCTGCGGTACGGACTCCACTGCCGCCTGGGCCGGCGTCGCGGTCGGGTCCTGCTTGCGCACGTCGATGACGTGGCCCGTCATCTCGGACAGCAGGACGTCCAGGGAGGTCAGGGCGACCGACTCGGACGTGAGCAGCGAGGCCGAGGGCTCCTGGCCGAAGGCCTTGGTGCGCATCGGCGTGGCGGTCCGCTCCGGGTTCACGCAGTTGACGCGGATGCCGTCCTCGGCCCACTCGTCGGCCAGTGCCTGGGTCAGGTTGACCATGGCGGCCTTGGTGGAGGAGTACAGGCTGTACTCGGCGCGGCCGCGGGTGTAGCTGCTGGAGGTGAAGAGCAGCAGCTGGCCCTGGGTCTCGCTGAGGTACTTGTACGAGGTCCGGGCGATGTTGACCGGCGCGAGGTAGTTGACGTCGAGCGCCTCGCGGATCGTCTCGTTGTCGGTCTCGTCGAGGCGCCCGACGCGGAGCACGCCCGCGGTGTTCACCACGTAGTCGATGCGGCCGGTCTCGGCGTAGGCGCTCGCCAGCGCCTCCTCGACGTGGTCGAGGTTCTCCACGTGCGTGCCGGTGGTGGAGCGGCCCAGCGCGAAGACGCGGGCGCCGAAGCCCTCGGCGATGCGGGAGATGTCGGCGCCGATGCCGTACGAGCCCCCGAAGACCACCATCGTCTTGCCGGCGAGCTGCTCGCGGTACGCGGCCTCGCCGGCCTGGGCGGGCGCGGCGTGGGAGGCGAGCTGGAACAGCTTGTCGGCGATGAAGACGTCGACCGGCTGGGTGACCTTCATGTTGTAGTCGTCGCCGGTGACGATGTGGACCGGGACGTGGGGCAGGTACTTGACGACGACGGAGCAGTCGTCGGTGGCCTGGAAGAAGGGGTCCGCGGCCGCCCGCTCGTACGCGGCGCGGATCGTGGAGAGCCGGAAGCCCTGCGGGGTCTGGCCGCGGCGCAGCCGGGAGCGGTCGGGGACCTCGGTGATGAACTCGCCGTCGTTGCCGTGGGTACGGGTCACGATGACGGTGTCGGAGGACGGGATGGCGACGTCGACGGCCTGGTAGCGCTCCAGGGACTCGACGCATTCGCGTACCACGCGCTGCGAGAGCAGCGGACGGACCGCGTCGTGGAACAGGAGGTTGCAGTCCTCGCCCTCGCCGAGCCCGGCGGCCGCGGCCTCGATGGCGATCCGGGTGGTCTCGCTGCGGGTCGAGCCGCCCGCCAGGACCCGGGTGACCTTGCCCAGCTTGGCCCGCTCGACGATGCGGCGGGCGTCCTCCACGTACGCGGGCGTCATGAGGAGGATCACCTCGTCGACGTCAGGCGCGTTCTCGAAGACGTGGAGCGTGTGCTCCAGGATCGGCTTGCCGGCGATCTTGAGCAGCTGCTTCGGTATTTCGAGCCCGATGCGCTGGCCGGTACCGCCCGCGAGAACGACGGCGACGGTGCGGTGGGGGACAGGTCTGGAGGACAAGGCTCCTTCTTCCTGAGTGAGGGGTGCGGCACGGCGGTGGGGCGGGGCGGCGGTCGGGGACGGGGCGGTGCGACTCGACTGCCCGGAGGAGGTCCGCCTACACGGGGTGGGGGACCTGGTCCGGGTATTCGATGGGGAAGTCGCGCAGCCCCCGCCGGTAGAGGTTGTTGGCGGCCGCGTTGAAGCGGACGATCGAGGGCGGGTACTCCTCGCCCAGGAGGTATTCCTTCAGCTGCTCGCGGTAGGGCGCCATGAAGTCCTCGCGCGGGTTCAGCGTCGCCTCGATGGCCTCGGCCAGGCCGTTGCACTCGCCGTCGAGCAGGTAGGAGGCGTACGCCGTCCGCTGCTCGTTGCGGAACTGCTCGTCGGGCAGGCCGTCGAGGTTGAAGATGGCGTACGGCTTCAGGGTCGCGACGAAGTCGGAGACGACGCTGGACATGTCGCCGATGAGCAGGTCGGACTGGTTGAAGCAGTCGTACAGGGCCGGGATCCGCTCGGTCACCACGTGGTGTGCGGCGTCGGGGAGCGCGTTCCAGTACAGGGCGCCCGCCTGGTTGCGGCTGCGCCGGATGCGCGCGGTCCGCTCCTCTTCGGTGAGGTCCGGGTACTTGGAGCGGACGCCGCGCTCGGAGAGGTCGGCGATGCGCTGGTCGATCCGGGCGAGCTTCTTGGCGGCCGCCTTGGAGTCGGTGAGGTTGCGGCCGAAGCGCCGGGCGTTGTCCTCTTCGAGGAGGGCGATGACGCGGCGGTGCGCGGCGGCGGCCTCGGCGGAGCGCGAGCCGGTGAGCGGGTGCGGCTTGTAGATGATGCGGATGTCGCGCTCGTAGTCGAGCAACGCCTTGATCAGCTTCTCGCCGGCCGGGATGACCGAGGTGTAGCAGGCGTCGTCGGTCCAGCCCTCCCAGGTGGGGGCGTAGATGACGGTGGGGACGGGGGCGGCGACCTTGCCGGTCCAGCGGTGCAGGGGCATCAGCTGGGGGCGGCCGACCTCGACGATCTGGTGGTGCGACACGGCGTGCTTGATGCGCTCGTAGCGGTCGCGGCCGGCCCGGCCGGCCACCCATATCTCGTCGAAGACCTTGCTGACCCGGTTGCTGCTCGCGAGCTTGTCGCTGTCGCCGTGTCCGATGAAGACGTGCTTGACCTCGGCGCGCTGGAGCATGTGGACGTTCTTGCCCGCGTTGCCGGGGTAAAGGGCGACACGGAGCTCGTTCATCTCGATACGGGCTAGATTGTCCGCTTTCGGGATGCAGATCACGGGGACCGAGGTCGCGTCCAGGTAGCGCAGGGTGGCCCGCTCGCGCAGCACGATGATGGGCCGCAGCTCCAGTGCCTCCAGCGACTCCAGCCACATGTTCACCTGGTACATGAAGTCTTTGGAGACCGCCGCGAAGGTGAAGTAGAGCGCGACCTGGGGTCGGTATTCGGCCAGCTGGTGGTTGAGCTCCTCGATGGCCTCGTCGGTGGTGGGCAGCTTGAGCGCGTTGCGCGCGTCGGGCACCAGCACCAGCAGCGAGAAGTAGGCGAGGAAGACGGTGGTGATCATGCCGTACGTGACGAAGCGCCAGTCGTCCGTCGCGATGGTGGCCAGCGCCCCGGCGACCAGCGGGATGTCCAGGTGCAGCGTCTTGCGGACGTGCTTGTTCATCAGGAACGGGTGCGGCATGCGGCGGATGCCGAGCGCCTCCAGGTCCAGCCCGCGCGTGGTGAACGGCAGTTCGTTGCGCATCTTGCGGACGTGCTTGAGGAGCGCGCCGTACGCGAGCTGCAGGATGAACAGCAGGAGCAGGCCGATGGTGGTCATCTGCGCCACGAACGACTCGATGTCGGCGATGGCCCCGCACAGCCCCAGCAGCAGGAACTGCCGGATGAGGAAGCGCATCGTCAGGCCGAAGCGCGAGTCGCGCAGCTTCTCCAGCGTCGGCGACTCCGTGTTGTGGAGCATCAGGTCGGCGACGTAGCTGAGCGCCGCGCAGCCGGCGAACAGGGGGAGGGAGACGAACGCGACGGCGACCAGCATCCCGACGAAGCTGAGGATGAGCCCGGAAGTGATCAGAACGCCGAGCACGGCGCGCAGCCGCTTGGAGCCCATCGTGCGGTTCCTCCCCCGTGGAGGTATAAGGATTCTGTGAAGTGTCGCAGTAGTATAAGCAGCAACATTGATGCCCGAGGAACGCAGGGTTAACCAAGGGCCAATGCCGTCAGGCCGTGAAGCGATACAACGCCAGCTCGCGCCGGTCCTGCGTCTTCACGGAAAAGCCGATGCACAATGCCGCGCGTCCGCCGGCCATGGAGACCGCGATTCCCTCCGGCTCCCGGTACACCAGATCCGGGGCCACGGTCACGTGGTGACGGCCCTGCGCCTTGCCCGTGCGCACGTCAATTGCGGAGACATAGGTATTTCCGCCCGACTTCCGCGGATTGTCCCCGTTCTTGCCGGTGTACGGGCCGCCGGTCAGTACGTAGACGTGGTCCCCGTACAGGGCGCAGCCCTGGAACCACTCCTCCTGCTTGACCTGTACCCCGGCCTTGAGGGTCTGCGCGGCGTCGAAGCGCCCCTCCAGGAAATCGGCCGTCCCGTACACCGAGAACCGGTGCACGCCGTCCTCCTCGTGGCTCACCAGCACCCGCCCGCCGGGCAGGTCGAGCGCGGGGGAGACGTCGGTGGATCCGGGAACCGGGTCGAAATGGCGGACGGACTCGTCCGAACTGTCGAGGACGGTGCCGTCCTTGAACGGCACCCGGACCACGGTGCGGCCGTAGCCGCTCTCGGCGTCGGCGCGGCCCTCCACCCATATGTACGTGCGCGGGCCCGTCGGCTCGACTCCGCAGGAAATTCCGTGGCCGAAGCCGCGCAGATACATATGCCCGAGCGTTTTCCCGGAACTGCTCAGCCGGGTAAGGCACATATCGCCGGAAGTCTTCCGATCGCCCGAGTCGAGCGGGTCCTCCTCGCCGTCGAGCCGGATACCGCCCTCGACGGTCTGCAGTACGTAGACCTGGCCGTTCGTATCGTCGAACGCGAACGATTGCGGTCCCGTCGCATTGAACAGCGGAGTCGGGGCGAGCAGTTGCGCGCCGGTCCGCATGTCGAACGCGCCGGCCGTCGGGCCCGTGGCGACCGGGCCCGCGTCGCCCGGCTCGCCCGGCTCGTCGGCCCCGGCGCCCAGCGCCCAGGACAGACCGCCCGCCGTGAGGCCGGCGGCCACCGCACCGCCCGCGAACAGCAGGTTCCGGCGGCTGAAATGTGTTGTGCCATCCGCCATGGCCGTATTCTGCCAGCCCGGACGGGACGGTTCCGCGCCGGGCCCCGTCTTGTCCCGCGAAACGGCGGACGCCCGCCCCCGCGAGGGGGACGGGCGTCCGGGGCGTTCAGGCGTACGGTCCTCAGACCGGGACGCTCGCCAGGCCCGGGGCGAGGAACTTCTTGCCGTTCACGCGCTCCGAGACACCCTCGCGGTCCAGGTACGGCGTGACGCCGCCCAGGTGGAAGGGCCAGCCGGCGCCCGTGATGAGGCAGAGGTCGATGTCCTGGGCCTCGGCCACGACACCCTCCTCCAGCATCAGGCCGATCTCCTGCGCGACCGCGTCCAGGACGCGGTCGCGGACCTGCTCCTCGGTCAGGACGACATCGCCCTGGACCAGGAGCGCGGCGACCTCGGGGTCCAGCTCCGGCTTGAAGCCGTTCTCGGCGGAGTAGACGTAGAAGCCGCGCTTGCCGGCCTTGACGACGGCCGCCAGGTTCGGGGAGACGGTGAAGCGCTCCGGGAAGGCGCGGTTCAGGGTCTCGGACACGTGCAGACCGATCGCCGGGCCCACGAGCTCCAGCAGCACCAGCGGGGACATCGGCAGGCCGAGCGGCTCGATGGCCTTCTCCGCCGTGACCACCGGGGTGCCCTCGTCGATGACGTTCTGGATCTCGCCCATGAAGCGGGTCAGGATGCGGTTCACGACGAACGCCGGGGCGTCCTTGGTGAGGACCGCGGTCTTCTTCAGCTTCTTGGCGACACCGAAGGCCGTGGCCAGCGAGGCGTCGTCGGTCTGCTCACCGCGGACGATCTCCAGCAGCGGGAGGATCGCGACCGGGTTGAAGAAGTGGAAGCCGACCACGCGCTCCGGGTGCTGCAGCTTGGAGGCCATCTCCGACACCGACAGCGAGGAGGTGTTGGTGGCGAGGATCGCGTGCGCCGGGGCGACCGCCTCGACCTCCGCGAACACCTTCTGCTTGACGGACATCTCCTCGAACACGGCCTCGATGATGAAGTCCGCGTCCGCGAAGCCCTCGGCCTTGTCGAGCACACCGGTCACCAGGGCGGTCAGGCGGTTGGCCTTGTCCTGGTTGATGCGGCCCTTGCCGAGCAGCTTCTGGATCTCGGCGTGGACGTAGCCCACGCCCTTGTCCACGCGCTCCTGGTCGATGTCGGTGAGGACCACCGGCACTTCGAGGCGGCGCAGGAAGAGCAGGGCCAGCTGCGAGGCCATCAGGCCCGCGCCGACGACGCCGACCTTGGTGACCGGACGGGCCAGGGACTTGTCCGGGGCACCGGCCGGGCGCTTGGCGCGCTTCTGGACCAGGTTGAAGGCGTAGATGCCCGAGCGCAGCTCGCCGCCCATGATGAGGTCCGCCAGCGCGGTGTCCTCGGCGTCGAAGCCGGCCTGGAGGTCGCCGTCCTTGGCCGCGGCGATGATGTCCAGGGCGCGGTAGGCGGCCGGAGCGGCGCCGTGCACCTTGGAGTCCGCGATGACGCGGCCCTTGGCGACGGCCGCGTCCCAGGCCTCGCCGCGGTCGATCTCGGCGCGGACGACCTCGGTGGTGCCGTTCAGGACGTTCGCGGTCCACAGGAGCGACTGCTCCAGGAAGTCCGCGCCCTCGAACAGCGCGTCGGCGATGCCCAGGTCGAAGACCTGCTTGCCGCGCAGCTGCTTGTTCTGGTTGAGCGAGTTCTCGATGATCACCGAGACCGCGCGCTCCGCGCCGATCAGGTTCGGCAGCAGGGCGCAGCCGCCCCAGCCCGGAACCAGGCCGAGGAAGACCTCGGGGAGCGAGAAGGCCGGGATGGCCTTCGAGACGGTGCGGTAGGTGCAGTGCAGACCGACCTCGACACCGCCGCCCATCGCCGCGCCGTTGTAGTACGCGAAGGTGGGGACGGCCAGCGCGGAGAGGCGTTTGAAGACGTCGTGGCCGCCCTTGCCGATGGCGAGCGCCTCGTCGTGCTGCTTGAGCAGCTCGACACCCTTGAGGTCGGCGCCGACCGCGAAGATGAACGGCTTGCCGGTGATGCCCGCGCCGACGATGGAGCCCGCGAGGGCCTCCTGCTCGACCTGGTCGATCGCCGCGTTCAGGTTGGCGAGGGACTGCGGGCCGAAGGTGGTCGGCTTGGTGTGGTCGAAACCGTTGTCCAGCGTGACGAGCGCGAAGCGCCCGGCGCCGAACGGCAGGTCCAGGTGGCGGACGTGCGCGGACGTGACGACCTCGTCCGGGAACAGCTCGGCCGCGCCCTTCAGGAGCTCAGCGGTGGTGCTCACTTGGAGTCTCCCTCGGCGTTGAAGTTCGGGTTCTCCCAGATGACCGTGGCGCCCATGCCGAAGCCGACGCACATGGTGGTCAGGCCGTAGCGGACGTGCGGCTGCTCCTCGAACTGGCGGGCCAGCTGCGTCATCAGACGCACGCCGGAGGAGGCCAGCGGGTGGCCGAACGCGATCGCGCCGCCGTACTGGTTGACGCGGGCGTCGTCGTCGGCGATGCCGTAGTGCTCCAGGAACGCGAGGACCTGGACCGCGAACGCCTCGTTGATCTCGAACAGGCCTATGTCCTCGATGGACAGGCCGGCCTGGGCGAGGGCCTTCTCGGTGGCCGGGATCGGGCCGTAGCCCATGACCTCCGGCTCGACACCCGCGAAGGAGTACGAGACCAGGCGCATCTTGACCGGGAGGTTGTTCTCGCGGGCGAAGTCCTCGGACGCGATGATCGCGGCGGTGGCACCGTCGTTGAGACCGGCGGCGTTGCCCGCGGTGACCCGGCCGTGCGTACGGAACGGGGTCTTCAGGCCGGCCAGGTTCTCCAGCGTGGTGCCCGGGCGCATCGGCTCGTCGGAGGTGACCAGGCCCCAGCCCGTCTCACCGGCCGCCTCGTTGGTGTTGCGCACCGTGATCGGGACCAGGTCCTGCTGGATCTTGCCGTCGGCGTACGCCTTGGCGGCCTTCTCCTGCGAGCGCACGGCGTACTCGTCGGCGCGGAGCTTGGTGATCGTCGGGTACCGGTCGTGCAGGTTCTCGGCGGTCATGCCCATGAACAGGGCGGACTCGTCGACCAGCTTCTCGGAGACGAAGCGCGGGTTCGGGTCGACGCCCTCGCCCATGGGGTGGCGGCCCATGTGCTCGACACCGCCGGCGAGGGCGACGTCGTACGCACCGAAGGCCACGCCGCCCGCGACGGCGGTCACGGCGGTGAGCGCGCCGGCGCACATGCGGTCGATGGAGTAGCCCGGGACGGACTGCGGGAGGCCCGCGAGGATGCCGGCGGTACGGCCCAGCGTCAGGCCCTGGTCGCCGATCTGCGTGGTCGCGGCGATGGCGACCTCGTCGATCTTCTTGGGGTCCAGGTCCGGGTTGCGGCGCAGCAGCTCCCGGATCGCCTTCACGACGAGATCGTCGGCGCGGGTCTCGTTGTAGATGCCCTTCGGGCCCGCCTTGCCGAACGGGGTGCGGACGCCGTCGACGAAGACGACGTCCCTGACGGTACGAGGCACGTTGGCTCTCCTCCAGGTGCGGGTGTGCACTGCTGCGCGGGGGCGGTCGGCCGGTGGCTGAGCGCCCGCTCACCCGGCCATGCTACTTGCCGGTAACCGGCGTGCACACCCCCTCCGGGAGGAGCGGCGAACGTCACACTCGCGCCGCCTCCCGGAGGCCGGCCGCGGGCCCGGCGGTGTGCATGGCCCCGGCCAGGGGGCCGGAGGAGCGCAGGACGTCCCGGGCGAACGCGAGGCGGGTGACGCCCAGGTGGCGCAGTGCCGGACCGTGGTCCACCGCCACGACCGCGCCCGCCCCCGCGAGCAGCCCCTGCCAGGCCAGCGTGGCGGCCCGCCGGGCCGGGGCCGGGAACGGGGCCAGGGCCTCCCGCAGCCGCCGGCAGTGGAAGGGGACGTGGCGCTCCTCGTCCGCCAGGATCCGGCCCGCCACCTCCGCGGTCAGCGGATCCGGCGCCCCGTCCCGCACCGCCCGGTAGTACCGCAGGGCCACCGCCTCCGCCACCATCAGCACCAGCAGCTCCACCCGCAGCCCCAGCAGCCGCCGCAGTCGTACGAAGACCGCGTCGCTCCAGTGCCCCTCCAGGGTTCCGGCCCCGCCGGCCGCCAGGAGCAGCGCCAGCATCCGCGCGTGGTTCTGCTCCTCCGCCACGAAGAGCCGTACGGCCCGCGCGTACTGCGGGTCCCCGGCCCGGTCCGCCTTGCCGATCAGGGCCGAGCCGTCCCCGTCCTCGCCCACCTGGAACCGCTGCAGGCTCCGTACGAGGGCCGGATCGAGGGCGGCCCCCCGCTCCCACTGCGGATCCCCGATCTCCGCGCGCCGCTCGCGCTCGGCCTCGAACTCGCGCACCCATGACTCGTATCCCTCGAACCTTTTGTTGAGCATGTTCAAAAGCTAGCGGGGTTTGAGCGTGTTCAAAAGCCAGCGGGAAGGGCTGTTGCGGAACCGGGACACACGGCGGGGACGCGAAGAGCCCCCGGCCGAACGGCCGGGGGCTCTGCGTGATGTGTCGCCGCGTCAGGCGGTCGCCGCCAGTGCCCGCACCAGGGCCGGCGTCACCTGCTCGATCTGCCACGGGCGGGCGCCGTGGCCCGCGAGGGCCTGCGCCACCGTCTCCGGCTCCAGCCGCTGCGGCGGCTCCCAGCACAGCCGGCGGACCGTGTCCGGGGTGATCAGGTTCTCCTGGGGCAGGTGCAGCCCCTCTGCGAGCGCCGAGACGGCGGTCCGGGCCGCCGCCAGCCGCGCCGCGGCGGCCGGGTCCTTGTCCGCCCAGGAGCGCGGCGGCGGCGGACCCGCCGGGGTCGCGCCCGGCTGCGGCAGCTCGTTCTCGGGCAGGGCCTTCGCCCGCTCCACGGCGGCCATCCACTGCTCCAGCTGGCGCCGGCCCATCCGCTGCCCGTACCCGGGCAGGGCGGACAGCGCGTGGACGTTGGCCGGCAGCGCGAGGGCGGCCTCGACGATCGCGGCGTCCCCCAGCACCTTGCCGGGCGACACGTCGCGCCGCTGGGCGATCCGGTCCCGGGACTCCCACAGCTCCCGTACGACGGCCATCTGCCGGCGCCGGCGCACCTTGTGCATGCCGGACGTACGGCGCCACGGGTCCTTGCGCGGCGGCGCGGGCGGGGCGGCGGCGATGGCGTCGAACTCCTGCCGGGCCCATTCCAGCTTGCCCTGCCGGTCCAGTTCCTTCTCCAGCGCGTCCCGCAGGTCCACCAGCAGCTCCACGTCGAGCGCGGCGTAGCGCAGCCACGGCTCGGGGAGGGGTCGGGTGGACCAGTCGACGGCGGAGTGGCCCTTCTCCAGCGCGTAGCCGAGGACGCCCTCGACCATCGCGCCGAGTCCGACCCGGGGGAAGCCGGCGAGGCGGCCGGCCAGCTCGGTGTCGAACAGGGAGGTGGGCACCATGCCTATTTCGCGCAGGCACGGCAGGTCCTGGGTGGCGGCGTGCAGGATCCACTCGGTGCCGGACAGGGCCTCGCCCAGTGCGGACAGGTCGGGGCAGCCGACCGGGTCGATCAGCGCGGATCCTGCGCCCTCGCGGCGCAGCTGCACCAGATAGGCGCGCTGGCCGTAGCGGTATCCCGAGGCGCGCTCGGCGTCGACGGCCACGGGTCCGGTGCCCGCGGCGAACGCCGCGACCACCCGGGCGAGGGCGTCCTCGTCGGCGACCACCGGAGGGATCCCCTCACGGGGCTCGAGCAACGGAATCGGCGCCTTTTCGACGTCGTCCGGGGGGCCGCCCCCGGTGGTGGTGCGCAGGTCTGCTGCGGTCTCTTGGGCGTCGGTCACCGCTCAAGGGTATCCGTGGATACGGCGCGCCCGTCGCCGGAACGTTCCGTCGACGGGCGCGGGGCACGGGATCGGTTGTTTCCCCGGCTTTTCCCGGGGTTTGCCCGGGGGTCGCCGGGAGGGTGTCAGTGGATGATCCCGGTCCGCAGGGCGACGGCGACCATTCCGGCTCGGTCACCGGTGCCCAGCTTGCGGGCGATGCGGGCGAGGTGGGACTTGACGGTCAGGGCGGACAGGCCCATCGAGACGCCGATGGCCTTGTTGGACTGGCCCTCCGCGACGAGGCGCAGGACCTCGACCTCGCGGCCGGAGAGCTCTCGGTAGCCGCCCGGGTGGCTCGGGGCACCCGGGGGGCGGCGGTGCATACGGGCGGCGGCGGCGCCGATGGGGGCGGCGCCGGGCCGGGTGGGGAGCCCGATGTTGGTCCGGGTGCCGGTGACGACGTAGCCCTTGACGCCGCCCGCGAGGGCGTTGCGCACGGCGCCGATGTCGTCGGCGGCGGACAGGGCCAGGCCGTTCGGCCAGCCGGCGGCCCGCGTCTCGGAGAGCAGGGTGAGACCGGAGCCGTCGGGCAGGTGTACGTCGGCCACGCAGATGTCGCGCGGGCTGCCGACGCGGGGGCGGGCCTCCGCGATGGACGACGCCTCGATCACGTCACGTACTCCGAGGGCCCACAGATGGCGGGTCACGGTGGAACGCACGCGCGGGTCGGCCACGACGACCATGGCCGTCGGCTTGTTCGGGCGGTAGGCGACCAGGCTTGCGGGCTGCTCGAGAAGAACGGACACCTAGGCCTCCTGGGGGAGTGGCGGGACGGCCGGCTCGGGGAAGGAAGCCGGTGCGAACCGTGCGGATGGTCACTGACTCCTTCGGCACGTCACCCGCCCGGCTTTAGGGAATGATCACGATTTGGTGAGTAACAATTCGGGCAATTCGGACGCACGATCGATCATCGGGTGATCAGAAGCCCACAACGGGCGCCCGGTTCCGACAGCGCGCCGCAGGTGCTCGATCGGCCGTTCTACGGGGCGCAGCGCATTCGGCGCCCCGCCGCCCCGGCGGCGGCTCCGGCGGGCGGTGGCCGCACGCGCGCCGCCGTACGGGGGCACGGCTACGGGTGGTGCGGACCCCGCCGCTGTGGCAGGGACACCACGCCCGTCCCCGAGTCCGTCGGCCCGACCGGCGGCAGCCCGGCGATCTGGCACAGCAGCTCGCACCAGGCCGACAGGTGCGCCGAGGTGTCCGGGACCCCGCCGACGCCCTCGCGCGGCGTCCACGAGGCCCTGATCTCGATCTGCGTGGCCGGCCGCCGCTCGGAGAGGCCCCCGAAGTAGTGCGAGCCCGCCATCGTCACGGTCCCGCTCGCCTCCCCGTACGCCAGGCCGCGCGCCTCCAGCGCCCCCGTCAGCCAGGACCAGCACACCTCGGGCAGGAGGGGGTCGGCGGCCATCTCGGGCTCCAGCTCGGCCCGTACGAGCGTCACCAGGCGGAAGGTCCCGTGCCAGGCGTCGTGCCCGGACGGATCGTGGAGCAGGATGAGCCGGCCGTCGGCCAGATCGTCCTCGCCGTCGACGACCGAGGCCTCGAGGGCGTAGGCGTGCGGGGCCAGGCGCTGGGGCGGTCTGGTGGGGTCGATCTCGATGCCCGGGCGCAGCCGCGCCTTCTTCAAGCCGTCGACCGCGCGTCGGAACGGGAGCGGGACGGAGCTCTCCTCCGCGCTGTCCACACCGTCAGCGCCATCTGAAAATCGTCCCTGAGCCGCAGCCATGCGGGGAAGACTAGGCGGAACGAGCGTCCGTGCGGCGCAGGGACACCCGCGCCGGGCCGCGCACTTCTTCATACGTGCGAAGATTTGGCGCGTGAGCGCCAACGACCTTCCCCTCGCGCACGGCTCCGCCGGCGCCGGGGAGACCCCCTTCACGGGCCAGCCGAGTCAGACGTACGATTCCGCCTTCCTGAAGGCGTGCCGGCGGGAGCCGGTGCCGCACACCCCGGTGTGGTTCATGCGGCAGGCCGGGCGCTCGCTCCCCGAGTACCGCAAGGTGCGCGAGGGGACCCAGATGCTGGAGTCGTGCATGCGGCCCGACCTGGTCACGGAGATCACGCTCCAGCCGGTCCGCCGCCACAAGGTCGACGCGGCGATCTTCTTCTCCGACATCGTGGTCCCGCTCAAGGCCATCGGCGTCGACCTCGACATCAAGCCGGGCGTCGGCCCGGTCGTCGCCCAGCCGATCCGCCGCCGCGAGGACCTCGCACAGCTGCGCGACCTCACCCCGGAGGACGTCTCGTACGTCACCGAGGCGATCGGCATGCTCACGGGTGAACTCGGGTCCACGCCGTTGATCGGTTTCGCGGGTGCGCCTTTCACCCTCGCGAGCTACCTGGTCGAGGGCGGCCCGTCGAAGAACCACGAGCACACCAAGGCCCTGATGTACGGCGACCCGGAGCTCTGGGCCGACCTGCTGGACCGCCTCGCGGAGATCACCTCCGCCTTCCTCAAGGTCCAGATCGAGGCCGGCGCCTCCGCGGTGCAGCTCTTCGACTCCTGGGTCGGCGCGCTGTCCCCGGCGGACTACCGCCGCTCCGTGATGCCGGCGTCGGCGAAGGTCTTGCAGTCCGTCGCCTCGTACGGGGTCCCGCGCATCCACTTCGGCGTGGGCACGGGCGAGCTGCTCGGCCTGATGGGCGAGGCCGGCGCGGACGTGGTGGGCGTGGACTACCGCGTCGCGCTCGACGAGGCCGCCCGCCGCGTCGGCCCGGGCAAGGCCCTCCAGGGCAACCTGGACCCCGCGGTGCTCTTCTCCACCGAGGAGGCCGTGCGGACGAAGACGGACGAGGTGCTCGCGGCGGCCTCCGGCCTGGAGGGCCACGTCTTCAACCTGGGCCACGGGGTCCTCCCCACCACCCCCCCGGACGCCCTGACCCGCCTGGTCGACTACGTCCACACGAAGACGGCCCGCTGAGCCGGACGGGCTCGACGAGATCGCTGACGTCGGTACCGTGCCCTGCATGACATGGCACGGACCGACGTTTCGCATGTCCGACGGAGAGCAGATCGACGGGGCCTGGTGCCTCGTCTGGCGCGGGCACGACCTGATCGCGCAGCGCCACCCGGAGAACCTCTTCGTCTACGCGGACGGCCGGATCACCCTCGGCAGGTACGAGGAGACCGACCTCGCCGGGCTGGAGCGGTGGCTGGCCTCGGGACGGATCGCCCTCACCGGGCCCGGCCCGAGCGAGCACCCCGCCCCCGCCCCCGCCCCGAAGTGGACGCTGCGCCACCCCGAGCCGCTGACCCCCGCGAGCTTCCTCGCGGAGGTGGCCGACGAGATCGCCCGGCTGGCCGGCCGGCCCACGGCCGCCGACCGGCTCCGCGCGGCGGAACGCGACTACCTGCGGGAGGCGACCGAGCCGCACCGGGTCCTGCTCCGGGAGGCCTACCTCGCCGTCCCCGCGCACCTGCGCGTCCACGCCCTGGGCGACATGGACCGCCAGGACCGCCCGCTGCGCATCCTCACGACCGACATCGGGCAGGCCGTGGACGGGGACGGGCCGCTGGTGACGCGGGAGATGCACCAGGAGGCCCGGGACTACTTCGCCGAACGGGACGAGGCCGTCCGGCGGGCCGGGGAACAGCGGGCCGTCCGGTACGCCGACGAACCGACCGGGGCCCCACAACCCCCGGTCGTCCTGCACGAGGTCGTGCATCCCAACGGGCGGCCCGCCGAACTCGGCGACTTCGTCCTGCGCAACGACTACGAAGCCCCCGTCGTCCACCGGGGCGAGACCTACCGCACCGTGCTCCACGGGTACTGGGCCCTCTCCGCGGCCGACCCCGCCGACCACGACCGGATCCGCGCCTGTGCGACGGCCCGTGAGGCGCAGGACGCGGGCGGACGGGCGGCGCGGCGTGCGGACTGGTCCGCCGTGCGGCTCGCGGTCATGGCCGGGCTCCTGCGGGCCAAGTTCGAGCAGCACCCCCGGCTCGCCGAGGTCCTGCTCGCCACGGGGGAGGCGGGCATCCGCTACACCGGTGTGTCGGAGGCCCCCTTCTGGCGCGCGGACGGCCCGCGCGGCGGCCGTGACTGGATGGGCCGCCTGCTGGAACTGGTGCGGGCCGAACTGCGGGCCGGGGGCGCGGGCGCGTGACCCAGGGCGGCCCGGGCCCTGCCCCGCCCGGGGCCTACCCCGCCGCCCGCACCGCCGACACGGCCTTGCGGGCGGCGACCAGGACGGGGTCCCAGACCGGGGAGAAGGGCGGGGCGTAGCCCAGGTCGAGGGAGACGACCTGGTCCACCGTCATGCCGGCCGTCAGGGCCACCGCCGCGATGTCCACCCGCTTCGCCGAGCCCGCGCCGCCGACGATCTGGACTCCGAGCAGGCGGCCGGTGCGCAGCTCCGCCAGCATCTTCACCGTCATGTCCGCGGCCGTCGGGTAGTAGCCCGCCGTCGTCGTCGAGCTGATCGTCGCCGTCACGAAGCGCAGGCCCGCCGCCAGGGCGTCGCGCTCGCGCAGGCCGGTACGGGCGATCTCCAGGTCGCAGACCTTGCTCACCGCCGTGCCGACCACCCCCGGGAAGGTGGCGTAGCCGCCGCCCACGCCCGAACCGATCACCTGGCCGTGCTTGTTGGCGTGCGTGCCCAGCGGGATGTGCCGCATGCACCCCGCCACCAGGTCCAGGACCTCCACGCAGTCGCCGCCCGACCAGATGTTCTCGTGGCCCCGGACCCGCATCGACAGGTCCGTCAGGATGCCGCCGGACTCGCCGAGCGGCAGCCCCGCCTCGCGGGCCAGCGCCGTACGGGGTTCCACGCCGATGCCGAGCACGACCACGTCCGCCGGGTACTCGTCCCCCGCCGCCGTGGCCACCGCGCGCACCGCGCCCCGGTCGTCCGTGAGGATCTTCGTGACCTCCGCGCCGGACACCGTGAGGATCCCCATCCGGTTCATCGCGGCGTGGACGAGAGCGCCCATGTCCGGGTCCAGCGTGGCCATCGGCTGCGGTCCGCGGTGCAGGACCGTGACCTCGTACCCGCGCGCGACCAGCGCCTCCGCCATCTCCACGCCGATGTAGCCGGCGCCCACGACGACCGCCCGGCGGCCCGCCGCGCCCTCCGTCCGCTCCGGGCCCTCGAGGAGTTCCAGAGAAGCCATCAGGCGCTGGCCGTCGTCCAGGGTCTGGACGCCGTGCACCCCGTGCGCGCCGATCCCGGGCAGCCGGGGCCGGACGGGCCGGGCGCCCGTGGCCAGGACGAGCTTGTCGTAGCCCGTCCAGGCCTCGGAGCCGGAGTCCAGGTCGCGGGTGCGGACCCGGCCCCCGGGGAGGTCGAGCCCGATCACCTCCGTGCGCATGCGCAGGTCGATGTCCCGGGCGCGGTGCTCCTCGGGCGTACGGGCGATCAGGTCGTCCCGGCCGGGGACCTGGCCGCCGATCCAGTACGGGATCCCGCACGCGGAGTACGAGGTGAAGTGCCCGCGCTCGAAGGCCGTGATCTCCAGCTCCGCCGGGCCCTTGAGCCGCCGTGCCTGTGACGCGGCGGACATCCCCGCCGCGTCACCGCCGACCACCACCAGTCGTTCCGTCGCCATCTTCCGCCCCGTTCCGCGCACCGCACGTACCACCGTCTCGTGGGGAACACGCTACGGCCGCGGCGGGTGTTCAGTCGGAGACGCCCGCCGTTTCCGTCGGGTCGGCGGGCCGGGCCGACGGCACGGACGGCACGTCCGGCACCGGCTTCGGCGCCAGGCCCGCCCCCGGCCTCGCCGGGCGCAGCCGCCGGTACGCGCGCAAGGCCATCAGCACCACCGCGGCCATCACCGCGAACGGCAGCACCGCGGCGACCGCCAGGGCCAGGTAGCGCACGATCGTCGTGAAGACGTTCCAGCCGCCCTTCAGGGCGGCCGTGAAGGAGGGCTTCCCGTCCTTCTTCTCCGCCGCCTTCGGGGCCGGTTCCGAGACCTCCATCGTGATCGTGCCCATCGAGGTCTGGTCCTTCAGCGCCGTCTGCTGCGCGACCAGCGACTCCAGGTCGGACTGGCGCTTGCTCAGCTCGCTCTCGAGCATCACCACGTCACCGAGGGCCGTGGCCTTGTCCATCATGTCCCGCACCCGGGCCACGCTCGCCTGCTGCGATCTGACCCGGCTGTCGACGTCCGCGACCTTCTGCGTCACGTCCTGCGCCTCGACCTTGCGGCTGAGCAGCCTGCCGCTGCCCTCCATGGCGCCGAGCACCGCGTCGAAGCGCTCGCCGGGCACGCGCAGGGTCAGCGTCGAGGTCATCCGCCCGTCCGCGCCGCGCCGGGTGGACTCGTTGCCCACGTACCCGCCGGCGCCCTCCGCCGCGGTACGGGCCGAGGCCAGCGCCTTCTGCGCGTCCGCCGTCTCCAGGGCGAGCGTGGCGGTGCGGATGACGTTCGGGCGCACGGCGGGCTGCTGCCCGTTCTTGGCCGCGTCGGACCCGGCCGCCGCCGGGGGAGCGTCCGCCGCCCCCGGCTTGCCCTGGGCCGCGCCCTCCGGGGCGCGGACCGCTGCCTTGTCGGCCGAGGCCGGGCCCGCCGTGTCCTGGCCGGCCCCGCACCCGGTGAGCGCGAGCGCCCCGGCCAGGGACAGGCCGGCCAGAGCGGCCGCGCCGCGGTGCCGTACAGCGGTGCCCGTGCTGCTGCGGATGGTGCGCATCGGTGGAACCCCCCGGGGATCGGCTGTTGTCGCCGGTGTGACGTACAGGGTCCCGCCGCGGGTTTCGCTCCGTCGGTTCCGGGCCGATCCCGATGCGGTCACGGTCCGGCCTCGGTGATCGTCCGGGGAACGGTCTGAGACGATGTGTCCATGCACGAAGCGGACATGCGTACGGACGGCCCTGCCGGCGCCGGCGGCGAAGGCGCCCCGGCCCGCCACGCCGTCGTCATCGGCGGCGGCATCGCCGGCCTCGCCGCGGCCCACCGGCTGCTCGCCGACGGCCTGCGCGTCACGCTCCTGGAGGCCGGCCCGCGCCTCGGCGGCAAGCTGCTCGCCGGCGAACTCGCCGGCGCCCCCGTCGACCTCGGCGCCGAATCCGTGCTCGCCCGCCGCCCCGAGGCCCTGGAGCTGGCCCGGGCCGTGGGCCTCGGCGAGGCCCTCCAGCCGCCCGCCACCGCCACCGCCCACCTGTGGACCCGCGGCGCCCTGCGGCCCATGCCGCGCGGACACGTCATGGGGGTCCCCGGCGACCTGGCGCCGCTCGCCGCCTCCGGAGTGCTCTCCGCCGAGGGCCTGGCCCGCATCGAGGCCGAACGGGAACTGCCGCCCGCCGAGATCGGCGAGGACGTCGCCGTCGGCGAGTACGTGGCCGCCCGGCTCGGACACGAGGTCGTCGACCGCCTGGTGGAGCCGCTCCTGGGAGGGGTCTACGCCGGCGACGCCTACCGCATCTCCATGCGCGCCGCCGTCCCGCAGCTCTTCGAGGCCGCCCGTACGCACGCCTCGCTGGGCGAGGGCGTACGCGAAATCCAGCGCCGTGCGGCCGCACAGCAGGCCCAGCAGGCCGGGCGTCCCGTCTTCGCCGGGATCGACGGCGGCATCGGCCGGCTCCCGCAGGCCGTGGCCGAGGCCTGCCGGGCCGCCGGGGCGCGGATCGCCACCGGCGCCCCGGTGCGCGAGCTCCTGCGTACGGCCGGGGGGTGGAAGGTCGTCACCGCCACCGAGGCCGTCGACGCCGACGCCGTGGTCCTGGCCGTCCCGGCCGGTCCCGCCGCCCGCCTGCTGGAGGGGCCCGCGCCGGCCGCGGCCGCCGAGCTGCGGACCGTCGAGTACGCCTCCATGGCCCTGGTGACGATGGCCTTCCGGCGTTCCGAGCTGCCCGCCGCGATCACCGACGGCGGAGCCAGCGGCTTCCTCGTACCGCCCGTCGACGGGCGGACCATCAAGGCCTCCACCTTCTCCAGCAACAAGTGGGCCTGGGCGGGCGCCGACCCGGAGCTGTTCCTGCTGCGCACCTCGGTCGGCCGGTACGGCGACGAGGCAGACCTGGGGCGCGAGGACTCCGAACTGGTCGGCGTCTCGCTGCGCGACCTCCGCGAGGCCGTGGGCCTCGCGGCCCGGCCGCTCGCCTCCACCGTGACCCGATGGGACGGCGGGCTGCCGCAGTACCCGGTCGGGCACCTCGCCCGCGTGGACCGGATCCGCGGCGCCGTCGCGGCTCTGCCCGGCCTGGCCGTGTGCGGCGCGCTCTACGAGGGCGTGGGCATCCCGGCGTGCATCGCGAGCGCCGCGAGGGCCGCCGACGTGGTGAAGGCCACGTTTGCCGGGGTTCGCGCGTAGGGCACCCCTGGCACCGACCACTGATCAGCACACGGGACAATGGACACATGACTGCACCAGAGAAGATTCCCAACGCGGGGAAGAAGGCGAAGGACCTCAACGAGGTCATCCGCTACACCCTGTGGTCCGTCTTCAAGCTGAAGGACGTCCTGCCCGAAGACCGCAGCGGCTACGCCGACGAGGTCCAGGAGCTGTTCGACCAGCTGGCCGCCAAGGACATCACGGTCCGAGGCACCTATGACGTCTCCGGCCTGCGCGCCGACGCGGACGTCATGATCTGGTGGCACGCCGAGACCTCGGACGAGCTGCAGACCGCGTACAACCTGTTCCGCCGCACCAGGCTCGGCCGCGCGCTGGAGCCGGTGTGGTCGAACATGGCCCTGCACCGCCCGGCCGAGTTCAACAAGTCGCACATCCCGGCCTTCCTGGCCGACGAGGTCGCGCGCGACTACGTCAGCGTCTACCCGTTCGTGCGCTCGTACGACTGGTACCTGCTGCCCGACGAGGACCGCCGCCGCATGCTCGCGGACCACGGCAAGATGGCCCGCGGCTACCCGGACGTCCGGGCCAACACGGTCGCGTCCTTCTCGCTGGGCGACTACGAGTGGATGCTGGCCTTCGAGGCCGACGAGCTGTACCGCATCGTCGACCTCATGCGTCACCTGCGCGCCTCCGAAGCCCGCATGCACGTCCGTGAAGAAGTGCCCTTCTACACCGGACGCCGCAAGTCCGTCGCCGATCTGGTGGCCGGACTCGCCTGATACCTCCCCTGGGGGGAAGGAACCGGAAGACCGCTCTCTTGACTGGGGAGCTGCCTCCGGTGGATCGGGAGGCTGGTCCGGATGACGGCCTGACCCCCGAAACGACGCAGCCGGAGACCCCGCCCGGAAGTTCAGACGACTGGCGGCAGCAGAGCCCTGGGTACCTTCCCGGGGCGTCTTGCTGCCCGGTCGTCCAGCGACACCGGTGCGGGCTCCGGATGCGGCGCACACGTGACACGCCACCCTGAGGTGTCACCCGTGAGCAAGTACCGCTCCACGTGACGGTCCACGCAGTCATTGCGTCCGCCGACCACTCCGTGGGCCCCCGCCCCCTCCTCCGTGACCAGCGCGGCCTCGGCGCCGAGCCGCCTCTGCAGCTCCAGCGCACCCGGGTACGGGGTGGCCCCGTCCCGCAGCGCCGCGACGATCAGCGTGCGGGGGAGCGACCCCGGCCGCCCGCCCACCGCCACCGGCTGCTGCCGCTCACCCGCCGGCCAGTACGCGCACGGCAGGTTCAGGAAGGCGTTGGCCCAGGTCTCGAAGGGCGCCCGCCGGGCCAGTTCCGTGTTGTCGCGGTCCCAGGTCTCCCATCGGGCGGGCCAGGCGGCGTCGTTGCACAGCACCGCCGTGTACACGGCCCGCGCGTTCTCGCGCGCGGCCGCCGACTCCGGCTCCTGGCGGGCCTGTTCGGCCAGCGGGCCGGGATCGCCGGCCAGGAACGCGCCGAGCGCGGCGGCCCGCTGCGGCCACACGTCGTCGTAGTACGCCGCCTGGAGGAAGGCGGCCTGGAGCTCGCCGGTCCCCACCGTCCCGCCGGCCGGGGTGCGCGCCACCGCCGCCCGTACGCGCTCGTAGCTCGCCTGCACCGCCTCCGGGGTGGCGCCGAGCCGGTACGAGGCGTGGTGGCGGGCGACCCAGGCGCGGAAGTCGTACCAGCGCCGCTCGAACCCCGGGGCCTGGGCCAGGTTGTTGACGTACCAGATGCGGCGCGGATCGGGGTCGACCGCGGAGTCGAGGACCATCCGGCGGACGTGGCCGGGGTGGAGGGTGGCGTAGACGGCGCCCAGGTAGGTGCCGTACGAGGCGCCGAAGAAGGTCAGCTTCTCCTCGCCGAGCGCGGCGCGCAGCACGTGCAGGTCCCGGACGTTGTCGAGGGTCGTGTAGTACGGCAGGGCCGCGCCGGCCCGCTGCGCGCAGCCGCGGGCGTAGGCCCGGGCGGCGGCGACGCGCTGCCGCTTGTACGCGGCGGAGGGCTCCGCCGGGACCTGGGTCGGGCCCTTCGCCCGGCCGGCGGGGTCCTCGCAGGACAGCGGGGCGGAGCGGCCCACTCCGCGCGGGGCGTAGCCGACGAGGTCGTAGGCGGCGCCGATGCGCTCCCACTCGGGGAGATCGGCGACGAGCGGGAAGAACATCCCGGAGGCGCCGGGGCCGCCCGGGTTGTAGACGAGCGAGCCCTGGCGCGCCGCCCCGCCGCGCCGGGTCGCGGGGACCCGGCTGACGGTGAGCGGGATCTGCGGCCCGTCGGGCCGCGCGTAGTCGAGCGGCACCCGCAGGGTCGCGCAGCGCACGGGGGAGGGCAGCTCCTCCACCGCGGGGCAGGCACGGAAGTCCAGCGCCCCGGTTCCCGCGCCGGTCCGGGCCGCCTTCGCGGCGCGGCCCGCCACGAGTTCGGCGCCCGCGTTCGCGGCGGCCACCCGAGCCGCGGGAGCGGTGCGTGGGAAGGCCGCGTGCGCGGCGGGGCCGCCGGAAGCTCCCGCGGCGTCCGGGCCCGCGGGCGTGGCGTGGGCGTGGGGGCTCGGGATGCACAGGGTCAGGGAGAGGACCGCCACGGCGACTGCGCAGCGGGCGAGCGGAGTCCGCATCATGGGCCGCCTTCATCTCTTCGGATGAAGCGATCAGACGCTCTGGGCGGGGTCCTTGTACAGGACCGCCGCCCGGTGTCGGGCGCAATCCCCCCGTTGCCTAGGCCAGCGCCGCCCGTAGGGCCGGATCCGCCAGCACCCGGACCCCGCGCAGCGCCACCGCCGTGAGGCAGTCCCCCTCACCGCGCTCCCGGTCCAGGGCGGCGAGCAGCCGCTGCCCGGCCGGGGAGGCCCACGCGGAGTACGGGTACGTCTCGAAGCGGGCGATCGCCAGGCACCCCAGCGCGAGCAGCAGCGGCAGCGCGAACCAGCACAGGATCACCGTCCCCGGGGTCCCGTCCGCCGGCACGCACAGCGCGGCCGCCGCCAGCGCCGCCACCAGGGCCGCGGCCCGCCGCACGGCCCGGACCCCGCCCGCCACCCCGCTGCGGGCGGCGGCCGGCAGCGCCAGGCCCGCCGCGTCGAGCCGGTCCGCGAGGGCCCGCACCGCTTCGTCCCGGGCCGCCGCGCTCCGTACGACGGCCACCGGCGCCTGCCCCTGCGGGCCGAACGCGCCGAGCACGGACCGCTCGTGCGGATCCCGCCCCACCGGGTCGACGACGGTCGCCCAGCCGGTGTGGGCCAGCAGCAGCCGGCGCCCGCGCTGCATGGAGAGCAGCGTCAGCTCGGCGACCCGCCGGGGACCGCCGGCGAGGTAGGCGGTCTCGTACAGGTTCAGTTCGTCAGGGCGGCGGCCGGCGTCCGCACCGCCGTCGGGCGGCGCGGGCGCAGGCACCGAGGCCACGGCGGCGGCCCTCAGCAGGAGGGCGCACGACGCCAGCACCCCGGCCCAGGCCGTCAGGAGGAGCAGGACCCAGAACATGGCTGACTCCCACGAGGTGGAGAAGTGCCCGGTCAGGAACTGCTGCTGCCGCAGCTCGAACTGCTGCTGGAGCAGCTGGAACCGGAACTGCTGGAGCAACTGGAACCGCTGGAGCAACTGGAACCGCTGGAGCAGCTCGAACCACCGGAGCAGCCGGAGCCGCCCCCGGAACAACCGGAACCACTGCTCCCACAGCTGCCGGAGGAGGAGCCGCCGTCACTGCCCGCGCACCATACGACGGGCAGGACCTCGGCGGAAGACCCGCAGGAGACACCCGAGGACGTGGACGAGGAGGCGGACGACGGCGCCCCGCGTCGGGCGCCCCGCGCCTGGGCCGCCGCCAGCCGGGTGCCTCGGACGGCCGGTACCAACTGGGCGCGCAGGTACGGATCCCGCAGCCCCCGCAGCCCGTACAGGGCCGTCTGCACGTGCGGGGTCTGGTCGTTCACGTAGTGCGTACGGATCTCGCGCAGCGCGGCCCGCCCCGCCGGGGTGAGCCGCTGCCGGGCCCGGGCGGCGAGGACGCACCCCATGACGATCCCGCCCAGCAGCGCGGGGAGCACCTTCAGGACGAACGGCACCTGCGAGCCGGAGCCGGACTCGAGCGCCATCGCGACGAACGTGAGGGGCAGCGAGGCCACCACCCACACCGCGCACACCACGACCTGGGCCAGCCCCCAGCGCCGCCACCGCCGCCCGGAACCGGGCGCGGCGAGCAGCCCGCGGGCGGCGAGCGCGTCGCCGGTCTCCTGGACCGCGGGGTCGAGCATGGCGGCGTACCGCACCTGGTAGAGCCAGCCGGACGGCGCCTGCCGCAGGGCCTCGAAGACGGCCCGCTCGGCGATGCCGCCGGCGCGCGCCCCGGACCGCAGCGCCACGATGCCCGGACCGCCGACCACGAGTCGGCCGTCCCCGAGCAGCGAGACGAGGGCGCAGTCCACGACCGCGCCGGGCCCGCCGGCCATGAACGCGGCCTCGGACAGGTCGTGCAGGCGCGGCGCCGGGCGGACCGGACGCGGCCGGGAGCGCCGTACGCCGAGGAACAGCAGGAGGGTGGAGACGACGACGGCGATCCAGATCGCGAGGGCGAGGGCGTTCATGCCGCACGCCCCACGAGCGTCCGGGCCCAGCGCACGATCCGGCGCGGCGGCCGCGCCCCGACCCGGTCCTGCCACCAGGTGGTGAGCCGGCGCCGCGCGACGGGGTCGGCGGGCAGGTCCCGGATCAGCAGGTGCTCGGCGAAGTCGAGGGCGTCGCGGCGGTATCCGGCGGTCATCGGCCGGTTGCGGGCGTACCCGAGGAAGGCCTCGCGGTACGGTTCCTCACCGCCCAGGATCCCGGGCAGCTCGGGCGCCAGCCGGGCGACGACCCCGGCCCGCTTGGCGGCCAGCGCCCGCGCCTGCACCCGTACGCGCCGCCGGTCGAACCCCTCGGGCACGGGCGTACCGGCGACGAGCGCCGACAGCAGCGCGGCCTGCTCCACCCCGACCCGCACCCTGGCCCGCTCCAGTGCGGCCGGCTCCTCGCCCTCCGGCGCCCGCGGGGCCGGGGCGGAGCTCCGGGGAGCGGCGGCGGGGCGGGCACGGGACGGTTCCGCGGGGCCCGCCACCTCCCGGATGGCGGCCAGTTCCCCGGCCAGCTCCGCCTCGGCCGGAAAGTCGTCGTCCCGCTCCAGCAGCACCCCTGCCGGCTCCACCCGCTTGCGCAGCTCCGCCAGGATGTCCAGCACCACCTCCGGGACGGGATGCGCGTGCGTGTCGTGCCACACCCCGTCCCGCTCCACGCCCCCGGCGACGTGCACGTACGCCAGTGCCTCCAGCGGGATCGCGTCGAGCACGGCGAACGGGTCCTCGCCCCGGTTGACCCGGTTCGTGTGCAGGTTGGCGACGTCGATCAGCAGCCGGACCCCCGTCCGTTCCACCAGCTCCGTCAGGAACTGCGCCTCCGTCAGCTCTTCCCCGGGCCACGAGATCAGCGCGGCGATGTTCTCCAGGGCCAGCGGCACCGGCAGCGCGTCCTGCGCGATCCGGACGTTCTCGCACAGCACGTCCAGCGCGTCCCGCGTGCGCCGCACCGGCAGCAGGTGCCCCGCCTCCAGCGCGGGCGAGGAGGTCCGTACGAAGGCGATGTGCTCGGTGACGAGCGGCGCCCCCAGCGCCACCGCCCGCTCCCCGAGCGCGGCCAGCTTCCCGGCGTCGGGCCGGTCGGCGCCGCCGAGGCCCAGCGAGACCCCGTGCGGGACGACGCGCACCCCGCGCTCGCGCAGCCGCAGCAGCGAGGCGGGCAGGTGGCCGGAGCAGATGTTCTCGGCCACCACCTCGACCCAGTCCAGGCCCGGCAGCCGCTCCACCGCTTCAGCGATCTCCGGCCGCCATCCGATGCCCACCCCCAGGTGCGCCATGGTCTTCATGTCCCCTCGCCCCCTCTCATCGGTCGTCTGCCGATGTGATGGCCCCCACGGAGTCGGGCCAACCGCGGAGAGGGACGTTCAGAGCAACATTTGAGGTTCCCGCTCAGCCCGAGAGCCTGCCGGCGAGCCGGGTGCGGAGGGCCGGGTGGTCCGCGACGACCGTTGCCGAGCCGGGTGCGATCTCCGTGAATCCGGCGTCCCGGACCACCGGCAGGCCGCTCGCGCTCAGTTCCGCCCACCGCTCGCGCGGTGCCGTCCGTACGGCCAGCCGGAAACCGGAGTCCTGCCAGGCGGTGCGCTCGGCGCCGGTCAGCTCCCACCACGCCAGCTGCGCCGCGTGCCCGGCCTGGGCCATGGCCTTGCCGGCGGACATCTCCAGCTCCGGGTTGAGCCACAGCACCACCGCCCCGGGCGCGGCCGGAGCGACCGGCTCCGGGTCGTCCAGGTCGGTCCCCGAGACCTGGAGCTTCGCGAGCTCCTTCGGCCAGCCGTCCAGGGGCACCGGCGGGAAGACCCGTACCTCCGCCATGTCACCGTGCACCGTGACGCCGGGCAGAGTCCCGGCCTTGCGCCACTCCGCCCCGCGCGCCCGGCGCACCACCTTCCGGATCCGCGCGTCCTGCCAGTCCCGGACCGCCTCGGCCCACTCGCCCCCGCCGCGCGCCCGCTCGTCCGTCAGCAGGACCAGCACGGCGCGGGCCGCCGTCTCCAGCGCGTCCGTCCGGGCGGGCGGTTCGGCCTTCTCGATCCGCACCACCAGGGGCAGGACGAACTGGGGCGCCTCGTCGCGGGCGGCGTGCTCCTGCCGGAAGGGGCTGTCCGCCCCGACCGCCGGTACGTCTGAAGTGTGGTTCTGGTGCTGGCTGCTCATCCCGCCAAGGATGCCAGGCTCCCCCTTCAGGATGACGCCGCGGGGTGCTCGGGCGGGTGAGGATCGAGCTCATGAAGAGCGACCTTTTTGCATCCGAGAACCTGGCCCAGGCGGCCGCTGCTCCGGGCATGACCCTGCAGAACGCCAAGTCCGTGAAGTACACCGTCAACGGTGAAATGCTGGCCCGCCAGGGCTCGATGGTCGCGTTCCGGGGGAACCTCCAGTTCGAGCGCAAGGGCCAGGGCATAGGCGGCATGCTCAAGCGCGCCGTCACCGGCGAGGGCCTCGCGCTGATGTCCGTACGAGGCCAGGGCGAGGCCTGGTTCGCGCACCAGGCCGGACAGTGCTTCATCATCGACTTCGAGCCCGGTGACTCGCTGACCGTCAACGGCCGCAACGTGCTCTGCTTCGACCCCACGCTCTCCTACGAGATAAAGATGGTGAAGGGCGCCGGCATGACCGGCGGCGGCCTCTTCAACAGCCTCTTCACCGGCACCGGCAAGCTCGCCGTGGTCTGCGACGGCCACCCGATCATCATCCCGGTCACGGCGCAGAACCCCGTGTACGTGGACACCGACGCGGTCGTCGGCTGGAGCGCCCACCTGGAGACGGGGCTGCACCGCTCCCAGTCGGTCGGCTCCATGATCCGCGGCGGCTCCGGCGAGGCCGTCCAGCTGATGCTGCGCGGCGAGGGCTTCGTCATCGTCCGCCCCAGCGAGGCCACCGAGACGGCGGCCGCGCACTGAGGCTCGACGGTGTGGGCCGCCGCTACGGAGTGCGGCGGCCCTGGGCGCCCAGCGGTAGCCGGGGGAGTGCCGGGCTGCTCGTCCTGGACGAAGCCCGGACCGGGCTCGACACCGCCGCCCGCGCCGAGCGGACCGCGGCCGGGGGCGCCGTGGCCTGCCCCGTCAGCGCGCGGCCGGGCTGAGTACGCTCGAGGGCATGGACGAAGTGGACGCGCCGGCCGGAGCCGAGTCGTACTGCGCCGCCCCGGCGGCGCCCGCCGGGAAGGTGCCCGGGCCGCCGTACGCGGACTGCGTGGAGTGCGGCAGGCCCACCGAGTACGGGGTCGCGACACCGGGCCGGGTGCTGTGCCCGGTGTGCGAATGGCAGGACGCGCAGCGCACCGCCTGCTCCGGCTGAGGGGCGCGGCCCCGGCCCGCCTACTTGCCGATGAGTTCGGAGACCTTCACGAAGCGGTAGCCGCGCTTGCGCAGCTCCGGGACGATCTTCCGGACGGCCTCCTCGGTGACGGGGGCGGCGCTGCGCGTGCAGTGCATGACCACCACCGAGCCGGGCTTCACGCCGCTGAGGACCTGCTCGGCCACCGCGTCCGGGTCCTTGGCGAAGGCGTCCCCGCTGACCACGTCCCACTGGACGGCCGTGACCTTGGCCGTGGAGACGGCCCGCAGCGCCTGGTCGTCGTAGCAGCCGCCGGGGAAGCGGAAGTACGGGACGGTGTTGACCGCGCCGGCCGTGCGGAATGCGGCGAAGGCCCGGTCCACATCGGCCCGGGCGGCGGCCGCGTCGAGCGAGGGGAGCCCGTAGCAGGGCGAGGTGAAGGCGTGGTGGCTGTACGAGTGGTTCGCGATCTCGAAGTTCGGGTCGGTGCCGATGGCCTTGGCCTGGTCCGGGTACTCCTCGGCCCAGCGGCCGGTCATGAAGATCGTCGACGGCACCTTCAGCGTGCGCAGGCTCGCGATGAGCTGCGGGTTGTCGAAGTGCTCCCCGTCCGCGGCGCGGGGTCCCTGGTCGGAGGTCATGTCGGCGTCGAAGGTCAGCGCGACCGTCTTGTCGGTCTGCTGCTTCGCCCGCTCGAAGACCGGGGTCAGGCCGTTCGGACCCGGCGCCAGGGTCGGTGCCTTGGCGGGCGGCGGGGCGGCGGCCGGGGAGGAACCGGCCGCCTGCGGGGCGGCGGGCGGGGCGGCGGAGGACGGCGCCGTGGAGGTCCCGGGGGTGCCCATACGGGCGGCCTCGTGGCCGGAACCGGAGCCGGACGCGGAGTTGCCGCCGCCTCCGCATCCGGCGAGGGCGGTGCACAGAGCGGCACCGAGGGCGGCCGCGACCGCCACATTGCGCACAGAAAGGGTCACGGACGCAAAATATATGACCATCTGCCAAGCTGATCGCAGCGGCGCGGGTGCGGGCATACGAATCGCCCGACCGCGTGACGGCCATCAGGTCTCCAGCAGCCGCCTGCGGCTCTCCTCCACGTCGAATCCGGCCGCGGGATAGCGCGGATCCAACTCCTCCAGATGCTCCAGCAGCAGCTTGGTGATCGCCCAGTTGCGGTACCACTTCCGGTCCGCCGGGACCACGTACCAGGGCGCGGCGTCGGTGGAGCAGCGCTGAAGGGCCAGCTCGTACGCGTGCCGGTACTCGGGCCACAGGGCGCGATCGTCGATGTCGCCCGTACTGAACTTCCAGTGCTTGTCGGGGTTGTCGAGACGCTCCAGCAGCCGCTCGCGCTGCTCCTCGTAGCCGATGTGGAGGAAGACCTTCACCAGGGTGACGCCGTCGTCGGCGAGGGACTGCTCGAACCGGTTGATCTGGGCGTAGCGGCGGTTCAGCTGACTGCGCGACACCAGCTCGCGGACGCGGGCGATCAGGACGTCCTCGTAGTGCGAGCGGTCGAAGATGCCGATCTCGCCCGGCACGGGGAGGGCCTTTCGGATGCGCCAGAGGAAGGGGTGCGCGTGCTCCTCCGGCGTGGGGGCCTTGAAGGACCTGATCCGGCAGCCGGAGGGGTTGAACAGGCCGATCACGTGCTTCACCGTGCCGCCCTTGCCGCTGGTGTCCATGCCCTGGAGGACGAGCAGGACGCGCCGGCGGTCGCCGGCGGTGCTCGCCGCGTACAGCCGTTCCTGGAGGGCGGCGAGCGGCGCGGCCAGCCGCGCGGCGGCGGCGAGGCCGGCGGCCTTGCCGTCCGGGCCGCCGGGGGTCGAGGCGGGATCGAAGGCGCCGAGGTCGAGCCGCTCACCGGCGGGGGCCCGCAGCAGCGGGCGCAAGGGGGTGTCCGGCCGCTCCGGCGCGGGCCGGGGCGGCCGGGCCCCGCGGTCCTCGGCCCGCCCGTCCTTCCTGTCCTTCCGGTCCTTCTTGTTCTTCTTGTCCTTCTCGCCGTCCTTGCCGTGCCCGGCGCCCTTGTCGTTCTTCTTGCCCTTGCCGTCCTTCTTGCTCTCCTTGGCCACGGCCACCTACCCCGATCCGGTCGATTCCTCCGATGATCCATCAGAACGGGCGGGGTCGCGAGAGCGAGGCGGGCGGGCGGGCCGCAGGTCAGTGCCAGGGGCCCGTCACGGCGAAGGTGGTCCCCGGGGTGTAGGCGTTGACGTACATGGTCCGCCCGTCGGGGGCGAAGGCGACCCCGGCGAACTCGCCCCACTCCGGGGCCCCGGGCCGGCCGATGTCGTCGGCGTTGCGGGCCATCGGGTAGACCTCGCCGCCGGGCGTGACGCCGAAGACGTACTGGTCCCCGCCGCCGTCCTCGCAGACCATCAGGCCCCCGTCGGGGGCCAGGCAGATGTTGTCGGGGGAGTCCCCGGGCAGCCGGACGTCGGTGGCCGGGCCGAAGAGCACGTCCAGACGGATCGTGGAGCGCAGCGGGTCGTGGAACCAGACCTGGCCGTGGTGGTCGGCGGGCGCGCCCTCGAGGCGGCGGGCGTAGCTGGAGACGAAGTGGACGCCGCCGTCGCCCCAGTAGCAGCCCTCCAGCTTCTGCGCGTGGGTGATCCCGCCGGGCCCGAAGTCCTGGAACCGGATGGGGGTCCGCGCCGCCGAGGGGTCCGGTACGGGGACCCATTCGACGGGGAACTCGGCGCCGGTCTCGTCCACGACGGAGAGGTCGGCCAGGCCCGGGACGCGCATGGCGTGGAGGGCGCCGCCGGCGCGCAGGGAGCCGGGGCCGGCGAGGGGCCGTGCGGGCAGGAAGCGGTAGAAGAGCCCGAAGGGCTCGATGAAGGCGTCCTCGGTCTCGTAGACGGTCCCGCGGTACGGGTCGACGGCGACGGCCTCGTGCGCGAAGCGGCCCATGGCGGTGAGCGGGACGGCTCCGCTGCGGTGCGGGTCGGCGGGATCGACCTCGAAGACGTAGCCGTGGTCCTTGGTGTAGCCGGAGGTCCCGGCGCGGTCCTCGGTCTCCTCGCAGCTGAGCCAGGTGTTCCAGGGGGTCCGGCCGCCCGCGCAGTTGACGGCGGTGCCGGCGAGGGCGACGCGCTCGGCGGTGACGGCGCCACCGGGGTCGAGTTCGAGGAGGGTGCAGCCGCCGAGTGCCCGGGGGTCGTACGTGAGGCCGTCGACGGCGGGGACGCGGAGGGCGGCGGTGGTGCGGTTCTCGTGGTTGCGGACGAGGCGGACACGGCCGGAGCCCGCGTCGAAGGCGGCCATGCCGTCGCAGTTGGCCGGTACGGGGCCTTCGCCGGAGCGCAGGGGGTCCCCGGCCCGGGAGAGCACGCGGTAGCGGAAGCCGGCGGGGAGGTCGAGCAGCCCGTGGGGGTCGGGGACCAGCGGTCCGTACCCCCGGGAGGGCGGTGCGACGGCGCGGGAGCTGCCGGCGGAGAGGGAGCCGAGCGCTCCGCTGAACGCGATGCCGGCGAGCAGGGTGCGGCGGGTGACGGACATCGGCGGCTCCCGGGGCGAGGGGGGTGACGGCCCCGTGTTACCACGGGCCTGCGCCCCCCTGCCCCGGACGCGCCGAGGCCGCGGATCCTTAGATCAGCTCCGCGCTCAGGGTGATCGTCGTGCCCGTCAGGGCCTGGCTGACCGGGCAGTTCTTCTTGGCGTCCTCGGCCGCGGCGGCGAAGCCCTCCGCGTCCAGGCCGGGGACCTCGGCGCGGACGGTCAGGTGGATGCCCGTGATGCCCTCGCCCGGCTGGAAGGTGACATCGGCCTTGGTCTCCACCCGGGTGGGCGGGGTGCCGGCGCCGTCCAGGCCGTGCGAGAGGGCCATCGAGTAGCAGCTGGAGTGCGCGGCGGCGATCAGCTCTTCCGGGCTGGTCTTGCCGTTCGCGGCCTCGGCGCGCGAGGGCCAGGAGACGTCGAACGAACCCTGACCCGAGGAGTCGAGGGTGACGACACCGGCGCCCTTGAGCAGGTTGCCTTCCCAGTTGGTGTGCGCGGTACGCGTGGTGGCCATGGTGGATCCCTTCGGAAGGTGTTGGGAATGGCCGGACCGTCCCGGTGAGGGGTCGGTCCGGCGCCCCCAAACCTACTGGGACACCAGGGGTTTCGCGTCGCGTGCCAGTGCGGTGAGCCTCGAGATGGCCCGGAAGTACTTCTTGCGGTAGCCGCCGTTCAGCATTTCTTCACTGAAGAGCTTGTCGAAGGGGACGCCCGACGCGAGGACCGGTATCTCCCGGTCGTACAGCCGGTCGGCGAGGACCACCAGCCGCAGCGCGGTCGACTGGTCCGGGACCGGGCCGACGTCGGTCAGGCAGACCGCCGCTATGCCGTCCGTGAGGGCGCCGTACCGGCTGGGGTGGACCCGGGCCAGGTGCTCCAGCAGCCCGGGGAAGTCGTCCAGGCTCGCGCCCTCGGTCGCGTACGCGGCCTTCGTCACCTGCTCGTCCGAGAACGGCGCCGGCGCCTCCGGCAGGCCGCGGTGGCGGTAGTCCTGGCCGTCGATGCGCAGCGGGCGGAAGTGCGCCGAGAGCCCCTGGATCTCGCGCAGGAAGTCCGCGGCGGCGAACCGGCCCTCGCCGAGCTTGCCGGGCAGGGTGTTGGACGTGGCGGCCAGCGCGACGCCCTGCTCGACCAGCCGGCTCAGCAGCGAGGAGACGAGGACGGTGTCGCCCGGGTCGTCGAGTTCGAACTCGTCGATGCACAGGAGGCGGTGGCCGCCCAGGGTCTGGACCGTCTGCTGGAAGCCGAGCGCGCCCACCAGGTTGGTCAGCTCCACGAAGGTGCCGAAGGCCTTGAGCGCGGGCTCGGCCGGGGTGGCGTGCCAGAGGGAGGCCAGCAGGTGCGTCTTGCCGACGCCGTAGCCGCCGTCGAGGTAGACCCCGCGCGGGGCGGCCGGGGCGGGTGCCTTCTTCGCGAACCAGCGGCGCTTGCCGCCGCCGCTCGCGTGCGATCCGCCCAGCCCGGCGGCGAAGCCGCTGAGCACGGTGACGGCCTCGGACTGACTGGGCTGACCGGGGTCCGGGTCGTAGGTGTCGAAGCGCACCGAGTCGAAACGCGGCGGCGGCACCATCTCGGCCACCAGCCGCTCGGCGGGCACCCGGGGCTCGCGGGCGCACAGGGCCTGCGGGCCGGTCTCGGCCGGGCCGGCTATCGGGGGTCGCCCGTAGGTGGATCCGGAGGTGGAGAGTGATGTTGACACAGCTCTTAACTCTACGGGGCGTGGCACACTGCACCGATGCGACGCCTGTTCCCTGTGACCGATCAGACATCGGCCGGCCCGGCCCCGGCCCCCGCGGAGCGCGGTGACCGCAGTGACCGCGAGTGGTCGCTGGACGAGCTGGCGGAGGCGTACGCCTACCCCGAGCTCGGCCCGGAGGGCCACTGGCTGCGGGCCAACATGGTCTCCACGCTGGACGGCGCGGCCCAGCACGACGGCCGCTCGCAGCCGATCTCCAGCGAGACCGACATGCGGATCTTCGGCACCCTGCGGGCGCTGGCCGATGTGGTGGTCGTCGGCGCCGAAACGGTTCGCCAGGAGGGGTACCGCCCGGCCCGGGCCCGCGAGGCCTTCGCGGCCCGCAGGGCGGCCGCCGGGCAGGGTCCCGCCCCCGCCATCGCGGTGGTCACGGCCAGCCTGGACCTGGACTTCTCACTGCCCCTGTTCACCTCCCCCCTCGTGCCGACCCTCGTGGTGACCGGCGCGGCCGCATCCGCCGAACGGGTGGCGGCGGCCGCCGCGGCCGGGGCCGAGGTGGTGCTGGCGGGCGACGGGGCCGCCGTGGATGCGGCCCGGATCGCGGGGGAGCTCGCGGACCGGGGGCTGCGCCGCCAGCTCACCGAGGGCGGGCCCCGGCTGCTGGGGCAGTTCGTGGCCGCCGACGCGCTGGACGAGCTGTGCCTGACGATCGCGCCGATGCTGGCCGCGGGCGGGGCCCAGCGCATCTCCGGAGGGCCTTCGGTGGCGGTGCCGCACCGGCTGGCGCCCGCCTCCGTACTGGAGGAGGCCGGGTTCCTCTACACGAGTTACCGTCGGATCTGAGAAGGGGCGGAATTTGTTGTTCCGCTTAGCTTCCGGTGGGCACATACCTGGGCAGATGTATCCACGCAGGGCCCCGTGTGAGAGCGGGGCAGGATGGTTTCCGCAGGGGCCGGCCGACCGGCCCTGGCCCATGAAGGAGAGGGCGTCCGTGTTCACGAGCGTTTTGATGATCGAGCAGCCGCTGACCAGCGTCGACGTGGACTTCGTCACCAGCCTGCACGGGGACGACCCGGTCTCCTTCCTCGTCCTCATGCAGCCCCGGGGCGACCAGGACCGGCTGCTGCGCGCCATCGACGACGTGGCACTCGGCGAGCTCCCCGAGGCGCTCCGCGAGGCCGACGTACCCGAGGGCCACGCGGCCCGCGGCCCGGCCGAGCAGGCTCTCCTCCTCTCCCTGGAAGCCCTGCGCAAGAAGGGCGCGAAGGCCAGCGGGCAGATCATCGAGGACCACCCGCTCGACAAACTCAAGGCCGTCGTCGAGGAGTCGAACGCCGACGAGGTGATCGTCCTGACCGCCCCGCACTTCGTCGAGGAGTTCTTCCACCGGGACTGGGCCTCCCGCGCGCGCCACAAGGTCGGGGTTCCGGTGCTCAAGCTCTTCGCCCACAACGAATAGGCTGGCGTCCGACACACACGCCGGGGCGACGGCGGGACGGCCGTCCGCACCGCCCGCACCCCCGGCACGACCGACCCGTACCGCTCCGTACCGACCCGCACTCTGGGGAGATCCCGTATGACGCCGCCCGGCCTGCCGAACGCCATGGAACGCCCGCACTTCATCGGCATCGGCGGCGCCGGCATGTCCGGCATCGCGAAGATCCTCGCCCAGCGCGGCGCGAAGGTCGCGGGCAGCGACGCCAAGGACTCCGAGACCGCCGGGGCGCTGCGCGCCCACGGCGCCACGGTCCACATCGGGCACGCGGCCGAGCACCTCGCCTCCGACGCCACCTGCGTCGTCGTCTCCAGCGCCATCCGCGCCGACAACCCTGAGCTGGCGCGCGCCGCCGAGCTCGGCGTCCCCGTCGTGCACCGCTCCGACGCCTTGGCCGGCCTGATGGACGGCCTGCGGCCGATCGCGGTCGCCGGTACGCACGGCAAGACCACCACCACCTCGATGCTGGCGGTCTCCCTCTCGGCCCTGGGCCTGGACCCCTCGTACGCCATCGGCGGGGACCTGGACGCCCCCGGCTCCAACGCCCACCACGGCGAGGGCGACATCTTCGTGGCGGAGGCGGACGAGAGCGACCGCAGCTTCCACAAGTACACCCCGCAGGTCGCGATCATCCTGAACGCGGAGCTCGACCACCACGCGAACTACGCGTCGATGGACGAGATCTACGAGTCCTTCGAGACGTTCGTCGGCAAGATCGTGCCCGGCGGCACCCTGGTCATCGCCCACGGCCAGCAGGGCGCCGCGGAGATCGCAGCCCGGGTCCGCGGCACGGAGGGTCTGTCCGTCGTCACGTACGGCGAGGACGAGGGCGCCGACGTCCGGATCACCAAGATCACCCCGCGCGGTCTGACCAGCGAGGTCACCGTGCTCATCGACGGCCGGATGCTCACCTTCACCGTCTCCGTGCCCGGCCGCCACTACGCGCACAACGCCGTCGCCGCCCTCGCCGCCGGTGTGGCCCTCGGCATCCCGGTGCACAACCTGGCCTCCGCCCTCGGCAAGTACACCGGCGTCAAGCGCCGCCTCCAGCTCAAGGGCGAGGCCTCGGGCGTCCAGGTCATCGACTCCTACGCGCACCACCCGACCGAGATGACCGCCGACCTGGAGGCCATCCGCGGCGCCGCCGGGGACGCCCGCATCCTGGTCGTCTTCCAGCCCCACCTGTTCTCCCGCACCCAGGAGCTGGGCAAGGAGATGGGCCAGGCCCTCGCCCTCGCGGACTCCGCCGTGGTCCTCGACATCTACCCGGCCCGCGAAGACCCGATCCCCGGCGTCACCAGCGAGATCATCATCGCCGCCGCCCGCAGCGCCGGCGCCGACGTCACGGCCGAGCACGACAAGGCCGAGGTCGCCGACGTCATCGCGGGAATGGCGAAGCCCGGTGATCTCGTTCTCACGATGGGCGCGGGCGACGTCACGGACCTCGGTCCGGCGATCCTCGCCCGCCTGTCGGACTGAGAACGAGGGAGCGGGAGAGTCATGTCGTACGAGGTCGAGAAGACGGACGAGCAGTGGCAGGCGGAGCTGACGCCGGCCGAGTACCAGGTGCTGCGCCTGGCCGGCACCGAGCCGGCGTTCCGCGGTGAGTACACCGACACCAAGACGGCCGGCGTCTACTCCTGCCGCGCCTGCGGCTCCGAGCTCTTCCGCTCCACCGAGAAGTTCGAGTCGCACTGCGGCTGGCCGTCCTTCTTCGACCCGAAGGACTCCGACGCCGTCGAGCTGAAGGCGGACGTCTCGCACGGGATGGTCCGCACCGAGGTCCTCTGCGCGAAGTGCGGCTCCCACCTCGGGCACGTGTTCGAGGGGGAGGGGTACCCCACCCCCACCGACCAGCGCTACTGCATCAACTCCATCTCGCTGCGCCTCACGCCCGACGCGGGCTGACGCGGGCCGGCGGGGATCACACCGCGAGGCGGTCCACGGCGGGCAGGAACTGGTCGTAGAAGCGGGTCTTCAGGTGCAGGGCCCGCTCCTCCAGCTCCCGGAAGCGATCGGTGGAGCCCTCCTGGGCGAGGAGCTCCGTCACCCGCGCGGCCAGCCGGTCGGAGTGGGAGCCCGACAGCAGGGACACCGTCGCCAGCGAGTGCGTCTTCGCGTCGTGGACGTGGTGCGGGAAGTAGAAGCGGGAGCGGTTCCTGCCCTCCTCGGTCAGCAGGGGGGCCATCCGCTCCCACAGCCGTCCGTACTCGACGGAGACCAGCACCTCGCCCCAGAACCGCAGGATCGTCAGGAGCCGCAGGTCGGCGTCGGCGTGGCCGCCCGCGTCCGCGATCAGCTCCAGCGTGTCCCGGATGACCTCCTGCGTGTCGGCCGTGGGCCGGGAGGCGACCAGGGCGGAGCGGGAGATCCCCAGCCGCCGCATGTCGTGCGTCATGTCCTCCCGGTGCGAGGGCGTGTGGCCGTGGCCGTCCGGATACTCCTCCCGCAGGATGACCCGGGCGATCCGCAGCCCCGCCTCGTCGCGCAGCAGGTCGATCGCGAGATCGTAGGAGGGGGTGAAGGCGAGCGAGACGAAGCGCCGCTGGAGCAGGAGCGCGGTGAAGTCCTCCTCCCGGAGCCCGGCGACGTTCGCCAGGACCGGATGTGCCCGGAACCGCTCGATCAGTGCGTCTTCGAACCCGTCCAGGGCGTGCAGATCGTGCATGGCCGTACCTCTCCGTGGATCACAGGCTGATGCTTGCCACCGACGTGCGCCAGTCGAGGAGGTCCACGTCCCTGCCGATGCTCCACAGCGTGCTCAGCTCCTGCTGGACCTCTTCGCCCATGACGGTGTCCGCGCCGTCGATCTCGATCTGGGTGGAGTCGATGGCGAGCTGGCCGTGCAGGAACGAACTGACCAGAAAATGCTGATCGGCCTTGAACACGGCGATCGAGGGCAGGGAGTTGTAGAGCCTCACCCGCAGGCGCGCCCGGCTCCCGGCCGGGAGCTCCGCGTTCAGCTGCGAGAGTCCGGCGAGGCAGGACTCCACGCCGGCGCGCACGTTGACCGCGAGGGCCGGATCCCGCACCGCCCTGAGCGCCTCGTCCCGCAGTCCCGCCACCGGCGACGAGGGGTGCAGGAGCAGGATGCGCACGTGGACCTGCTGGTCGACGAGTGCCTTGTGCATCGCGGCCTTGAGGTGGTGCAGGTTGGGGATCCACGTCTGCAGGATCACCAGCTCGTCCGCGGCGTCCCCGAGGAACCCGTTGAACACGTCTTCGGGGAAGCGGCCGTGCACCGCGACCACGCCGCCGTAGTGCTGCCGCTTGAGGCGCCGGGCGATGGCGTCGATGTCCAGCTTGGACAGGTGCGCCTCGACGTTGGAGTTCAAGTTCTCGATCTTCGTCTGGACGCTGGTGTCCAGGGCCTTGACGTCGTCGTGGACCTCGTCGAGCCGTTTCAGGCGGTCGAGTTCGAGCAGCAGGAAGACCGTCACCGTGCTCAGGATGAGCAGCGTGACCTTGGGGAGCGCACCTCCGGGGGCGAGCGCGTCGAGCCATCCGAACAGGTCGGCCAGCAGGACCACCACACCCGACGCGGCCATCAGGCCGAGCGCTATCTGCTCCACCCTCCGCCGGACGTCCGCGCTCCGACGGCGCATTGCGTCGCTCATCTTCCCCCGACCCCCGGCCCGAGCCCCCCGCCTGAGCGATGACCGTACACCCGTTGATCGACGGGCAAGGACGACTTTCCGGCCATCGCGTCAGATGAGGCTGTGGCGGACGGCGCAGGCCACCGCGTGGGCGCGGTTGCGGGCCTGGAGACGGGACATGAGCTCGTAGATCACGTTCTTGACCGTGTGCTCCGAGCAGGACAGGGTGCGGGCGATCACCGCGTTGCCGTGGCCCTCCGCCATCAGCGTGAGCACCGCGGTCTGGCGGGCCGTGAGCCGCGGGGCGTCCGGCGGGGCCGCCGCCGGCCGGGCGGCCGGGGCGCTCGCGCAGGGGGCTGCGGCCGGGCCGGCTCCGGCCGAAGTGGCCGCGCCGAGCAGGCGGATCAGGGCCGGGTAGGGCATCCGGCCGTCACCGGCCTGGCGCAGCAGGCTGAGCCGGTCCGGGGCCGCGGGGACCCTTACGGGCGCGATTCCGCGTGCCCCGTACGTCTCGTAGGTCTCGTAGGTCTCGTACGTTTCGTGCGTCTCGCGCGTCAGTTCGGCCACGGCGCTCACAGCAGGCCCACCCGCATCGCGTAGGCGACCGCGTGCGCGCGGTTGCGCAGCCGGAAGCGCTGGGTGATGTCGTGGACGACGCTGGTCACGGTCCGCGGCGAGTAGCACAGCTGCTTGGCTATCTCGTTCGTCTCGTGGCCGTCGGCGACCAGCCGCAGCACGCTGCGCTCCCGGTCGCTCAGGCCCGCTGCCGCCCACGGGTCCGTGCCCCGCTCGGCGCCGCCGCCCGCCCGGCCGCCCGCTCCGGAGCGCTCCAGCAGCCGGTCCAGCAGGTCCGGCGGCAGCGTGCAGTCGCCGCGGGAGGCGGCCAGGACGGCGCGCGAGAGGCGGGTGACGTCCGCCTCGCGGCGGCGCAGCAGGCCTCGGGCGCCGGCGGCGATGGCGTGCAGGGCGCCTTCGGGCGCCAACTCGCCCGCCACCAGCACCACATCGGGGCGGGCCGGGGTGTCGCGGACGGTGCGCAGGACGTCGAGCTCGGGCCGGCCGACCTGGTCCACGGTCATGACCACGACCCGCGGGGCCTCGCCCGGGGCGGTCAGCGACACCTCCGGGCAGGCGAACAGGGTGCTCTTGGTTCCGGCTTCCAGCACGGGGTCGAATGCGACGACGTCGACAGGGACGGGTACTCCCACCAGGTCCTCCGATGATCATCCGCCGGCCGGGGTGCCGGACAGGGCGGAAGGGGCACTGCACACAGGCTGCCGGTGGGGGACCGGGTGCGGCATCGGGCCCCGGCCCCCACATTTGCGCGGGGGCGCCCGCACCGGCCCGGATCCTGCGCGGGCAGGCCCCGAAGCCGCCCGCCACCTGCCGCAATCCGTACGCCGCGGCCCCGGCCGGGGGCCCGCGCACCACCCCGTACGCCGGTCCCGCGACCCCCATGGGGGCGCGTCCACGGAATATGGGGGATCGGCCCCCATGTGCGCGCCCCCGCACTCTGCGAGTTTTCTCCTGTGACTGACACCGCCACCACCGCCGAAGAAACCCAGGTCGGCGGCCTGGCCCCCTCCTGGTGGGCCCGGGCCCTGAACCTGCGGGAGCGGCTCGCCGCCCCGGGGGCCCCGGTACCCGCACCGGCCGACGCCCCCCACCGCCGACCGGCTTCCTGGTCGTCGGGGGACGCGGACGGCTTCGCGGCCCGGCTGGCGAGCCTGGGAACCACCGAGGACGTGGCGTACGCCCTCGCGGCGGAGGCCCCGGGCCGGCTGGCCGCCCGTACGGCCCGGCCCGAGTGGGCCCGCACCATCGAACGGACGGTGGCCGCGGCCCCCGCCGAAGCCGCCGCCGTGTTCCCCGCGGCGGAAGCGGACGGCGCCGCGGTGTTCCTGCCCGCGCTGCGCCCCCTGATCGACTCCGCCTGGGCCGGGGCGGCCGTACACCTCGACCTCGCCGACGGCGAACTCGCCGCGGTGCGGGCCGCCTTCGAGGAGCGGCTCGGCGACCGGCTGATCCGGCAGTCGGCGCGCACCCTGGTCCGCGAGCTCCACCGGGCCCGTACGGAAGGCCTGTTGGCGGGGGACACCCCGCGGGAGCGGTTCGCCGACTTCCTCGCCCGGCTCGGCACCCGGCAGGGCCTGGCCGAACTGTTCACCCGCTACCCGGTGCTGGCGCGGATGCTCGGCCAGGCCTGCGGCCACGCGGCCGCGGCCACGGCGGAGCTGTTCGAGCGCTTCGCCGCCGACCGGCCGGAGATCGTCGCGGGCCTGCTGCACGGCACCGACCCGGGCGCCCTCGTACGGGTGGACCTCGGCCGGGGCGACGTCCACCAGGGCAACCGGTCCGTGGCCCTGCTGCGCTTCGCCGGTGGCGCGACCGTCGTCTACAAGCCCCGGCCGATCGACCAGCACGTGCTGCTGGACCAGGCCGTCGGCTGGGCCAACGCCAAGGTGGCGGGCCTGGGCCTGCGGACCCCGCGCTCGGTGCGCGGCGAGGGCTACGGCTGGCTGGAGTTCATCGAGCACGGCTGGTGCACCTCGCCCACCGAACTGGACCGGTTCTACCGGCGCCAGGGCGCGCTGCTCGCCCTGCTCTACGCGGTCGACGGCGTGGACATGCACTACGAGAACGTCATCGCCTGCGGCGACCAGCCGGTCCTGGTGGACGCCGAGACCCTGCTGCACGCCGGGCTGCCGGCGGCCGTGACCTGCGGCTCCGACCCGGCGGCGGACGCCCTGGCCGCCTCGGTGTACCGCACCTGCCTGCTGCCGAGCCTGCTGATCGGCGAGAACGGCGCCATGGACATCTCGGCCCTCGGCGGCGGGGACGGCGGCTCGTACCCCAGCGACGGGCTGCGCTGGGAGGCGGCCGGTACGGACGAGATGCGGCTGCTGCGGGCCCCGGTGGCCACGGAGGCCGGGCAGAACCGGCCGGCGCCGCAGGGCGGGACGTCCGGCCACGCCGACCACCGCGCGGCGCTGCTGGAGGGATTCCGGGCCGGGTACGACGCGATCACCGAGCACCGGGCCGAACTGCTCGGCGACGGCGACGGCGGGGCCGAGGCGGGGCCCGGCGCCGAGGCCGCGGGGAAGGGCGACGGCGGGCTGCTGGCCCGCTGGGCGACCAGCCCCGGGCGCCTGATCGCCCGCTCGACCCGCCTCTACACGACCCTGCTGGACGAGTCCACCCACCCCGACCTGCTGCGCGACGCCCTCACCCGGGACACCGTACTCGCCGTGCTCTGGACGGAATCCGAGCACGACCCGGCCCGCCAGCGGCTGATCGAGGACGAGATCGCCGACCTGTGGTCCGGGGACGTTCCCCTCTTCCACCACCACCCCTCGGACACCGCACTGCGCACCTCCCGGGGCACGCGCCTCGACGGGGTGCTGCCGGCCCCGAGCCTGCACGCGGCCCGCGCCAAGATCGCCGCCATGGGCGAGGTGGACCGCCACGACCAGGAGTGGATCATCTCGGCGACGCTGGCCGTCACCGGGGCCAACCTCAGCGTCGGCGGACCCCGTTCGACCCTGGCCGGCCCCGCCGCGCCGGTCGTCGTACCCGAGCCCTCCCGGCTGCTGACCGCGGCCTGCGGGATCGCCGACGAGATCGCGGCGCGGGCCGTGCACGGCGGCGACCGCGTCAACTGGCTCGGCCTGGAGCAGGTGTCCGGAGACCACTGGGCCGTCCTGCCGATGGGCGGCGGGCTCGCCCAGGGCTACTGCGGGGTCGCGCTCTTCCTGGCCCAGCTCGGCGCCCTGACCGGGGCCGAGCGGTACACCGCGCTGGCCCGGCAGGCCTTACGGCCGCTGCCCGCGCTGCTCGCCATCCTCGCCGCCGACCCCGAGCTGGGGGCGGCGGTGGGACCCGGCGCCCTGCACGGGATCGGCGGCATCGTCTACACGGTCGCCCGGCTGGCCCCGCTGCTCGGCGAGGACCTGGGCGACTGCCTGCCCGACGCGCTCGCCGCCCTGGAACAGGCCGCCCTGGCCGATGAGGGGGAAGGCGCCGAGGGGCCGGCCGATCTGGCCGACGGCCTCGCCGGCGCCCTGGCCGCCGCCGTTGCCGCGCAGCGCACGTACGGGACGGTGGCGCGGGGCGTGGCCCGGCGCCTCGCCGACCGGCTGCTGGTCCGCGCCGAGAAGAGCCTCGCCGAACAGCGCACCGCGGCCCCCGGCTTCGCCCACGGCGACGCCGGCATCGGCTGGGCCCTGCTGCGCTACGCCGCCGCCCTGGAGGAGGCGGGGGAGCCGGGGGGCGCGTACGCCCGGACCGGCGAGGCCCTGCTGCGCCCGGCGCTGGACGAGGCCCTGCTCCGCCCCGCCGACCTCGACTGGCACACGGGCCTCGCGGGCACCGCGGTGGCCGCCGCCGACGCACTCGGCGCCGGCGCCCTCGGAGCCGGCCTGCCCGGCGGCGAAGGGCAGCGGATCCTCGGGGCGCAACTCGACCGGTGCGCCGCCCTGCTGGGCGCGGCCGGCGCCTCGCCCGACCTCAGCCTGCACCGCGGCGCCCTCGGATCCCTGGAACTGCTGGGCGTGCTCGCCGGGCAGGGCCACGACGGGGCCAAGGCCGCCCTCGGCCACCGCGCCGGGGAGATCCTCGGCCGGCTCGAGGACCACGGCCACCGCTGCGGCACCCCCGACCACGTACCGTCCCCCGGTTTCCTCACCGGGCTCTCCGGCATCGGATACGCCCTGCTCAGGCTGGGCTTTCCGGCGAGCGTCCCGTCCGTCCTGCTCCTCGAGACCGCATAGCGCACCCCGTACTTCGGCACTTCGGCACGTGAGCACTTCAGCACTTCAGCACTGAGCACCACTCCCCATCAGGCATCGAGAAAGGTACTCACCACCATGCAGAAGCCCCAGGTCACCGCCCAGTCCGTCGCCGCCGACGAGGCCGCCGCCACGGCAGCCGACCGGGCGCGGACCGAGGACCCGGCCGGCGGGATCACCCTGTCGGGACGGAACAAGGCGTGCGCCCGGGCCCGTGCCCTGGCCGGGGTGGTGCTCACCAGCGGCATCGTCATCACCCTGAGCTCGATCGACACGAGCGTCTCGGCCCCGAACGTCACCTGGTAGGGGCGTGTCCGATCTTCTCCGGATCTCTCCCGGATCTTCACCCCGCCTCTGTTCGAAACGGCCAACTTTCGTCGCACAATCGGCCGATCCCATGAACTAGATTGCGGACATGCGTTCCCGTTCGCGGTACATCGTCGGTCGTGACCCGCAACTGCGTGAGATCAAGCAGGCACTGACCGACGCGGGCGAAGGCCGGGGCGGGGTCGTCTTCCTGGTCGGCGAGGCCGGGATCGGGAAATCCAGGCTCGCCGCGGAAGCCGTGGGCATGGCTTTCGGCATGGGCATGCGCGCCCTGCGCGGCCGCAGCAGCACCACCGGCCCCACCGTCCCTTTTCGGCCACTCACCGAAGCGCTGATGTCGCTCTTCCGCAGCGGCGAGCCCTTGGACGACCTGCCGCTGGGCCCCTACCGGCCCGCGCTCGGCAGGATCATCCCGGACTGGAGCAGCGACGCACAGAACAACAGCTCCATGGTCATCCTGGGCGAGGCCGTCCTGCGGCTGCTCATCGCCACCGGCAAGGAGCACGGCCAGCTGCTCCTCCTGGAGGACCTGCACGACGCCGACCCCGAGACGCTCGCGGTCGTCGAGTACCTCGTGGACAACCTGGAGTACACGAACGTGGTGCTCCTGGCCACCATCCGTACGGAGCCCTGCGACGCGCTCGACATGGCCGACTCGGCCCGCCGGCGCGGCGTGGGGACCGTACTGGAGCTGGCCCCGCTCACCCGCCCCGAGGTCGGCGCGGTCATCGCCGCCCAGCTGGACACCGAGCCCGAACTCGTCCCGCAGGCAGCCCTGGACCGGCTCTGGGACGACAGCGCCGGCAGCCCCTTCCTCGTCGAGGAACTGCTCCAGAGCATGATCGGCAGCGGCGCCCTCGTCCGCTTCGAGGACGGCTGGCGGGTCGTCGGCGACCTGCGCAGCGACGTGTCCACCGCCCTCGCCCGGGGCATCCTGCGCCGCATCGACCGGCTCGGCCCGCAGGGGCTGACCCTGCTCTCCGCGGCCGCGGTGATCGGCCGCCGCTTCCCGCTGACCGTGCTCCAGCGGATGACCGGCATCGACGACCGCGGGCTGCTCAGCCACCTGCACGCCGGGGTCGCGGCCCAGCTCGTCGTCCCCGACGAACCCGCCCCCGACTGGTACGCCTTCCGCCACTCGCTCACCGCCGAGGCCCTGCACACCCAGCTCACGCCGGGCAACCGGGCGCAGATGTCGGGCCGCGCCGCCGACGCCGTGCAGGCGCTCTACCCCGACCTCGAGGGCGACTGGTGCCCCCTGGTCGCGGAGCTGCGCTCGCAGGCCGGCGACGACGCCGAGGCCGGGCGCCTGTTCACCGACGCCGGGCTGCGCGCCCTCGCGGCCGGCGGGATCAGCTCCGCGATCACCCTGCTCAGCCGCGCCGAACGGCTGCTCGCCGCCAGCCAGGACCCCGCCGGGCGCACCGACGCCCTGGAGGCGCTGCTCCCCGCGCTCGCCGAAGCCGGGGACTTCACCCGGGCCTTCGGTTTCGCGGAGAACCTGCACACCCTCGGCGGCAGCGGGCTGAGCGCGACCCGGCTCGCCGCACTCCACACCCGGCTCGCCAAGGTGGCCCACACCGCGGGCCGCTGGGAGGACGGCAACAGACAGATAGCCCAGGCCAGATCCCTCCTGGGCGCCCACCCCGACGAGCGCACCACCGCCTCGATCGACGTGACCGCCGCCTACCTCGCGCTCGACACCCCCGGCCCCGACCGGACCCAACTGGCCGAGAAGCTCGGCAACTCGGCCCTCCAGGCGGCCCAGCGCCACGGCCTGGCCACCGTCGCCTGCCAGGCCCTGGAACTCCTCGCCACCCTCGCCCGCGAACGGGACTTCGACGAGGCCACCGCCCTGCTGGAATCGGCCCTGCAGACCGCCGAGAAGCACCAGCTCCCGCTCCAGCGCATGTACGCGCTGACCCGGATCGGCGGCAACTACTGGCTCACCGAGGGCGCCACCGCCCCCCTGCTGGCCGCCCGGAGCGAGGCCCAGCGGCTCGGCTCGGCCACCATCGTCCACACCATCGACGGCATCCTCATCCTGGACACCGTCCTGCGGGGCGAGTTCACCGCCGCACAGCAGTCCGCCGAGGAGTGCCTGGCCGTCGTACAGCGCCTGCGGCTGGCCCCGGCCACCCGGTACGTCCTGATGGCGCGGGCCGCACTGGCCGCCCACCGGGGCGACCGGCCGGCCATGGAGGGCGCCCTCGCCGCCTTCGCCGAGTGGGACGGGGCCGGCTCCCAGGAGGAACCGCTGACCCGCGGCCTCGCCCGGGCCTTCTGCGCGCTGATGGAGGAGGACCTGCCCGGGGCCGTCGGCGAACTGCGAGCCGTCGCCGACCTGGAGGACACCAACCCCAGTACGTACTACCTCAGCGGGCGGTACGGCATCGGCCTGCTCCTGGACGTGCTGTCGGGTGAGGCCGACCGCGCCGCGTTCGAGGAGATCGCCGCGACCGCGCCCGGCCGCATGCGCTGGAACCGGCAGTTCGTCCTGTTCGCCGGGGCCGTCCTGCTGGGCCGCGAACGACGCCCCGAGGAGGCCGCGGCCGCCGTGGCCGACGCCCTGCGCGTCGCCGCCCCGTACGCCACCGCCCTCCACCTGGGCCTGCGGCTGATCGCCGACGCGGCGTACGAGGACGGCTGGGGCGAGCCGGTGGCCTGGCTGCGCCAGGCCGAGGAGCACTTCCACCAGAGCGGCGTGGCCGCGGTCGCGGGCGCCTGCCGCGCGGCGCTGCGCCGGATGGGAGCCCCGGGCCGCCAGCGCCGCACGGGCTCGAGCACGATCCCCGACGTCCTGCGGGCCCAGGGGGTCACGGTCCGGGAGTACGAGGTCTTCCGCCTCCTCGCGGAGCGGCTCGGCAACAAGGACATCGCCGACCGCCTCTACATCTCCCCGCGCACGGTCGAGAAGCACATCGCGGCCCTCGGGACCAAGACCGGCCGTGCCAACCGGGCCGCGCTCTGCGAACTGTCGGCCTCCCTGGAGGCATCGGCGCCCTGAGCGACCGGCACCGGCACCGGTCCGCCCGGTCACCGCATCTCGCGGACCGTGCGCGAGCTCAGGATGCCGATCGCCGTCACCGCCAGGACCGCCGCCGAGACGGCGAACATCGGGGCGGTGCCCGACTGCGCCAGGGCCCCGCAGACGATCAGGGAGAGCGGGGCCACCGCGTAGCCGATCACCATGTCCACCGAGATCACCCGGCTCAGCACCGAGCCGTCGATCGTGCGCTGGATCCAGCTGAGGCCGAAGACCCCCTGGAAGCCCATCCCGAAGCCCATCGCCGCCACCGTGACCAGGGCACCCGCCGTATTGCCGACCAGGCCGAGCAGGCCCGTGCCGATCGCCAGCCAGCCCGCCAGCGCGGCGATCAGCAGGCCGATCCGGGGGCGGCTGCCCACGGCGCCGCCGACCAGGGTGCCCAGCATCGCCCCGCCGGCCAGCGCGCCGTTGAGCAGGCCGAGGGTGGCCGAGCCGCCGTGCAGGTCGACCTTGGCCAGGGTGGCGAAGCCGACGGTGAACGGCCCCGCCTGGCAGAAGGTCACCGCGGCGTCGACGGCCAGGATCGTCCGGATCCGCGGGTCCTCGAAGGCGTACCGCAGCCCGGCGCGGATCCGGGCGCCCAGCGAGACCTCGGCCGGGGGCGGACCGGCGCTCCCGGCCGCGCCCTCCCCCTCGGCGGCGGGGCGCGGCACCGGACGGATCCCCGCCACGCACACGCCGCAGAGGGCGAAGCAGACCCCGTCGACGAGGAAGGCGACGGGGGCGTTGGAGAAGGCCACCACCATGCCGCCGACGGCCGGCCCGAGCACGGCCGACACCTTGGTGCCCACCGCGAGCAGGGCGTTGGCCGGGGCGAGCTGCTCCTTGTCCACCACCGACGGCAGGATCGAGGCCCGGGCGGGCTGGAAGAACGCGTCGACCGCGCCGAAGGCCGCGGCGGCGCAGCACAGCATCCACAGCGTCAGGGATCCGGCGAGGCCGGCCAGGCCCACCCCGGCCATCAGGGCGGCCCGGGCCCAGCTGGAGAGCTTCATCAGGGTCCGGGCGGACCACTTGTCGCCGAGGGAGCCGCCGACCAGGGTCAGCAGGGCCCGCGGCACCGCCTGGAAGGCGAGGACGTAGCCGAGGGCCAGCGTGGACTGCGTCAGGCCGAGCGTGATCCAGGAGAAGGCGATGTAGCTGAACCCGTCGCCGAGCAGTGACAGGGACTGCCCGAGCCACAGCAGGCGGAACGAGGGCAGCCGGGCGGGGGCGCTCAGCCGCTCCCGCGCGTCCACCAGGGTGGAAGCCATGAGATGAATCCCCTCCGTAGGGACGTCCGTGGTCAGTAGCGGACGGGCAGGGCCGTCAGCGCGCGGTTGAGGAGGGACGGCTGCCAGGTGTGCTGCCCCTCGAGCAGCTCCAGGCCCGGGTACTCGCGGACGAGTACGTCGAGCACCGCGCCCGCGACCAGCCGGGCGAAGGCCGCCCCGATGCAGAAGTGCGCTCCGAAGCCGAAGCCGAGGTGCGAGGCGCTGCCGCGCCGGACGTCGAACACGTCCGGGTCGGGGAAGCGCGCCGGGTCGCGGTTGGCCGCGGCCGTGACCAGGAACAGCCTGTCCTCGGCGCGGACGGAGCGCCCGTCGAGGTCGAAGTCCCGGGCGGCGGTGCGGATCGACATCTTCGACGGGCCGTCGAAGCGCATGGCCTCCTCCACCGCCATCGGCACCAGCGCCGGGTCCTCCCGTACGGCGGCCAGCTGCTCGGGGTGCTCCAGCAGGGCGAGCACGGCGTTGACGATGAGGTTGCTGGTGGTCTCGCCGCCGGCGAAGGCCATCTGGGTCAGCATCCCGACGAACTCCTCCTCGCTGACCGACTTCCCGATCTGGCCGCCCGCCAGCACGGCGCTGACCAGGTCGTCCTTGGGGTCGGCGCGCCGCTGCTTCACCAGGTCGGCGAGGTAGTCGTCCAGGTTGACCAGGGACTGCAGCGAGGTGCGGTACTCGCGCTCCTCCTGGGCGGCCCCGAGGACCAGGTCGCCGACCCGGGCGTTCCAGTACCAGAAGGACGGGCCGTGCGCCTGGGGGACGCCCAGCCAGCGGGCGAAGACGAGGGCGGGCAGCGGCCGGGCGATGTCGGCGACGAGGTCCCCGATCCGGCCGGGGACGGCGCGGCGGGTGAGCATGGCGCGGGTGGCGCGCTCGACGAAGGCCCGGTAGCGGCCGATCGAGCGGGCCGCGAACTGCTCCTGGAACACCTGGCGCAGCCGCCGGTGCTGCGGGGCGTCGTTGAACACCATCCAGCGGGAGAGGATCCCGAAGGCCCGCTCGGCGTCCTCGCGGGCACCCTCCGGCACGGCGTCCATCAGCGGGCGCACCCGCTCGGCGGAGACGGCGGGGGCGCGCAGGCAGTGCATCAGCTGGGCGTGTCCGGTGACGAGCCAGGCCCGGTGCATGGCGGACCAGTACACGGGGTCGTGGTCGCGCAGGGAGCCCAGGTACCCGTACGGGTCCGCGTTGACGGCGGGGTCGAGGAGGTACCGCTCGGCGAAGGGGGCCGCCGGCGCCGGCGGCGCGATCAGCGGGGCGGCGGGCCGGGCGGCGGGAGGAGCGGTCCGCCCGGTGACCGGGCAGACCATCGGGGACGTGTCCGCGGCGGTGTGCGCGGTGGTTTTCGTGTTCGTGGTCAGGACGGTCATCGGCGTGCCTCCGACTGGATCCGGCCGAGCGCAGCAGCGGTCTTGTGCATCAGCCGTTCGGACATCATGGACATGTGGTCGCCTTCGGTGACGTGGACGGTCAGGCCGCCGAGCGCGATCTCGCGCCAGCGTTCGACGTAGGTGCGGAAGTCCACGTCCAGCCCGGGCATCGGTTCGCCGTCGGGCAGTTCCGCGGCCGCGCTGCCCACCAGCAGGTGGACGTGGCCGGGGTAGGGGCGCAGTGCGTAGCCGGACAGGGCGGTCAGCAGCGAGTGCCAGACCTCGATGGGGGCCTGCTCCACCAGGGCCGCCTCGCCGGGGCTCATCCCGGCCCCCAGCAGCAGGGCGGTGAGCTCGGCGACGGCGGCCTCCCGTTCCGGGGAGGGCGCCAGCGTGCGGACGCGGTCGCGCATCCGCAGGCCGCGCTCCATGTCCCGGCCGATCGCCGCGAGGCGTTCGCCGGCCGCCGGGTGGGGCAGGTGCGGCTCGATCAGCGTCAGCGGTGCGACGGTGTGACCGGCCTCGTGCAGCTGGGTGGCCATCTCCAGGGCGATGTTGGCGCCCATGGACCAGCCCAGCAGGTCGTGCGGCCCGTGCCCGCCGTGGGCGGCGAGCTCGGCGGCGTAGTTGGCCGCGATCCCGGCGATGGTGGTCGGGTCCACCCCGCCGAGCAGGCCCCGGGCCTGGAAGGCCCGGACCGGCCGGCCGGGCGGGAGGGCCCGGGCGAGCGGCACGTACCAGGCCCCGCTGCCGCCGCTGGGGTGCACGCACCACAGCGGGTCGCCGTCGCCCTCGCGCAGCCGGACCTCGGAGGTGACGGCCCTGGCGGCGGGAGCGGTCCCCGCTTCCCCCGCCGCCTGCGCGGCGCGTACGGCGAGCCGGGCGATGGTGGGCAGTTCGAGCAGGTCCCGTACGGAGACGCTCAGCCCGCGGGCGGCCGCCTGAGCGGCGACCCGGACGGTCGAGAGCGAACTGCCGCCGAGGGCGAAGAAGTCGTCGTGGACACCGACCTGCTCGATGCCGAGCACCGTGCGCCACACCTCGGCGAGGACCACCTCGGCCGGCGTACCGGGAGCGACGTAGTCGCCGGCACCGCCCACCCGGTCGGCCGAGGGCAGCGGCAGGGCCTTCTTGTCCACCTTGCCACTGCTGTTGACCGGCATCGCGTCGAGGAAGACGAAGCGGGCGGGCACCATGTACGCGGGCACCTTGGCCCGCAGCGCCTCGCGGAAGGGCTCGACGACGGGTTCCACCCCCGCCTCCGCCACCACGTACGCCACCAGCGCCGGCTCCGGAAGGTCCCGCCGCAGGAGGACCACCGCCTGCTGTACGCCGGGCAGTTCCCGCAGCCCGTGCTCGATCTCGCCGAGCTCGATGCGGAATCCGCGCAGCTTCACCTGGCTGTCGCGGCGGCCGAGCACCTCCACCGCGCCGTCGGGCAGCTGGACGCCGATGTCGCCGGTGCGGCACAGCCGGCCGCCGGGGGCGCCGTACGGGTCGGGGACGAACGCGGCGGCGGTGAGGTCGGGGCGGTTCACATAGCCCCGGCCGACGGCGCGCCCGCCCAGGTACACCTCGCCCTGCACCCCGACGGGGACGGGCTGGAGGTCCTCGTCCAGGACGTAGACCTGGGTGTTGCGCATCGGCCAGCCGATCGGAGGCCGCTTGCAGTCGGGCCTCAGGAGGGTGGAGACGGACCACACGGCCGTCTCGGTGAGCCCGTAGACGTTGTAGAACCGCCGTCCGCGCGCCCACTTCTGGGCCAGTTCGGCCGGGCAGGCCTCACCGGCGACCTGCAGCATCCGGATCGCGGGGAAGCGGTCCTCGCCGAGGGCCGCCAGGGCGCTCGGGGCGAGCATCGCGACGGTGATCCCGTACTCCAGCAGGGTGTCCGCCAGGTCGGAGCCCGCCCGCAGCGCCTCCCTGGGGGGTGTGCACAGCTGCGCGCCGTTCGCCAGGGCCCAGGTCAGGTCCATGATCGAGACGTCGAAGCTGAGGGAGGCGAACTGGAGCACCCGGTCGGCGGGGGTCACCGGGAACAGGTCGCGCTGTCCCTCCAGCATGTTGGTCAGGCTGCGGTGCGCGATGGTGACGCCCTTGGGCGTGCCCGTCGAGCCGGAGGTGTAGAGGATGTAGGCGGCGTTGTCCGCGGTGACGGCGGGCGCCTCGGCCGGGACCTCGACCGGATCCGCCCAGGTCGCGGGGGAGTCCACGACCAGGGTCGGGCCGTCGAACGGCACCGTTCCCACCAGCGAGGACTGGGTGATCAGCACCGGCATCCCGCTGTCCTCGACGATGAACTTCAGCCGGTCGGCCGGGTGTGTCGACTCCAGCGGCAGGAACGCGCCGCCCGCGCGGAGCACACCGAGCACGGCGCGGACCATCTCCGGACCCCGGTCGAGGCAGATGCCGACCGGGACCTCCGGGCCGACTCCGAGCCCGCGCAGCCGCTCCGCCAACCGGTTCACGGAGACGTCCAGTTCGGCGTACGTGACCTCCTGTCCGCCCTGCCGGACGGCGACCGCGCCGGGCGTGAGCACCGCGTGCTCCGCCACGCACTCGTGGAACATCAGCGAGGTGTTCGCCAGCTCGGGGCCGCGGCCCCACTCCTCCAGCGCGCGCATCCGCGCCTCCCCGGCCAGCGCCGGCGCCGTGACCGGGGCGTCGGGCCGCGCGGTCATCGCCTTCAGCACCCCGCACATCAGGTCGGCGAGCTGCTCGGCGGTGTCCGGGGCCAGGTAGTCCGGGTCGACGTCGAGGGTGAAGGACTCCACGCTGGCGTTGAGCATCAGCGGGAACGCGGTGCGGGCGATCTCCAGCGAGTCGTCCCAGCTGTCCCCGGACAGCCGGTGGAAGTTGACGTAGTTGAACAGGGTGTCCGCCAGGCTCGGCTCGCCCGGCCGCAGCTGCGCGAGGCGGGCCAGCGGCACCCTGCGGTGGGGGAGCATCTCCTGCTCGGCGGCGAACGCCGCCTTCAGGTACTCCAGCCAGCTGCCGCGGGGGCGCCGGACCCCGAAGGGCACCGTGTTGAGGAACAGCCCGCGCATCCGGTCGGCGCCGGGAACCTCGGGCCGGCCGTTGGTGACCAGGCCGACCGAGTGCCCCCCGGCGGAGCCGTCGCGCTCGGCGAACAGGCTCATGGTGTGGTGGAACGCGCAGAGCAGGACGGTACGGCGCGGCACCCCGGCCAGCCGCGCCAGCCGGCCGATCGGCTCGGCGAGGGCGGCGTACGAGCGGCGCGCCTCGTGCACGAACTGCCCGCTGTCGGAGGCCTCCGTACCCCGCCGGGTGAACCGGACCGGGCTCAGGTCGCCCAGTGCCGAGCGCCAGTACTCCAGCCCCTCCTCGTCGACGAGCGCGGCCCGCTCCAGCGCGACGTACTCGGCGTACGGGGGCGCCGGCGGCAGCTGCGGGGTCCGGCCCTGGGCCACGGCCTGCCGGTGCAGGTCGAGCAGGTCGGCTATGAGCGAGGTCAGGCTCCAGCCGTCGAGCACCACGTGGCAGTCGGTGAGCGTGAGCCGCAGCTCCCGGTCGGTGAGGTGGTGCAGGTGGATGCGGACCAGCGGCGGGGCCGCCAGGTCGAAGCGACGGCCGAACTCCGCGTCCACGTAGCCCTGTACGGAGGCCCACTGCTCCGCGTGCGGCAGACCGCGCAGGTCGCTGTAGCCGACCGGGAGCGCGGCGCGGGCGTGCACCAGCTGGAGCGGCTCGGAGAAGGAGACCAGGTCGATGGAGGAGCGCAGGATGCTGTGGCCGCGTACGACCGTGTCCACCGCCGTCCGGAAGGCGGCGAGGTCGAAGCCCTCCGGCACGGTGATCTTGAGGTCGGTGACGTTGTGGTAGGCGCCGCGGCTCGGGTCGGCGAGCATCTCGTGCAGCATGCCGGCCTGGAGCATGGTCAGCGGGTACGCGTCGTCGAGGCCCTGCGGCAGCCGGGCCGCGTCGGCGGGGTCCAGCTGGGAGAAGGGCTCCACGGGGGCGGGGCCGGCGCCTTCGGGCGCCTGCGTCGCCAGCGCGGCGAGGTCGCCGAGGGTGCGGGCCCGGAACAGGTCCGGGACGCTCAGGCCCAGTCCGGCGTTGCGCGCCTGCCCGATCACGCGCAGGGCCAGCATCGAGTCGCCGCCCAGGTCGAAGAAGTTCGCCGTACGGCTGATCCGCTCGGCGCCCAGCACGTCCGACCAGATGCGGGCCAGCGCCTCCTCGGCCGGACCGGCCGGCGGGACGTGCCCGGCGGGGGCGGCGGCCCCCTCGGCGGCCACCGCCACCAGGGACTTGCGGTCCACCTTGCCGTTGGCGGTGATCGGCAGCTTCGGGTGCCGGACGAACAGCGCGGGCACCATGTACTCGGGCAGCGTCAGCCGCAGCCGGTCGCGCAGGTCCGGCGCGTCCAGGGGCCGGCCCTCGGTCAGCACCACGTGGGCGACGAGCCGGGCGCCGCCGTGCGCCTCCGGCCGGGCCACCACCGCGGCGTCCCGTACGCCGGGCAGGGCGCGCAGCGCCGTCTCGATCTCGCCGGGCTCGATGCGGAAGCCGCGGATCTTCACCTGGTGGTCGGCCCGCCCCGCGTACGCCAACTGCCCGTCGGGCAGCACCCGTACGAGATCGCCGGTGCGGTACATGCGGGTCCCGGCCGGCCCGAAGGGGTCGAGGGGGAAGCGCTCGGCGGACAGCTCCGGGCGGTTGCGGTAGCCGCGGGCGACGCCGCCGCCGGACACGTACAGCTCGCCCACGGTGCCGTGCGGCACCAGGCGGCCGGCCCGGTCCAGGACGTAGCCGTGCTGGCCGGCCAGGGGCCGGCCGATCGGCGAGTACACGGGGGAGACCGTGTCCTCCTCGGTGATCAGCCGGTACGTGACGTGCACGGTGGTCTCGGTGATCCCGTACATGTTCACCAGCGCGGGCCGCCCCTCCTCGGGCGCGGCGAACCAGTCGCGGTAGTCGCGGGCGTCGAAGGCGTCCCCGCCGAAGACCACCGTGCGCAGGGCGAGCGCGCCGAACTCCTCGCCCTGCTGGGCCAGGTGGGCCCGCAGTCCCTTGAAGGCGGCCGGGGTCTGGTTGAGCACGGTGACGCGCTCGTCGCGCAGCACGGCGTGGACGGCGGCGGGGTCGCGGACCTCGTCCTCGGTCAGCACCACCACCCGGCCGCCGGAGGCCAGCGGGGCCCACAGCTCCCAGACGGAGAAGTCGAAGGCGGGGGAGTGCAGGAGCGTCCACACGTCGTCGGCGCCGAAGTCGAAGTGACGGTCGGCGGCGCCGAGCAGCCAGGCCAGGTTGCCGTGGGTGATCTCGACGCCCTTGGGCTGCCCGGTCGATCCCGAGGTGTAGATGACGTACGCGAGCGCCTGCGCCCCGAGGAGCGCGGTGCAGTGCAGGTCCTCGGTGTCGTCGGAGGTGTCGTCGGCGGGGTCGTCCAGCGGGATCACGCCCACCGACAGCCCCTCCACCGCGGCGTGGCCGACGGCGTCGGCGACCACCCACTCCACTCCGGCGTCCTCGACGGTGAACTCCCGCCGGGCCCGCGGGTGGGCCGGGTCCAGCGGCAGGTACGCCGCGCCCGCCCGCCAGACGCCGAGCAGCGCGACGGCCAGGTCGACGGAGCGGCCCAGGCACACGCCGACCAGGGACTCCGCGCCGATGCCCGCCGCCCGCAGCCGCCGGGCCAGGGCCAGCGAGGCCGCGTCGAGTTCGGCGTACGTCAGGCTGCGGCCGCCGCCGGAGACGGCCACCGCGGAGGGGGCCAGCCGGATCCGCTCGGCCAGGCGCTCCATGGCGAGCCGCGGGGCCGGCTCGGGCGCGGCGCCGGCCGGCGCGCGGTTCGCCGGCCCTTCGGCGCCCAGGAGCGCGGCCCGCTCGCCGGCGGTGAGCAGGTCGGCCATGCCGAGCGGCACGTCCGGGGCTTCGGCGAAGGCCCGCAGCACCGCGACGGTGTGCTCGGCCAGCCGCGCCACCGAAGCCGCGTCGAACAGGTCGGGGCGGTAGACGAACTGCAGGCGCAGGCGGTCCGCGTCCTCGCCGACGTCCAGCGTCAGGTCGAACTTCGCGGTGGTCAGGTCGATGGGGAAGGCCGTGCCCGTCGCCCCGCCGAGGGTGTACGCGCCGCCCTGGCGCGCACCGGCGGAGTGCGAGAACAGCACCTGGAACAGGGGGTTGCGCGACAGGTCCCGCTCGGGGCTCAGCTCGTCGACGACCCGCTCGAACGGCAGGCTCTGGTGGGACAGGGCGCCCAGCACGCTCTCCCGGGTCCGGGCGAGGAGCTGCGCCGAGGTCGGGTCGCCCGACAGATCGGTGCGGATGACCAGGGTGTTCACGAAGAACCCGACCAGCTGCTCGGTCTCCGGACGCTCCCGGTTGGCGACGACGGTGCCGATCGCGATGTCGTCCTGGCCGCTGTGGAAGGCGAGCGCCGCCTGGAAGGCCGCCATCAGCGTCATGTACGAGGTGGTGTCGGCCCGGCGGCCGAGCTCGGCCAGGGCCGCCGTCAGCGCCGCGGGGAGCTCCACGGTGTGCACGGCGCCGGCGGAGCTGCGGACGGCGGGCCGCGGGTGGTCGGTGGGCAGTTCGAGCGGGGTCAGGCCGGCCAGCGTAGAACGCCAGTAGTCCAGGTCCGCGCTCTCGTCGGCCCCGCGCTGCCAGTGCGCGTAGTCGGTGTAGTCGACCGGCGGCTGCGGGAGCCGAGGGGCCGAACCCCCGCATCTGGCGCGGTAGCAGGCGCCCAGGTCGCCCGTCAGGATGTCCAGCGACCAGCCGTCCGAGACGATGTGGTGCATGGCCAGGACGAGGACGTGGTCCTCGGCGGAGATCCGCAGCAGGGTGGCCCGGAACGGGGGCGCGGCGGCCAGGTCGAAGGGGCGCAGCGCCACCTCCCGCACAGCCGCGGCGATCGCCTCGGGGCCGCCTTCGCGGACCGCCGGGGGCAGGTCGACCACGTCGAGGCCGGCCGCGTCGGCGGCGGGGAGCACGCGCTGGGCGGGCACGCCGTCCTCGTGGGAGAACACCACCCGCAGCTGCTCGTGGCGGGCGACGAGGTCCCCGATCGCCGCGCCCAGAGCGACGGTGTCCAGCGGACCGGCGAACCGCCAGGCGGCGGGCATCAGGTACTCGACGCCGCCGGGGTCGAGCTGGTCGAGGAAGTACAGGCGCTGCTGGGCCGCCGACAGGGGGGCCTGCGCGGGGCGCGGGTCGAGGCGGGGGATCCCGGCGGGCGCCGCGGAGGCCTTGCCGCGCAGGCGCATTTCGAGGAGCCGGCGGGCCGCCGGGGAGAGGCCGCCGGGGGTCGTGGAGGAAGCGGGGGTGGCGGGGGAAGTGGCGGAGGGTTCGACCTGTGCAGTGGTCATCGGAAGTGCCGTCCAATCAAGGCTGGGATCGAGGTTCGGACGCGGCGGCGGTCAGAACTCGGAGGTCAGGGACAGGTCGATCTCGTCGTCGCTCATCGAGGAGATCTGGTCGATGAGCTGTCGTTCCACTTCGATGGCGAGCAGTTCGACGGTCGGGTGGTCGAACAGGTCGCGTACCTGGATGGGGCAGTCGAACGCGGTGCGCAGGCGGGACGCGGCCGCCACGGCGCGCAGCGAGTGGCCGCCGAGGGAGAAGAAGTCCTCCCGGATCCCGACCTCGGGAAGGCCCAGGACCTCGGCCCAGATCTGGGCCGTCACCACCTCGGTCGGGGTGCGCGGTGCCACGGAGGCGGCCGGCGCGGCCGGCTGCGGATCGGGCAGGGCTCCGGTGTCCACCTTGCCCTGCACGGTCCGGGGCAGGGCGTCGAGCAGGACGAAGGCGGCGGGCACCATGTAGCCGGGCAGCAGGGTCCGGCACCAGGCGGCCAGCGCCTCGGCGTCCGGGCCCCCGTCCCGGCCGGCCGCGTAGCCGACGAGGGCGCGCTCGCCCCGCAGTTCGCGGACCAGGACGGTCGCCGCGTGCACGTCCGGGTGCTGTTCGAGGACGGCCGCGATCTCGGCCGGCTCGATGCGGAAGCCGCGGATCTTGACCTGGTCGTCGGTGCGGCCGAGGAACTCCAGTTCTCCGGAGGGCAGTCGGCGGACCAGGTCGCCGGTGCGGTAGAGGCGTCCGCCCTGCTCGCCGTACGGGTCCGGTACGAACTTCCGCGCGGTGAGGGCGGGTTGTCCGAGGTAGCCGCGGGCCAGCTCCGGGCCGCCGATCAGCAGCTCGCCCGGCACCCCCACCGGGACCGGTTGGTCGAGGGCGTCCACGACGTACGCCCGGCGGGAGCCCAGCGGCCGCCCGATCGCCACCCGGCCCTCGACGGGCGCGGTGACGGTGTGCGCGGTGGCCGAGATGACCGACTCGGTCGGGCCGTAGGTGTTGACGACGGGTACGTCGGGCAGGTGGGCGAACCAGCGGGCCAGCGGGGCCGAGGGCAGCGCCTCGCCGCCGGTGACCAGCAGCCGCAGGCCCTTGAGGTCCCCGGCGACCGCATCCAGGCGGGCGACGATCTCCTCCCAGTAGGCGGGGGTGGCCTCCATGACCGTGATGTCCCGGGTGCGGACGGTCTCGGCGAGCTCCTCCACCGACCACACCTCGTCCGGGCGCACCACCACCGAGGCCCCCGCGCCGAGCGCCGGCAGCACCTGCTCCAGCGAGGCGTCGAAGGAGAAGGAGGCGAAGGCGAGGACCCGGTCCTCGGCCGTGATGCCGAACAGCTCGCGGGCCGCGGCGGCGTGCGCGCCCAGCGCGTGGTGCTCCACGCCGACGGCCTTGGGGCGGCCGGTGGAGCCCGAGGTGAAGATGGTGTACGCGAGGTCGTGCGGATCGGGGGTGTGGTGCGGCGCGTCCGCGTCGGGCACGACGGTGTCGACGGAGACGGTCCGCGGCCCGAGCCCGGCGGTCAGCGCGTGGGTCGAGGCGTCGCCCAGGACGCTGTGCACGCCCGCCTCGGCGCACATGAACCGCAGCCGGTCCTCGGGCAGCCGCGGGTCCAGCGGTACGTAGACCCCGCCGGCCCGCCAGATCGCGGCCATCGCGGCGACCGAGCGGACGCCGCGCCGCAGGCACACGCCGACCGGCGAGCCCCGCCGTACTCCGGCGGCCGCCAGTGCCCGGGCCAGCCCGCCGGTGAGGCCGTCCAGTTCGCCGTACGTCAGGCTCTCGTCCCCGCAGAGCAGGGCGACGGCGTCCGCAGCGCCCGAGACGGTGAAGGGCGCCGCCACCGGGGCGGCCGCTGCCGCGCCCGCCGTCCGGGCCAGCTCGGCGCGTTCCGCGGCCGACAGCAGCTCCAGACGCCCGACGGCCTGCTCCGGATCGGCCACCACCGCCTCCAGCACCCGGCCCACGTGCCCGGCGAACCGGGTGACCGTGGCCGCGTCGAAGAGGTCGCTCGCGTACTCCACGTTCAGCGCGAAGCGGTCCGGATAGAGCAGGAAGGTGGCGGTCAGGTCGAACTTGGCCGAGCCCCACGGCAGGACGAAGTGCTCCACGTCGAGGCCCTCGACGCGCGGCCCGCCCGCCGCGCTCTCCTGCACGTCGAACATCACCTGGAACAGCGGGTTGCGCGACGGGTCGCGCTCCGGGCGGAGGTGCTCCACCAGCCGCTCGAACGGCACCTCCTGGTGATCGAAGGCCCCGAGCACCGACTCCCGCACCCGGCCCAGGAACTCCGTGAACGAGGGCGCGCCGGACAAGTCCCCGCGCAGCACCACCGTGTTCACCAGCAGCCCCACCAGCCGCTCCAGCTCCATCTGCCCGCGGCCCGCGACGGGGGTGCCCACCGCCACGTCCTGCTGCCCCGACCAGCGGCCCAGCACGATCTGCACCACGGCCAGCAGGACCGTGAACCGGGTCACCCCGTGCCGTCGCGCCAGCTCGCCGAGCGCGGTCTCCAGCTCCTTCGGCAGGTCGATCTCGACCGCGCCGCCCCGGCCCGACCAGCCCGCCGGGCGCGGCCGGTCCGTCGGCAGCTCCAGTACGGGCACACCGGCCAGGGCCCGCTCCCAGTACGCCAGCTGCCGCTCCAGCACCTCGCCGGCCATCCGCTCGCGCTGCCAGACCGCGAAGTCCCCGTACTGGATCGGGACGGGCGCCAGCTCGGCCGGACGCCCGGCCACGCGGGCGGCGTACGACTCGGCCAGCTCGCCGATGATCACGTCCTTGGACCAGCCGTCGGTCGCCGCGTGGTGGAAGGCGATGACGGCCACGTGGTCCTCGGGGTCCAGCTCCCACACCCCGGCCCGCAGCAGCGGCGGACCGGCCAGGTCGAAGCGCCGGGTCGCGTACGGGACGGCCACCGCGCGCAGCCGCTCCAGCCGTACGGCCTCGTCGTCGCCGGCCGGGGCCGACTGCCACACCAGCGGTACGCGGACCCCGGAGACCACCCGCTGCGCGGGCTTGCCGTCCACCTCGACCAGGGCGGTGCGCAGCGCCTCGTGCCGGGCCACCACCTCGTTGAGGGCGCCCTGCCAGGCGTCGCGGTCGAGCCCGCCGCGCATCCGCCACGAGAACCAGAGCACGTACTCGTCGCCGACGTCGGACATGCGGTCCAGGAACCACATCCGCTCCTGCGCGAAGGACAGCGGCAGCGGTCCCGACCGGTCCACCGGGACGACGGTGGCGGCGCCCGACTGCCGGGCCGCGGCCACCAGCGGGCCGAACTCGCGGATGCGGGGGTTCTCGAACAGGGTGCGCAGCTCGACCTCGCGGCCGAGGCGCTCGGCGATCCGGGACACGGCCATGGTGGCGAGCAGGGAGTGGCCGCCCAGGTCGAAGAACCCGTCGTCGATGCCGACGCGGTCGACGCCGAGGACCTCGGACCAGATGTCGGCGACGACCTGCTCGGTGGCGTCGCGCGGGGCGATGAACTCGGGGCCGCCCGCGGCCGCCCGGTCCCGCTCCGCCCGCTCCCCGTCCGGGCGGGCGGCGGGCAGGGCGGCCCGGTCGAGCTTGCCCGAGGCGTTCACGGGCAGCGCGTCGAGCGCCACGAAGTCGGCGGGCACGGCGTAGTGCGGCAGCCGCCCCGCGCAGAAGGAGCGCAGCACGGCGGGCTCCACCGGGCCGTCGGGGCCGGCCACCACGTAGCCGGTCAGGCTCTTGCCGCCCTGGGCGTCCGCGCCGACGGCGACCGCCGCGGCCACCACTCCGGGGCACTCGCCCAGGGCAGCCTCCACCTCGCCGAGTTCGATGCGGAAGCCGCGGATCTTGACCTGGTCGTCGGTGCGGCCGAGGAACTCCAGTTCCCCGGAGGGCAGTCGGCGGACCAGGTCGCCGGTGCGGTAGAGGCGTCCGCCCTGCTCGCCGTACGGGTCCGGTACGAACTTCCGCGCGGTGAGGGCGGGCTGTCCGAGGTAGCCGCGGGCCAGCTCCGGGCCGCCGATCAGCAGCTCGCCGGGCTCGCCGACCGGCACGAGCTCGTCCCGCGCGTCGACCACGTACACCCGGCGGGAGCCCAGCGGCCGCCCGATCGGCACCCGGCCGGGGTCCCCTTCCGCGCCGACCTCGTGCGTCGTGGCGGTCACGGTGGTCTCGGTCGGGCCGTACGCGTTGAGCACCCGTACGTGCGGGGCGCGCGCCCGCCAGGCGGCCAGCGCCGCGGCCGGGACGGACTCCCCGCCGAGGACCAGCAGGCGCAGCGGCGCGAGGGAGGCGGCGGTGCGGTCGGTGAGGGAGAAGGCCAGCTCGGCCCAGTACGTGGGCGGCAGGTTCAGCACGGTGATCCCGTACCGCTCGACCACCAGGGGGATCTGCGCGGGCAGCCACTGCTCGTCGGGCCGGACCACCAGGGTGGCCCCGCAGCCGAGCGCGGTCAGCAGCTGGTCCAGCGAGGCGTCGAAGGAGAAGGAGGAGAAGGCGAGCACCCGGTCCCGGGCGGTGATCCCGAATTCCTCGCGGGCGGCGGCGACATGCGCGTCGATCGCGCCGTGCTCGATGCCGACGGCCTTCGGGCGGCCGGTCGAGCCCGAGGTGAAGATGATGTACGCGAGGTCGTGCGGGTCGGGGGCGTGGTGCGGGGCGCCCGCGTCGGGCTCCGCGTCCTCCACCCGCAGCACCCGCGGGCCCAGGGCGCCGGCCAGCTCCGCGGTGGCGGCATCGGTGAGGACGCAGGCCAGCGCGGCCTCCTCGGCCATGAACCGCAGCCGCTCCTCGGGGAGTGCCGGATCCAGCGGCACGTAGACCCCGCCGGCCCGCCAGATCGCCGTCATCGAGGCCACCGAGCCGATGCCGCGCTTCATGCACACGCCGACCGGGGTGCCCGGGCCGACTCCGGCCGCGCGCAGGGCGGTGGCCAGACCGCCGCCGAGGGCGTCCAGCTCGCGGTAGCGCAGGATCTTCTCCCCGCACACCAGGGCCACCGCGTTCGGCTCGCCCGCCACGCCGAACGGCGCCGGGGCCGGTGCGGGGCGCTCCGCGCCCGCCATCTCGACGAGTCGGGCCCGCTCCTTGCCCGGCAGGGGCTCCAGGCGGCCCGCGAGTTCGGCCACCGGGGCCTGCGGCGCTGCCGTCACCGCGCGCAGCAGTTCCAGGTACCCCTCGGTGAAGCGGACCATCGTGCTCTGGTCGAACAGGGTGGTCGAGTACTGGAGCCGCGCCGCGATGTCCCCGTTGGCGCGCAGGCTCAGGTCGAGGAACACGTCCAGCGGGGTGCCGGTCAGCGGGGTCCGCACCAGGCCGACGTCCAGATCGTCCAGGCGGGCCGCCGACGGGACGGTGTTGAGGAGGGTGAAGGAGGCCTGGGCGAGCGGGTGCCGGGACAGGTCGCGCTCGGTGACCACCTCGCCGACCACCCGGTCGAACGGCGCCTCGGAGTGCGAGAAGTCCCGCAGGGCCCCCGAACGCACCCGGCCCAGCAGCTCGGTGAAGCTCGGACCGCCGGACAGGTCGGTGCGCAGCACGATCGTGTTCACGAACGGGCCGATGAGGGAGGCCACTTCAGCCCGCCCGCGGTCGGCCAGGGTGGTGCACACGGCGATGTCGGAGCGGCCGGAGTACCGGCCCAGCAGGGCCTGGTACACGGCGAGCAGCAGCATGTAGCGGGTCGCGCGCTGCTCGCGGGCCACCCGGTCCACCTCGGCCACCAGGTCGGCCGGCAGCTCGAAGCGGACCACGTCGCCCGAGCCGTCCCAGAACGCCGGCCGCGGCCGGTCGGCGGGCAGCGCGAGCGGGGAGACCCCGGCCAGCCGCTCCCGCCAGTACCCGAGCAGCCGCTCCATCCGCGGCCCGCTCAGCCGCTCGGCCTCGGTCCGGGCGACGTCGGTGTACTGCAGCGGCGGCGCGTCCACCGCCTCGCCCCGGTAGCCGGCGTCCAGTTCGCGCAGCAGCACGTCCCAGGACCAGCCGTCCACCGCGATGTGGTGGACCACCAGGAGCAGCACGTGCTCGTCGGAACCGATGCGGGCGAGCGTGGCCCGCAGCGGGTGCTCCTTCGCCAGGTCCAGCGGACGTGCCAGCTCACGGTCGAAGAGCTCCTCGGTGCTGCCCGCCTCCGTCCGCGCCAGCCGGGTGCGGCCCGCCGGGTCCACCACGGGTACGGGCTCCCCGTCGACGGCCGTGAACCGCGTGCGCAGCACCTCGTGCCGGTCCACGACGCCGGCCAGCGAGCGCTCCAGCGCCGGGACGTCGAGGGCGCCGCGGATGCGCAGGGCCAGCGGGAGCAGGGACTCGGCGGAGCCTCCGGTGAGCTGGTCGAGGAACCACAGCCTCCGCTGCGCGAACGACACTCCGTCACCGTCACGTACGACGTCGTCGGCTTCGCTGCCGTGCCTCGCCGGTCCGCCGTGCGCTGCGACAACCTTCACTGTGGGCCTCCAAGCGGTGTTTTCCACAACACTGCTGTCCGCGGAGATCCGTCAGTAGGGAAGAAGACGCAGCCGCGTGCGCAGCCGCCGGGGGGTAGAACGCGCAACGGCGGCCCCGCACGGCCTGTCGTTGCGCCGTGCGCGCCGCCGGTACGCGTCGCTCCGTATGTGACTGTGCCGCGTGGTGCACCGCCGGGGTCAGCCCTCGTCCACCGCCACGAACCGCAGCTCGGAGGTGTACGCCTCGCCCCGGTCGTCGGTCAGCCAGGCCTGTTCGGGGCTCGGCAGCATCTCGGTGAACACGGCCCGGCCCCCCGGCTCCTTGCGGGCCATCCTGCGGACCGCCTTGGCGAGGATGTTGACGTACACCGGGCTGTCGAAGTCCACGTAGAACGGCCGGGTCTCGGTCGGCAGCACGACGAACACGAACCGCGGCAGCTCGCGCCGCTCCCGCCACTGCCGGGCGCGCACGAACCGGCGCGCCTCGTCCTTCTCCTCGGCGAAGTCCATGTCCGACGGCGGCAGCCGCCAGGTCTCCCGGGCCACCACCAGCCGGTCCACGGTGACCCGGGGGGAGTGGTCCGCATCGTCCGGCAGGATCTGGAACAGGTCCATCGCCAGGGTGGTCAGCACGTGCGAGAACACGTCCACCGCGAGGAACTCGGACCCGTCGGGCAGCACCACCGCCAGCTCGCCGTCCGCGCGCTCGGTCACCGCCACGTCGGCGCTGAGCACGGTACGGGGACGGCCCGGATCGGCCGTGAAGTCGACGAGGGCGACGTAGTGGTCCTCGGGACGGACCAGGACCTGCCGGGTCCGCACGGAGAGCCGCGAGCGGTGCTCCTTGGGCAGCAGCGGCACCAGCCGCGGACCGGGATGGTCCCGGCCGGTCAGGGCGAGCAGCTCCGCGGCGTCCGGGTGCTGGTTGACGAACAGCGAGGAGCCCAGGGTGTTGGCGGCGACGTGCAGTTCGCCGAGGACCAGCTCGAAGTCGCCGCGGGCGACGGCCTCTTCCCCGGACGCGGCGATCATGATGTCGGGGCTGAGGTACCGGGCGGCGGTCCAGCCCCCGCCCGGGCCGCCGAACTGCTCGGCGACGGGCCCCGCGACGGCCTCCAGCGGCAGCCTGACCCGGCGGGCGCCCGGCGGCGGCGACAGGATGGCGTCCCAGCGCCTGCGGAACTCCTGCTGCAGTTCTGCGGATTCGGTACGGGCGGCGCCGTGCAGGATCGGCATGCAGGCGAACCAGAACGCGGCCAGGTCGACCGGCCCCTGCCCGGCCAGCCGGCGGTACACCTCCCGCGCCCGGGCCATCACGGCGTCGGCGAGCCGCGCGGTGAGCCAGCCGGCGCTGGTCAGCAGCGGATCCAGCGGGGCGAGCGCCTCGTGCACGCTCCGCCCGAGGGTGGCGGTCGCCGCCCGCCGGCAGTCGGAGTACACCAGCGCCCGGCAGGGCGCCGTACCGGCCGCCTTCTCGCGTACGGCGGCGGTCTCGGTCAGCGCGACGAACTCGCCCTCCAGCTCCGTCAGCGCGGCCACCAGGGCCTCGGGCCCGTCCGCCCCGGCCACCCGGTCCCGGCCCCGCTCCAGGGCGTCCAGGGCGGCCAGGCCGCTCTCGCGCAGCCCCGCGTCCCCGACCCGGTCCAGCCAGGCCCGCAGATACCGCTCGGGGCGGGCGTCGGCGGGCACCTCCAGCTTCCACACCACCCAGCGGCGGGCCACCAGGTCGGCCAGTGCGGCCGACACGTCCACGCCCGGCAGCGCGGCGCGGATCTCCCGCGCCGGGCGGACGCCGTCGCAGAGCGCGAGCACCGCGCGCCCCTCCTCGCCGAGCGCCTGACGCGGCCGTCCCGGCACCGTCACGTCCATGCCGGACTGGCGGACGAACGGCACGCGCCGGGGCGCCACCCACTCCCGTACCGCCGGATCGCCGTCGATCCGCGCGGCGAGGGCGTCGATGGCCCAGCTGGCGAAGTACACCTGCGATCCGGCGATCAGGCCGGTGCCGGGGTCGACGCGGACCCCGTCGGTGGCGAGGTCCCAGCGGCCCCATCCGACCGGGCCGAAGAACCCGATGGTGTCGTTCTTGACGCAGAACCGCTGCCAGTAGTGGGCGACGAGCTCCTCGCGCTGGCGGGGCATGCTGGTCCGGCCCGCCGCGGTCGGCGTCCAGTTCAGGAAGGGCGTGATCCCGGAGGTGAGCACCGGGCGGTTCTGCCAGGCCACCGCCTCCCGGAAGGCGGGCGTCCGGGCGATGTCCTGGAGCGTGTGGGCCACCTCCACCTGGGCGTCGGCGAACAGGGCGGCGAACTCCCCCCACCGCTCCCCGGCGAGGCCGGCCGGACCCTCTTCGGGATCGAACTTGTCGGCGGCCGGGGCCAGCCCGGCCGGGGCCAGCCGCAGCACGCCCCCGGCCGGAAAGCCCGCTCCGCGCAGGGCGAACTGGTCCCACAGCCGCCAGCGGCCGCCGGGTACGTAGGTGTCCGTCATGACCGGCCCCTCATGCCTGGACGAAGTCGGCGTGGACGACGTCGGCGAGGTCCGCCGGCGAGGGGTAGGCGAAGACCAGGGCCACCGGGACCTCCGCCCCGAGCGCCTCCTCGAGCCGTGCGGTGATCCGGAACGCGGTCAGCGAGTCGCCGCCCCACTCGTAGAAGTCGCTCTGCTCGTCGAGGTCGGCGACGCCCAGGGTCTCGCGGTAGATGGAGACGACCAGCTCGGTCAGGGCGGTGGCGCTCAGCTGCGCGGTCAGGTCGGCGGTCTCGTTCGCGGTCATGGTCATGGGTTCTCCTCCGGGAGCGGACGTACGGGTGGCGTCTGTGGTGTGGGTGGTGTGGGTGGCGTGAGTGGTGCACCTGGCGTGAGCGGTGCGGGTCGTACCGGTCGTCGGGGCGGGTTCAGGCGGTGCAGTGGGCACGGGCAGGGGGCCCGGCCGCGGCGGCCCTCATCAACGCCGCCTTGGTGTTGCCGCCCGAGACGACGGCGACGGCGAGGCCGGTGCCGCGGCCCGCGCGGATCGCCCCGGCCAGCGCGACCGCGCCGGAGGGCTCGGCCTCGAACCCGCGCCGGCGCAGCAGCGCGGCCGCGTCGAGGATCTGCGCGTCGGACACGGTGATCAGGTCGTCGACCCGGTCCCGGATGATCGGGTAAGGCACCGCCCCCGGCTGCTGCCCGCGCAGCCCGTCGGCGACGGTGTCGCCGGGCGCCAGCCGTACGGGGTGCCCCGCGGCCAGGGACCGGGCGTAGCGGGGGGTGCCGGCGGGCTCGACGCCCACCACCCGCACCGGGTGCCCGTACGCGGCGAGGCACACCCCGGCGAGCAGCCCGCCCCCGCCGGTCGGCACGTACACGGTCTCGGCGTCGGGCGCCTCGGCGAGGACCTCCAGGCCGACCGTGCCCTGCCCGGCGACCACCAGCTCGTGGTCGGAGGAGGGGATGAGCACCGCGCCCGTCTCCTCGGCCAGCTCCCGCGCCCGGGCGTCGCGCTCGGCGACCCCGCCCGGCACCCGGACGGTACGCCCGCCGAGCGCCTTGATCACGGCGATCTTCGCGGGATGCGCCCCGCCGGCCAGCACCACGGTCACCTCGGCTCCGAGCGGGGCCGCCAGCCGGGCCAGCGCGATCCCGTGGTTCCCGGACGAGCCGGTCACGATCCGGCGGGCGCCCAGCGCCAGGACGGCGTTGGCGGCCCCGCGCAGCTTGAACGACCCGCCGTACTGGAGGTGTTCGGCCTTCAGCAGCAGTCTCCGGCCGGCCCGGTGGAGCTCGGTCCCGGCCGGACCCGCCAGCAGCGGGGTCCTCCGTACGTGGCCCGCGATCCGCGCGGCCGCGGCCTCCACATCGGCCCGGCCGAGCGGGAGGCCCCGGGGGGCCGGTGCGGCCGGTGTGATGGATGTGGCGGGAGCGGTGGACGCGGTGGACGCGGCCAGTGCCCTGGGCGTCATGGGCGCGCGCGGCCCGGGCAGCGCGAGGGAGGTCCTGGGCGCGCGCGGCGCGCTCGGTGCGGTGGTCATGGCCGGCCTCCGGTCTGCGAGAGGGCGCGGCGGTCGGCCTTCCCGCCGCGGGTGGTGGGCAGTTCCGCCAGCCGCGCGAACCGGCGCGGCATCAGATGCGGGGGCAGCGTCGCGCCGAGATGGGCGCGCAGCGCCGCGTCCTTCACCTGCGCCAGCTCCCCGGTGACGTGCGCGACCAGGAACACCCGCCCCTGCGCGTCGGTGTCGGAGGTGACGACCGCCCCCGTCACCCCGGGATGGGCCAGCAGCGCGCCCTCCACCTCGGCCGGGTCCACCCGGTAGCCGCGGATCTTGACCTGGCGGTCCCGGCGCCCCAGGTACTCCAGCCCGTTGGAGCCCAGGGTGGCGAGGTCGCCCGTCCGGTACATCCGCGCACCGGGCGGCCCGAGCGGATCGGGCACGAAGCACTCGGCCGTACGGGCGGGCCGCCCGCGGTAGCCCCGGGCCACCCCCACCCCGCCGATGCAGACCTCCCCGACCGAACCGTCGGGCACCGGTGACAGCCCGGGGTCCAGCAGCCGGACCACGACCCCGTCGATCGGGGTGCCCACGATGTCGGCCAGCACGTCCGGCTCGGCGGGTACGGCGTGGCGGGTCGAGGTCATCGTGCACTCGGTCGGCCCGTACTGGTTGACCAGCGCGCCCGGCACCAGGGCCCGGCCGCCGGCGGTCAGGAACGGCCGCAGCGACTCACCGCTGGACACCACCACCCGTACGCCCTCCAGGAGCCGGTCCGCGTCCGGCTGCCCGGCCAGGAAGGCCAGGAAGGACGGCGTCACGCTCAGCAGCGCGGTCACCGCGTGCTCCCGTACGGCGGCGCCGAACTCCTCGGGCCGCAGCAGCGCCGAACGCGGCACCACGACCAGCCGCCCGCCCGCCAGCAGCGGGGCGAAGGTGTCCCGCACGGAGGCGTCGTAGCCCAGCGGGGCCACCTGGAGCGCCACCGTGTCCGGGCCGAGGCCGTAGTCGCGGGCGACGAAGCGCAGGTACGAGTCCAGCCCGGCGTGTTCGACCAGGACGGCGCTGGGCTCCCCGGTGCTCCCGGAGGTGTGGCTGACGTACGCGAGGGCCCGCCCGCCGAGCGGCGGCCCGCCCGTCCCGGGATGCCCGCCCGCCGTGCTCCCCGGACGGTCGAGCAGTACGGGGCTCCCGGGTATCGGCAGGTCGAGACCGCCGGCCAGGGCCGAGGAGGTCAGCAGCATGTCGGCGCCGCCGCTGCGGACCAGCGCCGCCAGCCGGGCCGGCGGCTGCTCCGGATCGAGGCTCAGGAAGGCCGCCCCGGAGCGGATCACCGCCGCGGGCGCCACCACGGCGTCCACCCCGCGCTCCACGGCCACCGCGCACACCGTCTCGGGCCGGGCCCCCCGGGCCCGCAGCACCGCCGCCAGCGCGTCGATACGGGCGATGAGCTCCCCGTACGTCACCTCCCCGGCCGGGGTGGTCACCGCGACCCGGCCCGGGTCGAGGGCCGCGTGCGCGGCGATGTCGTCGACGAAGGTCCGCATCACGCGCCCCCGTCCGCGGCGGGCTCCGGCGCGGGCCGCGAGACGTCGGTGACGGTCTGGTCGACGGCGACGAAGCGCAGCTCCGAGGTGAACGTGGACCCCTCGTCGTCGGTCAGCCAGGCCTGCTCCGGCGTCGGCAGCATCTCGCTGACCTTCAGCTTGGCCCCCGGATCCTTGCGGGCCAGCCGGCGCGCCGCCTTCGCCAGGATGGTCAGGTACACCGGACTGTCGAAGTCCACGTAGAACGGGCGGGGTTCGGTGGGGGACACCACGAACACGAAGCGGGGCAGATCGTGTTCCTGCCTCCAGTGCCGGGCCCGCACGTACCGCTTGGCCTCGGACTTCTCCTCGGCGAAGGCGAGTTCGGACGCCGGGAAGGCCCAGGTCTCGCGGGCCACCACCATCTTGTCGATGCTGATGCGCGGGGTGTGGTCGCCCTCCGGGCGCAGCGTGAACCGGTCCATGACGCGCTGGGTCAGGGTGTTGGCGTACACGTCGAGCAGGTCGAACGCGGCCCCGTCGGGCAGCACCGCCATCAGCAGGCCGTCCCGGTCCTCGACCCTAACGTCGGCGCACAGGACGGTGCGCGGGCGGTGCGGGTCGCCGGTGTCGTCGACCAGCGAGACGTAGTAGTCCTGCGGCCGGTCCAGCGAAGGCCTGCTGCGCGTCGACCACTTGAGCGGGAGCTCCTTGGGCAGCATCGGCAGCAGCCGGGGCCCGGGGAAGTCGCGGCTGGTCTCCGCGATCAGCTCCTCGCGGTCGGGGTGCTGGTGGACGAAGAGCGAGGCGCCCATGGTGTTGAGCGCGCTGTGCATCTCGCCCAGCACCATCTCGAAGTCCCCGCGGGCGACGGCGTCCGCGCTGTCGGCGAGCAGCAGGACGTCCGGGCTGAAGTAGCGGGCCAGCGACCAGCCCGCGCCGGGCTCGTCGAACTCCTCGCGCACCCGCTGCGCGATCTCCGCCGAGGACACCCGGACCCGGCGCGCGCCCTCGGGCACGGCCAGGATCCGCGCCCATTTCGCACGCAGCTCGGCCTGGACGGCGTCGAGGTCGCGGGTCGCCTCCGGGTACGGGGAGGGCAGGCAGCCCAGCCACATCGCCCCCAGGTCCACCGGGCCGGCCGCGCGCAGCCGCTCGTACACCTCGCGGAGCCGGGGGCGGACCCGCTCGGCGAAGCGGTTCGTCATCCAGCGCGCAGCGGTCAGGCACTGCGCGAGCGGGGTCAGCTCGTCCAGCAGGGCGGTGCCGAGGGTGGCCGTCGCCGCGCGCCGGGCGTCCGAGTACACGAGCCCCCGGCACGGAGCGGTGCGCTCGCCCTTGGAACGCTGGGCATCGGTGGCGGTCAGCGCCGCGAAGTCCGCTTCCAGGGCGGCGATCGCCGAGGTCAGCGCCTCGGCGTCGAGCCCGGCCGCCTGCACGGCGTCCCGCCCGCGCTCCAGGACGGCCAGCTTCTCCAGGGCCGGCTCGCGCAGGGCCGGGTCACCGATCCGCTCCAGCACGGCCCGCAGCTCCCGCTCCGGGTAGGTGCCGGTCGGCACGTCGAGGCGCCAGTGCACCCACCGCTTGGCCTGCAGCCACTGCACGGTCTCGGTGGCCTCCGCCACCGGGATCCCCAGCGCCTCGGCGATCGCGGCCACGGGACTGGTCCCGTCGCACAGGTCCAGTACGGCGCGGGCGCCCTCGCCGATCGGCTGCGGCGGCCGGCCCGGCAGGTGCACGGCCAGGCCTTCGGTCCGTACGAAGGACACCCGGCGCGGCGGGATCCACGCCCGCATCGCGGGGTCGGCGTTCAGCGACTTCGCCAGGGCGTCGATGGCCCAGCTGGCGAAGTACACGCGGGAGTCCGCGAGGAACCCGCCGGTGCCGGGGTCGACGCGGACCCCGTCGGTGGCGAGGTCCCAGCGGCCCCATCCGACCGGGCCGAAGAACCCGATGGTGTCGTTCTTGACGCAGAACCGCTGCCAGTAGTGGGCGACGAGCTCCTCGCGCTGGCGGGGCATGCTGGTCCGGCCCGCCGCGGTCGGCGTCCAGTTCAGGAACGGGGCGATGCCGGTGCGCAGCACGGCCGGGTTCTGCCAGGCCACGGCGGCCCGGAAGCGCGGTGAGGCGGCGATCTCCTGGAGCAGTTCGGCGGTGCCGACGGCGCCGGTGTCGAAGGCCCCGGTGAACGCCTCCCAGTCCGGGCCGGCGAGGGCCTCACCGGGGCCGAACTTGTCTGCGGCCAGGGTGAGTCCGGGCGGGGCCATGCGCAGGACCCCCTCGGCCGGGAAACCCGGACCGCGGAGTGCGAAGTGCTCCCACAACCGCCACCCGCCGGTGGGCAGGTGCACGATCTCTGGGGTGTCCGACATGGCGGAGCTCCTTCCAGCCTGATGGGGTGACGTGGCCGGCGGCGCTGTACCTCTCGGTCGCCACCCTGGCTGCCCCGAACACTGCCGCCGCGCACACCCGTGCCACCAGGGAAGGAGCGGCAGCACCGACCGCCGGTCCTTCTGCGCGTTTGTCCCTATGGCGCCCCGCCCCGGCGCTGCACGCTGTGACCCATCACGGAACAGCCGAACAGCAAAGGGAGGGCCGGACCAATGACCGAGACCGACGAGAACGGCTACCGGGTCGTGCGCAACGACGAGGAGCAGTACTCCATCTGGCGTGCGGACCGGGAGCTCCCGGCGGGCTGGCAGGCCGAGGGCACGCAGGGCACCCGCCAGGAGTGCCTGGACCACATCGCCGGGGTGTGGACGGACATGCGCCCGCTGAGCCTGCGCCGCCGCATGGCGGCATCCTGAACGGGGCCACGAACGCCGGTCGGCGTGGCTGAGCCGCGGGGGAACGGAGCCCCGCCGACCGGTGCACCCCACCACCCCACCACCCCACCACCCGCGATCCGCGATCCGCGCCGGCCACGCCCGCGCCGGTCGTGGTCAACGGCGGGACACGGGCCGTGCGTTTCCGTAGGGTGGCGGGGACACGGGGGAGGGGTGCATGGGGGCACGGCAGTTACCCGCGCTCGCGCAGTACCGGACCGATGCGGTGACGCGCCATCTGTGCGCGGGCACGCATCTGGACGAGGGCTTCGCGCGGGACGTGGACGTGGAGCTCACGGAAGACCGGCTGCGGGCCACCGGGCTCTCCCTCGGCATCGATCTGGTGGCGCTGGCCCGCCACGGGCGGGCCGCGGTCCGGCGGATCGACGCGCGGGACCGGTCTCTGGCCTGGATCTGCGGCGTCGGGGTGTGGTTCGCCGTGCCCTTGCTGCTGTACGCCGTCGTCAACGGGGCCTGGGGGCTCGCCTGCGCGGCCCTCGGGCTCGTCGTCCTCGCGTACGCGAGCGCCTGGTGGCTGGTGCACCGGACCGAGAGCCGGGCCCGCGCGGCCGCCCTGGCCGTGGAGCACGGCGCGCAGCGCCCCGCCGACCTGGCCCCCGCCGTCGAACCCGAGGTGGAGAAGCGGCTGTTGGAGCAGAAGCGGGCCAATGTGGTCCCGTACACGGCGAGCGCCGAGCGCACCAACCCCTTCGTCGGCAGCGGCTCCAAACTGAAGGAGGTGGTCTGGCAGCCCATCGACGTCAGCCGGCCCGCCGACGACCCGGCCGGCAACGGCGCCAAACTGCCGATCAAACCCTTCGACGCGGTCGACCTGCACACCTACGTGGCCCGCGAGATGGAGCACATCGCCGGCCTCAAGGGCCTCCAGGTCCGCAACCGGCTCTACGTCATAGGCAATCACGTGCCGTACGTCGGGGCGGAGCTGCTGCCGGACCGGCTCAGCCGTCCGCTCGCCCAGATCCCCAAGCAGCTCGTCCAGGCCGGGCTGATGCAGTCGGGCGCCGGCATGCGCACCTACCTCAGCCTGGTCCGGGCCGGCGAGGGCGGCCGCGCCATCGTCTCCATGCACCTGCGCGCCCGCCTCCACCATCCCAGCCTCACCTGGGAGGTGTCCGCGTACGGGATCCCCCCGCTCCAAGAGCGCTTCGACCGGGTGAACCGGCTGCCGGTGGACGGCTTCGAACGCTGGTGGAGCCTGGTCTCGCACGCCACCGGAGCGGCCGGGCCCGCGCTGCTCGGAGCCGCCGCACGGATCTCACGCCGCTCCTCGGCCCGGCGCCGGCGCGCCCGCGACCTGGAGAAGCTGCGCCGCGAGATCGACAAGCGGCACCTCCTGTACGACTACGGAGCCGTCGACAGCATCCGCGAACGCGTCGCCGACTGGGACCAGTTGGGCTACACCGAACGCACCGATTCCCAGGACTTCCTCCAGCGCCTCCAGCAGGGTGTCCTGATAGCGACCGAGCGGTTCCTGAAGGACCACAACGTCGACACCAGCTCCTACGACCAGGCGCAGCAGGTCATCAACACCCACACCTACACCTTCCAGGGCAGCGTGCAGGCCGGCGTCATCGGGGACAACGGCACCGTCAACCACAACGGCGGGCCCGGCGCGCCGCCCGGCGGCCCGGCGGGCGGCCCGGGCCGCGGCGCGCCCTGACCACACCACCAGCGGAAACAGGAGAGCCCATGGGCACCTTCAACTTCAACCGGGACGTCAACGCCGGCATCATCGGCGACAACGGCACCATCAACATCGGGCAGCAGGAAGGCGCCGCCCAGACCCTGCGGCTGGCCGCCGAGCTCGCCCAGTGGCTCCGCGACCAGGGCGCTGCCCCGGCCCGCATCGAGGCGGCGGACGTCCTGCGCGCCGAGCTGGACCAGGCCGCGCAGGAGCGCCGCCCCGCCGAGCCGGGGGTGATCCGCCGCTCCCTCGAGACCATCACCCTCGGCCTCGGAGTCGGCAGCGGCGGACTCGCCCTCGCCCAGGAGATCAGCCGTCTCCTGGGCAACTGACCCGGCCCGAGCGCTACTTCGACCGTACGACGGCCCGCGCGCCCCCGAAGTCCAGCTCCAGGCCCGAGCGCAGCGGCACGGTTTGCCCCGGGTCGATCCGCTGGGTGGAGCCGTCCGCGCGGGTCCCCGTCCACGCCGAGGCCGACCGGTTCGCGAGCCCGAACCGGCCCGGCTTCTGCGGGTGTTCGGTCAGCACCGCCACCAGCGTCCCGTCGCCGTAGTCGTGCCGGGCCGGCTCCGGGGCCAGGTGGTGCGCCTGCACCCGCGAGGAGCGGTGCAGCAGGATGTGGTGCTCGGTGCGCGGCGGGGGAGTGGTCAGCACCAGCCGCGGCGGGAGCACGAGCGCGCTCCCGCAGCTCCAGCAGGCGCCCGGATCGGTGGCCCGGGGCTCGGTCATGTTCTGCTTCCCGCACTGGGCGCACTCCACGACCGCGTCGAGGACGGCCCGCAGGGTGTCCCGCCACTGCGACTCCCGGACCCGGGTCGTCGGATCGTGCAGCCCCGCGGTGAAGTTCTTGGTGAACAGCGCGCGCAGCGAGTCCAGAGCCGCCGCCCAGGTGGCCAGTACGGTCGCCTGCTCGGCCGGGTCGGGCGCGTTGGAGCGGTCCTGCGGGTCGAAGACGAACAACGGCTGCTTCCCGTACAGCTTGCGTTCCGCGGCCTCGTCGAGGCAGTGGATCGCCAGCTCCCGCCGCCCCTTGAGCGGATGATGGTTCATCAGCAGCATGAACAGCAGCACCGACAGGGAGTGCAGATCGCTCTGCGTGCCCGGGGCGACCCCCGGATCGCCGCGCACCAGCTCCGGCGCCATGAACTCCATGGTCCCCGAGATGCCGGTGCTGTCGCCCTCCACCACCGCGTTGTCGTTGTCGCAGACCAGCACGTCGCCGGTGGCCGGGTCGAAGAAGATGTTGCCCCAGGAGATGTCCCGGTACGCGATCCCGCGCGAGTGCAGGGCCTGGTACGCCTCGACCGTGTACAGGCAGGCCTTGAGCAGGGCCCGCGGCGAAGTGCGCAGCTGCCGCCGGAACAGCATGGGCAGGCCCTTGAACCGGTCCGGGCGGATGTCCATCAGGTACCCGAAGCCGCCGCGGGCGTCGGCCACGAAGTCCAGGGGCCACAGGAAGCGGTCGTCCTCGAAGCCGCGGCCCACCAGCTGGCGGACGATGGCCTCCTGCGCGGGGGTCGCGCAGGCCGGGTAGTACCACTTGAGCGCCTGGTACCCGGCGGGGGTCCGCACCCGGTAGACCTCTCCCTGCCCACCGGCCCCGAGCAGGTCGAACACCTCCACGCCCAGACCGCTGTCGGTCGTCAGCAGGGTCCCGCTGTCGAGCATGCCGCTCATTCGTCTCTCCCGTGAGGGTCGGCCGGTGGTGCCGGGTCGGTGGTCGGTGGGGCCGGTGGCGCGGCCGGTTCCGGCTCCGGTCCCGGGGCCGCGGCCGGTCCCGGGGACACGGCCGGTCCCGGAGCCGCGGCCTGTTCCGGGGGAGCCGGGACCGGTTCGGGAGCCGCGGCCGGTTCCGGGGCCGGCGGATTGCCCTGGTGCCAGGCGGCCACGAGGGTGGTGTCGTCCCCCGAATGCCGGGAGGCCCGGGCCAGCCACTGCGGGAGGACGGCCCGTACGCTGTCCGCGCCCTCCGTCGACAGCCGGTCGTCCAGTCCGGCCATGAACTGCAGGAACCCCCGGTCCGAGGCGAAGCTCTTCGACAGCCCGTCGGTGGAGACCGCGATCAGCCGGGGCGCCCGCCAGGGGGCCGTCACCGGAGACCAGTGCGTCCGTACCCGGCGCCACGCCTTCGGGGTGCACAGCGATTCCGTCTCGTCCCCCAGGTCGGCCTCGGGCGGCGCGAGCGGTACGGTCACCTGCCCGGCGTCGTCCACCACCGTCAGCTCCCCGTCGCCGAGCTGCCAGGCCGCGAACACCCGGGGCGTGAGCACCGCGCCGACGAGCGTGCTCCCGTACAGCAGCACCTTGTGCTCCTCCGACAGGCCCGGCTCCTCGTGGGAGCTGGTCCGCGTCCAGTGGCCGAGCACCTTGTCCCGCCAGGCGCTGACCAGTTGCCGGGGGAAGGCGTGCTCGGCGTAGTGCATCAGCCAGGCCAGGCTCGGCGGCCGCTCGTCGCCGCGCGGCTGGGCGAGCGTCCCGAACCGCCGGGCCTCCTCCACGAAGAGGTCCACGGCGAAGCGGGAGCCCAGATGACTGCGGGCGTGCGCCGCCGAGCCGTGGCCGTCGGCCACCGCCATGATCAGCGGCTCCTCGGCGGTGCCGCGGCCCTGCACCTCGCAGTAGTCCTGGTTGCGGGTCTTGTTCACGCCCTGGATGCTCTCGAGGAGCGTGGCCCAGGGCGGCACGGGTGCCACGGCCGACGGTACGGGACCCGGCTCGTGCGCGGGCGCCGGCCACGGCGGTGCCGAGGGCCGTACGGGGGGTGGTTCCGGCGACACGGGCCCGCTCACCACACGTCGTCATCGTCGTCGTCGAGCACCGGCGGGGCGTACGCGTGCTGCTTCGCCAGCGGGTCCGTCGCCCCCGCCACCATCTGCGAGGCCGCCTTCACCGCCGCCGTCGAAGCCCAGCGGATCGCCGCCGCCAGCTGCTTGGGGCTGTTCGCGTCCAGCGGCTGGAGCTCCGGATTGCCGAGGAACTCCTGGAGCACGGTGCGGTCGGCGTCGGCGCCTATGGCGATGGCCACCCGTACGGCCTTGCGCCCCCACGGGGTCGCGTCGATCGCCCGCAGCCCCGTCTTCCAGTCGTCCGTCGGCACCCCGTCGGAGACCAGCGCCAGCACCGGCTTCAGGGCCCGCTGCGGCATCGGCGGGGTGTCCAGCTCCCGGGCCACCATCTGGAGCGCCTCGCCCAGGTTGGTCATGCCGTCCACCTGGACGTCCTGCCAGGTGAAGTTCTCCACCGGCACCGGGTCCTGGTGGTGCCACCGGGCCGTGGTGGAGAACGTCAGTGTGCGCAGCAGCAGTTGGGCCGCCGGATTGTCCTGCGCCACCGAGCGCATCTCCGGGACGGCTTCTCTGATCGCATAGTTGAGCTGGCCGATCTTCTCGCCCTGCATCGAATACGAGCAGTCGAGCAGCCAGATGAAGTGGACGGGCCGGTTCGCCATCGGCCCACCGGGGATGTCACTCACCGCTAATCTCCTTCAACTCCCGAACCATTGCGGTACGTACCGCACGAGCGCCGCCACCCCGGCGGACGCCGTCATCACGACCGCCGCCACGGACAGGATCAGCATGAGCAGCCGTCCCCGTGCGATCTGCGGTGTCACCATGGGCACTTGCTCCTCCCAGCGACCTTAGGGGGTCGCTCGCCCCACGTCACAGGCTTGATCGATCCGGTGTCGGCGGGTCGTCCGGGCCGGTCGGCCCGGCGGCGCGCGTACGGCCGCGCGGGCGCGGCAGCCGGGGCTTGCGGGCCGCCGCCGAGGGCCCGCCGAAGCGCAGGCCCGTCCGCGACAGCAGCCACAGCACCGGCTCCGCCGCCCGCCGCTGCTCCGCCACCAAGGCGCCCGCCCCGGTGGCGGCGTGGGCGCTGACGGCCCAGTACCGGGCCGCCGCGAAATCGTGGTCCAGGGTACGGACCAGCCCGTCCAGCCCGATCTCGCCCAGCCAGGCGTCGACCGGTCCGTCCGGCCGCGGCAGCGAGCTCAGCCGGTCCAGTACGTCCCGCTTGGTCACCACCACCGCCACCCCCAGGCGCCCCCGCCGCCCGCCGAGGCCCTGGAGCTCCCCGGCGAACGCCGCGTACGTGTCCACCGGACCGAGGTCGGCGGGCCTGGCCGCCACCGCCAGCCTCCCGTCGCCCTCGCGCAGCGCGCGCCGTACGCCGGGAGCGGCCAGCACGTCCGCGACCAGCACCACCCCGTCGGCGTGCGCGAGGTACTGCTGCAGCCGCGTGGTGGCCGCGTCGCGCAGCGACTCGCCCATCGGGTCGTACACGTACAACAGCCGCCGGCGCTTCAGCGGGCCGCGCCCGTGCCCGACGAGCAGCATCAGGGCTCGGGGCTGCCCGCCCTGCGTCTTGAGCGCCCACCCCGAGGTCCCCAGCTGCCGGCTCAGGGTGTTGGCCTCGCGCCGGTCCGCGGTCGACGCGAACTCGACCGTGAGGGCGGACTCGTGCGACCAGGACCGCAGCCCCTCGAGCATCGCCGCCATCAGCATCGTCTTCCCCGCGGAGGTCCCCCCGATCAGCGGCAGGTGCACCACCCGGGTCGTACCCACCGCCGCCGGCAGCGCCTGGTCGCAGTGCGGGCAGCGCAGCGCGAGCCCCCGCCTGCCGGCCAGGGCGGTGGTGGGCAGCGCCCGCCCGCACCGGCAGGCGTGCCGCAGCGCGCCGAACCGGCCGGGCCGCAGCTCGCGGTGGGCGGCCCCGCAGCCCGGGCACAGGTGCACGGCCAGCGGGAACGGCCGGTAGCAGCCCGGGTACGGGCACTTCATGCGGATGCCGCGGGCCAGCTTCCACAGCCGTTCCGCGCCCCTCCCGCCCAGGACCCCGGCCAGTGCCACGCCCCCGACGAGCGCCAGCTGGGCGGCGAGCGCCACCGCGACGCCGAGGAGCAGCGCGGAGGCGAGCAGCGCCGACAGCAGCGCGGCCAGCGCCGTCGCCGGGGCCAGCAGCCGCAGCACGAGCCGCCCGAGGACGTGCTCGGCACGTTCCCCGGACGACGGGCCCCGCCCGTTCAGCAGGCGGCGCCGGACGAGTTCGTCGAGCCAGTGGTGGACCAGCAGGTACCACACGGCACGCGCGGCCGTCCGCCCGGCGGCCATCGCGTCGGTCCACATCTGCCGCGCCCAGTAGGCGGGTTGCGTCGGTTCCGGACCGGTGTACGGGGAGATCCGCGGGTCGGGCGCCCCGGGGGTGCGCGGCGAGAAGGCGGTCGCGGCCGCCCCCAGGGCCAGCCCGAGGAAGCGCCACAGCCCGAACCCGAGGCAGATCAGCACCCCGATCGCCACGGTGGCCAGCCCGAAGATCCTCGCCACGACCACGGGGTCCACGTCGCCGGTGGTCACGGCCGCCTCCCGTCGTCGCCTGATCCGCCGGATCCGCCGGCGTCACCGGGGGCGAGGGGGCCGCCCGCGCCCCGCAGGGGCGCGTTCCCGGACCCGCCCTTCGCGCCGCGCCGGCCCGAACCGCCGAAGCGGTCCCGCAGCCGACCGAACGCGCCGGGCCGCTGCCAGCCGCGGAAGTCCTCCGCCCAGCGTCCGCCCAGCCGGGCCAGCGCCTCCTCCACCGCGGCCAGCTGCCCCGCCGGCAGGCCCCGTACGACCGGGCGCAGCACGCCGTCGAGCAGGTCGGCGCGGGCCTCCTGCCAGACCGGGCTCGCCTGGGGCTGCGAGGACCAGTCGGCGAAGCGCTCCGCCGCGTACCGGGCGTCGAGCGTGAGCCGGTCCGCGATCCGCGGCTGGCGGGCGGCCCGGCGGTACGCCGCCAGCAGCTCGGCGTCGTTGCTCTCGATCAGGGCCCGCAGCTCGCTCTGGGGCCGGTCCTCGGCGAGCAGCTGCGCGGCCACCGCCGCGTACGCGTGCTCCCGCGCCGACGGCGACGGGTCCGCCGTGCCCAGGGCCATGGCCTGGCGGACCCAGCCCGGGCCGATCTCCCCGGTCCGCAGGTTCCGCGCCAGCTCCAGCAGCAGCAGCGATGCCCGCAGCGGGGCCGGGAGTCCGGCGGACCCGTGGCGCAGCAGCTCCACCGCCAGGGCCTCCGCGTCCCGGTCCCCGGCCGGGGCGGACACGGCCGCCCGCGCGAGCGACTCCCAGGTGCCGGCCTCCCGGTGGGCCCGCTCGCCCAGCGCCGACAGGGCCAGCCAGGCCTCGCCCGTGGTGGGCGGCTCCGCGCCCCACACCAGCCGCATCGCCGTCCGCAGCACCAGCGGATCCTCCTCCGGCGAGACCCCGGAGCACTCCACGAGCCGGGTCAGCGCCTTCACCCGGTCCCCGGCGGCCGCCCCGGGCGCCTGCGCGCACATCCGCAGATGCGGCAGCGCCCCGGCCCCGGCCGGCCGCAGCGGGGTGAGGGCGAACAGCCGCGCCCCCGCGGCCGGATCGCCCGCCGCGAGCCCGTCGAGCCGGTCGAGTACGAGCTCCCGCAGCCGCGGCAGCTCCGCCAGCGCGGCCCCTGCCGCCTCCCCGTACGCCGACTCCGGATCGGAGATCAGGGCCTGTGCCAACTGCCGCGCCACATCGGGCAGGAGGGCCTCGGTGTCGACTCCGAGCTGCGCGGACACCCGCAACAGGGCGACCCGGTCGGCCGGCCCGCGCCCCGGGTCGGTGAGCGCCGCCCGCAGCTCCGGCTCCAGCTCGGCGGCCAGCCGCAGCCGGGCGCTCTCGCCCAGCAGCCCCGCGGGCGGCGCGGCGCCGCCCGAGCGGACCGCCCCGGCCACCGCCAGCTCCACCAGCGGCTCGCTCACCGCCGGCGGCGCCCAGCCGGCCAGGGCCGACAGCAGCCGCCCGCTCGCGGCGGCCTCCTCGGGCCCCCGGTCCCCGGCCGGACGGGCCAGCGCCCGGGCCAGCTCGTGCAGTTGTGCCCCGTCCAGCGCGTCCCGGTGTCCGGCCGCCCAGTCGGCGGCCGCGGCCCGGCCCGCCGAGTCCAGGCCGACCCCGGCGACGAGCGCGAGCGCGGCGAGCGGCCCCGCCTCGTACGGACCGTCCGACGGGGCGCCGGGCGGTCCGGACGGCAGCCGCCGGACGTGCGCGAACAGCTCCTGCCGCTGTGCCTGCCAGATCCGTGCGGCGGTCTGCGCCCACGGATCGTGGGCCGGGGCGGGCGCCGCCGCGCGGGCTGCGTCGTACACCCGGTAGCGCTGCTCCTGTCCGGAGAGGCCCAGCCCGTCCTCCGGCACCACGCCGATGATCTGCTGCCGGGCGAGCTGCGGCCGCCGGGTGTACGTGGTGAAGGTGAGCCACTGCCCGCGCCGGTGGGGCAGCACGCTGCAGGCCAGCATGATCCACCAGGCCACGGCCTCGCTGTCCTGCTCCACCAGCACCAGCTGCGGGGCCGCCGGCTCCTCGGCGAGCCGGCGCACATCGGCGAAGAACCCCGCGAGCCAGCGCCCCCTGGAGGCCACGAAGGCCGCGAGCGCCCCGAGGTCCAGCGGACCGGGGGCGGGCACCGACGCCAGCGGCGGTACGGGCGCGCCGGCCGGCGGGGAGTCGGCCGCCCACTGCGGGGAGCCCCAGGCGGTGATCGGCAGCTGCCCGCGGGCCGGCCGCTCCGCGTCGGCGGGCTGCGGCAGGTGGATCGCGTGGGCGTGGAAATTGCCCCAGCGGCCGCTGTAGTCGGCGCCGGTGTAGACGGAGCGGGCCAACAGCCGGCTGCCGTCGGAGAGCACGTTCAGGCTCAAGGCCTGCGGGAAGGAGCCCAGTTCGGCGGCGTTGGGGCGCGGTGGCGCGTCCCGGGGCGGCTCGTACCCGATCAGCTGCTCGGCCTCGCGCAGCAGCGAGGCGGGCACGCCGGGGCTGACCGCCGTGAACCGGAAGCCCGAGCCGTCCGGACCCGGCGGCGCCGAGGTGTAGTGCAGTTGCGCGAGGTTCACGCCTCTCCTCCCGCACCGTGACGCAGGCCCTCGGCCCCGCTCGCGGCGGCCGCCGTACGACGCCCCGCGCCGGGGCCGCCGGTACCGGTGCGCGGCAGCAGCCCGCCCAGCCCCAGCAGCCACAGCAGCGGGTCCTCGACCCGCAGTGGCTGCGGCCCCGACTTCGGGGCGTCGGCCGGGGCGTGCGCGGGAGGCGGGGAGCCCAGCGCCGAGAGCCCGAACAGCGACAGCTGCGCGAAGTCCCGGTCCAGCTGCCGGAACAGCGCCCCGGAGTCCCAGCCGTCGAGCAGCCCCCGCATCTCCTCGTGCACCGCCAGCCGGTCCTCCTCGTCCACCGCACCGGCCGCGTGGCCGGCGTTGCGCCGCAGCGGGGAGTGCGGCCCCACCAGCGAGAACAGGGAGTCCGTCTTGGTCACCGCCACCGCCACGGGCGTGGTGACCCGGCCGCGCGAGGTGCCCCGCCCGTGGGCCCGCAGCTGCGCCGCGAGGTCCGCCGCGATCTGCTGCGGCGGGGTCTCCACCGTGGGCAGCGGCAGGTCCGCGTCCACCGGCAGCTGGTCCCGCACGGCCCTCATCTGGAGGGGATCCACCAGCAGGATGATCCCGTCGGCGGCCGCCAGGTAGTGCGTGTAGCGGTCCATGGCCTCGGCGCTGCCCAGGTCCTCGCCCGCGGCGTCGAAGAACACCAGCGCGGTGTGCCGGCTGCCGTCCCCGCGCAGCCGGCGGCGCAGCGGCAGGCTCAGCCGGTACAGCAGCGGGTCGTTGAAGCCGAGCGCGGCGGGTCTGGTCGCCTCCGGCAGCCGCAGCCGGTCGTACAGGTCCTCGGCCATCTCCCGGTCCCGGCGCTGGGTTTCGCCGCCCATCGCCGTGATGGAGGCGCCGTACGCCCGGCCCACCCGGTTGCGCAGCTCGTTGATCAGCACCGAGACGTAGGTGCTCTTGCCGGAAGCCTTGGGGCCCAGCAGGGCGATGATCCGGGTGTCCTGGTCGGTGTAGTCGCTCGGGAAGTCGCTGTGGCAGCGCAGGCAGACCCGGACGGGGGTGGACACCCCGCAGTGCGGGCAGTCCGCGCGCGTCCCCCCGCCGCTGACGAGGCGGCCGGCGAGGCCGCGCGGGGCGGTGAAGACCGGTCCGCGCATCTTGAGCGCGGGCGGCACGCTCGGGCCCATGAACTCCGCCCAGGTGTCGTCGAGTTCTGCGGTGCAGGGTCTGCCGCCCCGTACCCCGGTGGCGGACATCTGGCAGCGGAACGGCAGCCGGGCGGCGGCCGAGCGGTCGAAGCAGTAGGGGCAGACGACGGAGGTCATGTCAGCGGACCACCAGGGAGGTGAGGGAGGGCTCGTCGAGCCGGACGGAGGCGGCACGGCCGCCGAGCAGGAATCCGCGTACGGCGTACGGGCCGCCGCCGGGGAGGTCGGGGAGGATCTCACGCTCGACGGTCCCCGAGTCCGCGAGCTCGGCACCGGTCACCCGGCACAACTCGGCGCCGTCGGAGGGCCGGTGGGGCCGTGGGCCGCCACCGCCCGCTCCGCGGACGAGGACGAAGTCGGGCAGCCCGGAGCCGGGGTCGCCGCCGGGGGAGAGCAGGCTCACCCGGAGGACGGCGGGACCGCGCCGCAGCAACCGCCGGGCCCCGGGCAGGAGCCGGTACGCGATGGCCACGTCGGCCGGGAGGCTCGCCTGCCCGGCGTCGCGGGGCGCGGCCGCGACCGCGTGCGCGCTGCGCGGGGCGGCGTACGCGGTGATGCGGGCGGCGCCGGGGCCGACGGGCAGCTCCAGCCCCTCGCGCAGGAACACGGCCCGTACGACGGCGTGTTCGGCGCGCTCGCCGCCGGACTCGGGGGTGACCGCGACCGTGACCCGGCCGGTGCCCTCGGGCCAGTCGAAGCTGACCTTGGCCCGTCCGGCGGAGGTCCGCCGGACCGTGAGCCCCGAGACCGCCTCGGGGGCCTCGACCGCCACGCCGGGGCCGGCCAGCGCCCGCTCGCCGAGGACGGCGACGGCGCTGACGGTGGCCAGCGTGCCGGGCGGGGGCTGGGCGATCCCGGCGGCATCCACCCAGGCCAGTGCGGCGGGCAGCTCGGCGGCCGCCAGCTCGGCCCCCTCGGCGGGAGCCTGGCCGGGCCACTGGACGAACCGTACGTCGCCCCCGCCGCCCCCCGTCCACCGCAGCTCCAGCCCCCCGGCGCCGCGGGCGGTCGCCCTGAGCCCGGCCACCGGTTCCGGCCAGGGATGCACGGTGGCGGCGGCCTCGACCCCGCCGGACACCACCTCACCGCCGACCCCCGCGTACCGGCACCGCACCCGAAGGACGTACCGGCCGGGCCCGATCCCCTCGGCCCGCACACCCTCGCGGCCGGTCTCCCGGCCGTCCGTCCCGGAGTCCGCGTCCGCCGGGACGGCCGCGCCCGGGGCGCCGAGGTCCGTGGTGCGCCCCTCGGGGTCGGTCAGCGTCACCCGTACACCGGCCGCGCCGGGCGGGCGGAGCCAGGAGGCGGCGACGCGGGAGCGGCCGTCGGCGAGGCGCAGTTCCGTCACCTCGGGGGCCACCAGCAGCGGGGCGCTGATCAGCGGGGTGCCGCCGTCGCCCGGCAGGGCCACGTACCGCACCTCGCGGCCGAGCGGGGCCCGGCCGTCCGTCAGCGGCCCGGAGCCGAGCGGACCCGCAACCTCGGGGAGCGGCGTGGTGACCGGCTCGCGGCGGGTGAGCCGGACCACCCGCCAGGTCCCGTCCGGGTCGGCGCCGGGCGGTCTGCGCAGGGCCACCCCGCCCGGTACCGGGACGGCCTCCAGCGGTCCGGGATCCCCCTCGGCCGGCCGGTGGGTGCGGACCAGGCCCCGCACGGCGCGCGGGCAGTCCCAGGCCAGCCGGGCCGCCCGCCCGTACGCCGCCGCGGCCCGCGCCGGATCCTGCCGGTCCTCGTGCGTGCGGGCCTCGTCCAGCAGGGCGTCCGCGGCCCGTACCCGCGCGGCCAGCCCGGCCAGCCGGCCGGCCAGCAGCGGATCCCCGGCGGCCGCGGTCCGCGGCAGCGCGGCGGCGTCGCGGGCGGCGGCCCGCACCCGCCCGGCCAGCCAGGCGTCCTCCAGCCCCTCGGCGGCCGCCCGCCCGGCCGCGTCGAGCCGGGGGCTCGCGGCGGCGGCGTGCACCAGGGCCGCAGCCTCGTCGGGGTCGACCCCGAACCCGGCGGCCGTGTCGGCCAGATCCCCCCGGGGATGGTCGTGCAGCAGCCGCACCAGCTGGTACAGCAGGATCCGCCGCAGCGCGGCCGGGTCCCGCTCCTGGATGGCGATCAGCCGGTCCAGTAACGCGCCGGTCCCGTCCTCGGGGCCACCGCGGGGGGCCCGCAGCTCGCGCAGCTCCCGCAGCGCCTCGGCGCCCATGTGCCGGCGCCGCCCGGGGCCGCCGACCGCGAAGATGCCGTCGAGCACCCGCAGCCGCCCCCCGGCCGGGACCAGTAACTCGCCCAAGTGGCTGATACCCAGGGCCTGTTGCTCGGCGAGGAGTTCCCCGTACCGTGCCACCAGCGGAGCGGCCGGCAGGCCGGAAAGCGCGCGGGACCGCCCCAGGGCATGCCCGAACTCGGTCCCCGTCATCTGCTCCGCACCCCCCGTGCAGTGTGTTTCGGAGGTCATTTCAGCAGATGTGCGGAGCGTGCGGGAGGTCTTTCCGTTCTCCAGCTGTACCGCGTGGCGTCACGAACCGATCTCCGTCCGGTACCCCGGGGCCGCTCTCCTTGGGGCGCCCCTCGACAACCCCCTCACCCGCAGAGGTCGTCACCCCATGGCTGAACTCAATCGCCGCAGGTTCCTGCAGATCGCGGGCGGAACCGCCGCGGCCGCGATGCTGAACGAGAGCATCGCCCGCGCGGCCGCCATCCCGGCCCAGGGCGCCACCGGCACCATCCAGGACATCGAGCACATCGTGGTGCTCATGCAGGAGAACCGGTCCTTCGACCAGTACTTCGGCTCGATGAAGGGCGTACGCGGCTTCGGCGACCCGCGCCCCGTCCTCCAGGACAACGGAAAGTCCGTCTTCTACCAGTCCAGCGGGACGAAGGACATCCTCCCCTTCAACCCCCAGGTCACCAACCTGGGCATGCAGTTCGTCGAGGGCCTCAACCACGACTGGGCCGGCGGCCACGCCGCGTACAACAACGGCAAGTACGACAAGTGGGTTCCGGCCAAGACGGCCACGACCATGGCGTACATGACGCGGAACGACATCCCGTTCCACTACGCGCTCGCCGACGCCTTCACCGTCTGCGACGCCTACCACTGCTCGTTCATCGGCGCGACCGACCCGAACCGCTACTACATGTGGACGGGCCACACGGGCAACGACGGCACCGGCGGCGGCCCGGTCCTCGGCAACCAGGAGGCCGGCTACGGCTGGAAGACCTACCCGGAGCGCCTGGAGGCGGCCGGGGTCTCCTGGAAGATCTACCAGGACATCGGCGACGGTCTGAACGCCGCCGGAGGCTGGGGCTGGATCAGCGACTCCTTCCGCGGCAACTACGGAGACAACTCGCTGCTGTACTTCAACAGCTACCGCAACGCGGCGCCGGGCAGCGCCCTGTACGAGAAGGCCCGTACGGGCACCAACGCAAAGGCGGGCGAAGGCTACTTCGACCGGCTCCGCGCCGACGTCGTGAACGGCACGCTGCCCCAGGTCTCCTGGATAGCCGCCCCCGAGGCCTTCAGCGAGCACCCGAACTGGCCGGTCAACTTCGGCGCCTGGTACATCTCGCAGGTCCTGGACGCGCTGACCGCCAACCCGGCGGTGTGGGCCAAGACGGCGTTCTTCATCACCTACGACGAGAACGACGGGTTCTTCGACCACGTCGTCCCGCCGTACCCGCCGGCCTCGGCCGCGTGGGGCCTGTCCACGGCCGACGTCACCCGGGACCTGTACGCCGGGGGCGGCGGCTACGCGGCCGGCCCGTACGGCCTCGGCCCGCGCGTCCCGATGATCGTGGTCTCCCCGTGGAGCAAGGGCGGCTACGTCTGCTCCGAGACCTTCGACCACACCTCGGTGATCCGGTTCATGGAGAAGCGCTTCGGCGTGCAGGAACCCAACATCTCGCCGTGGCGCCGCGCGGTGTGCGGCGACCTGACCTCGGCGTTCGACTTCACGAAGGCCGACGCGACGCCGGCGGCCCTGCCCTCGACGGCCGGCTACGTCCCGCCGGACCACAACGCTCACCCCTCCTACCACCCGGTCCCGCCGGCGACGGGCACCCTGCCCAGGCAGGAGGCGGGCGGGAAGCCGACGCGCGCGCTGGGCTACGCCCCCTACGTGGACGGCAAGGCCACCCCCTCCACGGGCCAGTTCACGCTGACCTTCTCCTCCGGCCCCGCCCTCGGCGCGCACTTCCACAGCACCTCGGGCAACCGGACGGACGGCCCCTGGCCCTACACGGTCGAGGCGGGCAAGACCCTCTCGGACACCTGGAGCACCAGCAGCTCCACCGGCAACCAGATCAACCTGACGGTCTGGGGCCCGAACGGGTTCCTGCGCACCTGGAAGGGCCCGGCGAAGAAGACCGGCCCGGAGGTCACGGCCCGCCACGACGCGGCGACGGGCAACCTGAAGCTGACGCTGGCCAACTCGGGCACGGCGGCGGTCGACCTCACGGTGACCAACGCCTACGGCGGCGCGACCCAGACCCTGCGGGTGGCGGCGGGCGGCACGGCCCCGTACACGGCGGACCTGTCCGCGACGGGCCGGTGGTACGACGTGAAGGTCACCTCCGCCGCGGACACCACCTTCCTCCGCCGCTTCGCGGGCCACGTGGAAACCGGCACCCCGGGCATCTCGGACCCGGCGATCAAGACCGTGTGACACCACCTCCAGGGGTGAGCGCCTCGACTTTCGCGCCCGTGAAGTCAACGCTTGCGTCGACTTCACGGGCGCGGCTCAAGGGAAGTGATCCTCGTGGGCGAGGTGGCGGAGCGGTTCGAGGCGAGCGGGCGGCCGTGGTCCGGCTCCCGGCAGAGGTCCGGGCGTACCGGCTCGCGGAGATCCGTCGGCGACACCGAGTCCACGGTGGCCTGAGAGCGGCCGCGTCACGCGCGGGGCACCGGGCGGTGTGACGGCGGGGCGGTTGGGCAGAACGTACGGCGTCCGCCTCCGCCACCACCGTCACCGAGGGAGAACGCATGGCCATCGCCCACCGCAGGACCGGCACCGGCCCCGTCCGCGTCATCGTGCTGCACGACTGGTTCGGCACCTCCGCCAACTGGGGCTCCGCACTGGACTACTTGGACCCCGAGGGGTTCTCGTACGTCTTCCTCGACTACCGGGGCTACGGCGACCGCAGGGACGTCGCCGGCCGCTACACCGTCCCCGAGATCGCCGACGACGTCCTCGCGCTCGCCGACGAGATCGGCTGGGACACCTTCTCCCTCATGGGCCACTCCATGGGCGGAAAGGTCATGCAGCAGGTCCTGGTCCGGGCCCCCGAGCGGATCGAGAAGCTGATCGGGATCAACCCGGTCCCCGCCGGCCCGTACGAGATGGACGACGCGACCCACGCCCTCTTCCACGGCGCCGCGGGCAGCGCCGAGAACCGGCGGACCATCCTCGACCTCGTCACCGGCCACCGCGCGAGCCGCCACTGGCTGGACCGGATGATCGGGCACTCGCTCGAGGTCTCCCGCCCGGAGGCCTTCGCCGCCTACCTCGAGAGCTGGCAGCCGCTGGACCTGTCCGCCGCCGTGAAGGGCAGCACCGTCCCGGTGCTCGTCCTCGTCGGGGAGTACGACCTCGCCCTCACCCCCGAGGTGATGCGCGCCACCTGGCAGGTCTCGTACCCCGACTGCCGCGTCCACCCCGTCCCCGGAGCCGGGCACTACCCGCCGCACGAGACCCCGGTCGCGTTCGCCGCGGCGGTGGAGGCGTTCCTGCGGGGGTAGCGGGAGGCGGACGCGAAAAACCCCTGGGGTACGAGGAGACCTCGTACCCCAGGGGGATCAGGGTGAGTGACGGGACTTGAACCCGCGGCCACCTGGACCACAACCAGGTGCTCTACCAACTGAGCTACACCCACCACGAAGGGCGGCGGGCCGCCCGTTCGATGTGCATGCACAGCATAGCTGATCAGGAGGGTGGTCCCGCCACGCGTTATCCGGCCGCGCCGAGTGCGGACGCGGCGTGCGGGCCCGGCCCGGCCCGCGGGAAGGGCCGACCTGATCAGTGCTTCAGCGCGGCCTTGGTGGCCACCAGCACCAGTCCGAGGACCAGGTTGACGACCCCCTCGGTGGCCAGCTGGCCGCGGGTGGCACCGGCGCGGGCGGCACCGAGGCACGCCCAGACGACCTGCTGGGCCACCGCCACGCCCATGGCGAGCCACGCCGTCTCCGCGTAGTCCAGCCCGAGGACGCCACTGAGGGCGACGGCGGCCGCGGGCAGGGCTGCGGCCTCGACGATGGGCCACTCGTGCAGGGCGACGCGGCGGATCTCCTGCCGGCTCCAGGGCTCGCCGACCAGCCGCTCCCCTGCCAGCTGGGCGTACACGTGCGTGGCCCAGAACACCAGCCCCGTGACGATCAGGAGAACCACGAGCTGAACCCGTGGATACTCGCCGGCCGTGCCGGCGGTGGCCACCACGGAGGTGGCGAGCAGGGAGCCGTAGACGGCCCCGGCGGAGTCGGTCCGGCGGGCGCGCTGTGGCCTGCTGCGGCCCGCGGGCCGGCCACTGGGGATGCTCACCCCGCCACGATAGGGAGCCCGCGCCCCGCCGCACCCCGGCCACGCCGAAGGTACGCCCGACGGCGGTCTCCCGGCCGGTCCCGCGACGGCGCTCTCCCGGCCCGTCCCGCGACGGCGGTACGCCGCCGCCCGCCGCCCGGCTCGCCATCTCCGGCAACCGCTCGCGCGCGGCCCGGGGCGGCGGGAGGATCGCCCCATGGACTTCGAACGCGACCTCGACCTCGACCGCGAACCCGATCCCTTCACCCACGCCGACTACGCGGCCCGGATGGCCGCCGCCGCGCAGAGCGCCGCCGAGGCGGGCCTCGCGGGCCTGCTCATCGCCCCGGGACCCGACCTCGCCCACCTCACCGGCTACCGGCCGGCCGACACCGAGCGGCTGACCGTGCTCGTGCTCGCCGCCGGGCAGGAGCCCGTCCTGGTCGTGCCCGCCCTGGAGGCACCCGACGCGGCCAAGGCCCCCGGGGCGCCCGCGCTGGCCCTGCGCGACTGGGCCGACGGGAAGAGCCCGTACGGGGCCACCGCGCCGCTCCTCGACGCCGGCGGCCGGTTCGGAGTCAGCGACAACACCTGGGCCCTGCATCTGCTGGGCCTCCAGCGGGAGCTGCCGGCGACCTCGTACGCCCCGCTCACCGACGTCCTGCCGATGCTCCGCGCGGTCAAGGACGAGCGGGAGCTGGAGCGGCTCGCGGCGGCCGCCGCGGCCGCCGACGCCGCGTACGCGCAGATCCTCGGGGTCCCCTTCGCCGGCCGCCGGGAGACCGACGTCGCCGCCGACCTGGCCGCGCTGCTGCGCGAACACGGCCATTCCCAGGTGGACTTCACGGTCGTCGGCTCCGGCCCCAACGGAGCCGACCCGCACCACGAGGCCGACGAGCGGACCATCGAGCGCGGCGACATGGTGGTCCTCGACTTCGGCGGGCTCAAGCACGGCTACGGCTCCGACATCTCCCGCACCGTGCACGTCGGCGAGCCGAGCGCCGAGGAGCAGCGCGTCCACGACATCGTCCGCGAGGCCCAGCGGGCCGCCTGCGCGGCCGTCCGCCCGGGCATCGCCTGCCAGGACGTGGACCGGGCGGCCCGCGCGGTGATCACCGAGTTCGGCTACGGCGACCGGTTCATCCACCGCACGGGCCACGGCATCGGCGTGACCACCCACGAGCCCCCGTACATGGTCGAGGGCGAGGAGCGGCCCCTGGTGCCCGGAATGTGCTTCTCCGTGGAGCCGGGCATCTACCTGCCCGGCCGCTTCGGGGTGCGCATCGAGGACATCGTGACGGTCACCGAGGACGGCGGCCGCAGCCTCAACAACGCCCCGCGCGAGCTGGCCGTCGTGGAGTGAGCGCCCGATCCGTCACGACTCTCCGGCGACGAGCAGGCGGTAGCCGTAGTCCACGCTCTCCTGTTCCAGCAGGCGGGCGTGGCGCCGGTGCCAGGCCCCGGACTCCAGGTCGGCGCGCAGCCGCTCCATCGCCGGTTCCACCACGGAGGCGGGCAGCGTGGCGAAGGTCGAGCTGGCCGCCCGTACGGCGGGGTCGAGGTAGGCCTCGGGCCTGCGCCAGTGGGCGGTCTGCAGCCCGTCGGTGAAGTCGTGCGGGATCGGGAAGGGCAGGACGGTGTGCGCGTCCAGCGCCTCCACGACCTCGGCCAGCGGCGTGAACCGGGACGCGTCCATCTCCCGTATCTCCGGCAGGTACTCCTCCACCAGCCACAGCTCGGGCCGGTGACCGGGGTCCCAGGTGAAGACGGCCTGGCGGCGCGAGACCCGGCGCAGCTCGCCGAGCCCGCGGTGCGGATCGCGCCAGTGGTGCACGGTCAGCACGGCCATGGCCGCGTCGAACGCGCCGTCCCCGAAGGGCAGTTCCTCCGCCCCCGCCTTCACCTTGCGCCGACCGGGATGCTGGTCGAGCATCACCTGGGACGGGTCCACGGCGGTGACCTCGGCGTCCCGCGGCTCGTACGACCCGGTCCCCGCACCGACGTTGACGACGGTGCGGGCACCGCCCAGCGCCTGCCGGATCAGTCCCGCCAGCCGGGGATCGGGCAGCCGTACCTTCTTGTAGCCGATCCCTATGCGGTCGTAGACGGCCGCCGGCGCGTGTTCCCCTTCACGTGTCTGTTCCATGGGGGAAAGCTACGGCCCCAGCAGCACCGCCGACTCCGCGGGGACGTGCACGCGGCCGTCCGGCCCCGGGTGCTCGACCGGTTCCCAGGCGGCCAGTACCCGGACCCCGTTGCGGCCCAGGGCGATCGTCACCGGCTCGGGGGAGAGGTTCACCGCCACCCGGACGTCGCCCCGCCGGAAGGTCACCCAGCGGCGCTCCTCGTCGTACGCCACGCGCACCGCCCCCAGGTCCGGATCGCGCAGGTCCGGGTGGGTGCGCCGGAGGGCGATCAGGGTCCGGTACCAGGCCAGCAGCCGGTCGTGCGGGGCGCTCTCCGGCTCCGCCCAGTCCAGGCAGGAGCGGTCCCGGGTGGCCGGGTCCTGCGGGTCCGGGATCTCTTCCGCCTTCCAGCCGTGCGCCGCGAACTCCCGGCGCCGGCCGCTGCGTACGGCCTCGGCCAGCTCCGGATCCGGATGGTCGGTGAAGTACTGCCACGGAGTGCCCGCGGCCCACTCCTCGCCCATGAACAGCATCGGCACGAACGGCCCGGTCAGCGCCAGCGCCGCGCCGCACGCCAGCAGCCCGGGGGAGAGCGAGGCCGCGAGCCGGTCGCCGAAGGCCCGGTTGCCGATCTGGTCGTGGGTCTGCGTGTAGCCGAGGAAGCGGTGCGCGGAGGTCCGGCGCCGGTCCACCGGGCGGCCGTGGCTGCGTCCCCGGAACGAGGACCAGGTCCCGTCGTGGAAGAACGCCCGGGTCATGGTCTTGGCCAGGGCGGCGAGCGGGGCGTCCGCGAAATCTGCGTAGTACGCCTGGGACTCGCCGGTCAGCGCACAGTGCAGGGCGTGGTGGAAGTCGTCGTTCCACTGCGCGTGCAGGCCCAGCCCCCCGGCCCCCCGCGCGGTCGTGGTGCGCGGATCGCACCGGTCGGACTCGGCGATCAGGAACAGCGGGCGGCCCGTCTCCGCGGCCAGCTCGTCCACGGCGGCCGACAGCTCCTCCAGGAAGGTCAGCGCCCGCCCGTCGGCGAGCGCGTGCACGGCGTCCAGCCGCAGCCCGTCGATCCGGTAGTCCCGCAGCCAGGCGAGGGCGCTGCCCAGCAGGTACGCGCGCACCTCGTCGGAGCCGGCCGCGTCCAGGTTGACCGCCGCGCCCCACGGGGTGTGGTGGGTGTCCGTGAAGTACGGGCCGAAGGCCGGCAGGTGGTTGCCGGAGGGGCCCAGGTGGTTGTGGACCACGTCCAGCACCACCCCGAGCCCGGCCCCGTGGGCCGCGTCCACGAACCGGGCCAGCCCGGCCGGGCCGCCGTACGGCTCGTGCACCGCCCACGGCGCGACCCCGTCGTACCCCCATCCGTGCCGGCCGGGGAAGGGGCAGACCGGCATCAGCTCCACGTGCGTGACCCCGAGCGCGGTGAGGTGGCCCAGGCGGGCGGCGGCCGCGTCGAAGGTGCCCTCGGGGGTGAAGGTACCGATGTGCAGCTCGTACAGGACCGCGTCCTGCAGCCGGGTGCCGGGCGCCGGAGCCCGCGGGGTGAGCGGCTCGAAATCCACCACCGCCGAGAGGCCGTCGGGCCCGTCCGGCAAACGCCGCCCGCGCGGGTCCGGCCGTACGGGCTCCTCCCCGGGCGCCACGCCCAGCAGGAATCCGTACCGGTCCCCTTCGGCGGCCTCGGCCTCGGCGGTCCACCACCCGGCCCGGTCCGGATCGCGTGCCATTTCGTACGTCGCCTCGCGGAGCCGCAGCGCGACCCGGTCTGTCAGCGGTGCCCACACCTCGAACTGCACGGACGGTTCCCCTCGTCTGCGGTACCCGGAACGTGTGCCGGGGCCATCATCGCGCGGACGGCCGGAGGAGTTCTGGACACTCCGGCCCTGACGGGCCGACAATCACCCTGTGACGTCGAGTTTCGAGTTCCCCGCCTTCCCGGTACCGCGCCTGTCCGACGCGGAGCGCGACCGGGCGCTGGAGCAGCTCCGCGAGGGTGCGGCCCTCGGGAAGCTGTCCCACGACACGTTCCTGCGCCGCATGGAACTCGCCCTCGTCGCCCGCCGTTCCGAGGACCTCGCGGTCCTCACCGCAGACCTCGGCAGCCGCGGGGGCGGCGAAGGCCCGTGGACCCGTCGCGTCTTCGCCTGGGTGGGCCGGGCCTCGGCCGTGTCCGCCGGGGTCCGGCGGGCCTGGAACGCCGAGAGGCTGCCCAAGCTGCTGCTCCCGCACCCGAGCGCCCGGTCCCTGCGGATCGGCCGCGACCCCGGGAACGGGCTGCGGCTCACCGACGAGACGGTCTCCCGGGTCCACGCCGAGCTCGGGCTGCGCGACGGGGTGTGGGTGCTCACGGACCTCGGCTCCTCCAACGGCACCACGGTCAACGGCCGTCGCGTGACCGGCTCGGTGGCGGTCCGCGACGGGGACCAGATCGGCTTCGGGCGGATGAACTTCCGGCTCTCGTCCGGCTAGCGGGTGCCCCGCCGATCTTGTCCGGCCCGAAGATGGTGCCCATGGAAGCCGAAGAAACCAGGGAACACCGGCCCGTCGTGCGCGCCGCGCGCCCCGCGGACCTGCCCCGCCTCGTCGAGCTCGTCCACGAGCACGTCGCGTACGAGAAGTCCGCGCCCCGGCCCCCGGACCTCGCCGGCCGGCTCGGGCCGCAGCTGTTCGAGGAAGGCTCCCGGCTGTGGGTGCTGCTGGCCGAGGCCCCGGACGGATCGGTCGCCGGATACGCCGCCTGCTCCGCCGAGTTCGCCTTCTGGGACGCCCGCCACCACCTCCACATGGACTGCCTCTACCTCGCGGAGGCGGCCCGCGGGCACGGACTCGGCGCCGCCCTGATGGAGGGGGTGTCGGACCTCGCCCGCGAGCTCGGCCTCGACCAGGTCCAGTGGCAGACCCCGGACTGGAACGAGGGCGCGATCCGCTTCTACGACCGGCTCGGGGCCGCCGGCGCGCCCAAGCGCCGCTACGCCCTGCCCGTGCCGCCGCGGCCCGGGCAGGCCGCGGCGGACGCTACGCATTGACCGTCCCGTCGGGTCCCTCCGTCCGGCCGGGGCCGGCGGCCCCGGCCGGCCCCTCCGTGAGAAGGAGGCGCTCGTACGCCGCCAGGACCGTACGGGTCTGGTGCTCGACCTGCGCGGCCACCGGGATCGGGCGCGCCCGGAACCGGGAGGAGAACTCCTCGCACCAGCCGGTGACGAGCCGGTCCAGCCCCGGGGCCGCCGGGTGGCCCTGGGCGCGGAGCACCCGCAGCAGCATCGCGGCGGCGCGCAGCGACAGCCGCCGCCCGAAGGCGTCGATGCTGCCGATGGCGGCCGCCGTGGCCTCGGCTGGGGCCCCGGCACCGGTCCACTCCACGGTGATCCGGGGGATCAGCGCGAGCGTCCAGTCGACGGCGCGCAGCAGGGCGGCCGCATCGGCGTCCGCGCCCGGCTCCGGCGCCGCCGGCACCCGGTCCCGTACGCGGGCCACCAGCGCGGCGTCGGCGGTGAGCCGCCCCGCCAGGGTTCGCAGGGCGCCGCGCGGGTCGGGGTGCGGGGCGGGATCGTCCACCAGGTCCGAGGCCCACATGGGGACTTCCACGATGGCCGTGGTGCCGGCGTACCGGTGGGCGTGGTACCAGGTGCTGAGCCGGGTGTCCTCCGGGTGGAACGCCCCGCCCGGGTCGGCCCCGGGCTGCGGCATCACGAAGATCCCGGGCCCGGGGGAGGGCCAGCCGGCCGCGTCCGAGGCCCCGGTCTCCACCGGGATCCGCAGCTCGGCGGCCGATTTGGCGAACGGCTCCGCCAGGCCCGGTATGTCCCGGGTGAGCTGGACCCAGGAGCCGCCGAGGTCGGTCCCGTGCAGGGAGACCTGAAGGGCGGGGCGGAGCTCGTCGATGAGCGCGGTCAGGGCCCGGGTCTCGGGCGGCAGCCGGTCCGGGGGCAGTAAAGACGGCGCCCACTCGGGCTGTTCGGGGCCGGGGGGACGGAAGAAGTTGCGGTGGTAGTCGAGCAGGGAGTGGGGGCGGGGCGTGCGGTGCAGGGCCGCCCCGTCGGGATCTGCGCAGAGCAGGAAGTGCCAGCCGCGTCCGGCGCGGAACACCGGATCGTGCAGGACGCGCCGGGCGAGGGCGAGCGCGGTGGCCCCGCCGACGGGCTCGTTGGCGTGGGCCCCGGCGACGACGAGCACGCCCGCGCCCCGCGGGCGGCCGCTCGGCCCGACGGAGAGCAGCCACAGGGGCCGGCCGGCCCGGGAGGTGCCGGTCCGGCGGAGCCGTACCGGGCCGGGATGCTCGTCGGCCAGGGCGCGGGCGGCCAGGGCAAGTTCGGATGGTGTGGGGTAGCGGATGTCACGGAGGAGGGTCACGTCTCATGCAATGCCCGCCGTGCACGCCCCCTACTGCTCCGCGCGCCCCACACTTCCCGGAAACCCCTGGCCAACGCCTTGCCGCGGCGGCCTTCCGCGTGATCCGGAAGACCCCCTCAGCCGCTCCCCTCCTCGCGCAGCAGGACGGCGACCGGCCGCGCCGAGAGCAGCTCCGCGAGCCGGACCTCGCCCTCGTACGCCTGCGGGCCGCCCAGCTCCAGCAGCGCCGTCCACCGCCCCGGCGGCAGGGGCAGGACGGTGTCCCGCCAGCCCCCCGCTCCGGCGAGCCGGTGCGAGAGCCGGGTGGCCGCCGCGACGAGCCCGGCCGGGCGGGCGAAGGCCAGGCAGTGCTCCGCCGCCGCGCCGCGGGCGGTCAGCGCGGCGTACCCGGAGAACAGCCCGGGCCTGTTCCGCCGCAGCCGCAGCAGCGCGGCCGTCAGCGCCAGCTTCTCCTCCGCCTGCCCCCGCGGCGTAGCCCCCGCGTCCAGCCGGGCCAGGGCCTCGTGCGGGAACAGGGCCGGGCGCCGGTTGTCGGGGTCCACCAGGGCCCGGTACTCGGTCTCGGCGCCCTGGTAGACCTCCGGGACCCCGGGCATCGCCAGGTGCAGCAGCGTCATGCCGAGCAGGTTCGCCCGGGCCGCCTCGGCCAGAGCGGCGGGCAGCTCCGGGCCGTCCGGCACGTGGTCCGAGACGGTGGCCTCGTACGCCGGGTCCTGGTCGGTCCAGCTCGTGTGCAGGGCGGCCTCGCGGACGGCCTTCAGGAGCGCTTCCCGCAGCCGCTCGGCGCGCTCGGGGACCTCCCCGAGGCCGAGCGAGGTCTGGCGGGCCACCCAGGCCAGTTGGGGGTCGGGTCCGGCGGGCCCGCCCATCGCCTCGGGGGCCTGGGAGAGGGCGGAGATCCGGGCCCGGACGTCCGCGCTGCGCTTGGTGTCGTGCGTGGACAGCACCGTCCCGGAGCCGGGCCAGTCCCGCTCGAGCTCGGCGCAGTACGCGTGGAACTCGGCGGGCGGGAGCGCCGGCCGCCCCGGGTCCCCGCCGACCTCCGTGGCCGACAGCAGCGGGGCGTACCGGTAGAAGGCGCGGTCCTCCAGCGACTTGGCCCGCAGCGCCGCCGAGGTCTGGGCGAAGCGGGCCGCGAAGGCCGGATCGCCCCGTACGAGGTCCCGTACGCCGGCCACCGCGCCCGGACCGGCCGGCGCGGCGGCCGCCGCCAGGGCCTGCCGGTCGAGCTCCGGCTGCCCGGGGTACGGCCGGTAGACCGGATAAGCGATCAGCAACTCCCTCACAGCCGGAGCGAGTTCCGGCCCGGCTGCCCGTTCCAGGGCCGCCAGCTCGGCCGCCAGGTCGCCGGTCAGCACCTCCCGCGCGCACGCCCCGGCCGTCTGCTCCCAGGCCGCGCTGCCGGTGAACTCCACGTACCGCCGGGCCAGTTCCGCGGCCCCGGCCGGGTCGGTGAACACCCCGTCCACGCGGTGCAGGGCGTCGTACCCGGTGGTCCCCGCCACCGGCCAGGCGGGCGGCAGCCGTTCGTGGCGGGCCAGGATCTTCTCCACCACCACCCAGCAGCCCCCGCCCACCGCCGCCCGCAGCCTCCGCAGGTACCCCTCCGGGTCTGCCAGCCCGTCCACGTGGTCGATCCGCAGCCCCTCGGCCACCCCGTCGCGCACCAGTTCCAGCACCTTCGCGTGCGTGGCGGCGAACACCTCCGGGTCCTCCACCCGGACCCCGATGAGCTCCGAAATGGTGAAGAACCGGCGGTAGTTGAGCCGCGTGCGGGCCTCTCGCCACCAGGCCGGCCGATACCACTGGGCGGCCAGCAGCTCGGCCGGCGCCAGCCCCGCGGTCCCCTCCCGCAGCGGGAACTCCAGCTCCCCGTGGCGCAGCACGCCGCGGTCCCGGTCGGGCGTGAACGCGTCCGGCTCGGGCGGCCCCGGGAGCACCGGCAGCAGCACCTGGCCGCCGCCCGCCTCCCAGTCGATGTCGAACCACCGCGCGTACGGGGAGCCGGGGCCCTCCCGCAGCACCTCCCACAGCGGCCCGTTCAGCCGCAGCGGGGACGGCACCGCCATGTGGTTCGGGACGATGTCCAGCACCAGGCCGAGCCCGTGCCCCCGGGCCGCCGCGGCCAGCGCCCGCAGCCCGGGCTCGCCGCCGAGCTCGGCCCGCACCCGGGTGTGGTCGGTGACGTCGTACCCGTGCGCCGAGCCGGGGACCGCCTCCAGCACCGGCGAGAGGTGCAGGTGGGACACCCCGAGCGAGGCGAGGTAGGGCACGGCCGCCTCGGCCGCGGCGAAGGGGAACTCCGGTCGCAGTTGAAGCCGGTACGTCGAACTCGGGGCTGATTCCGTCTGGATGCGCGCATACGGCTGGCTCATGAGAACGTACGTACCCAGCTTGCCGGATTCCGTGCCATTACCCAATGCATCCGGGTGACTGCACCGGGTTAGCGTTGATCAAGTGGCCGGAACCGTCAACACCTATCGAAGAGTCATCGCCCTGACCGGGCCCCTCCTCCCGCTCCTCTCCTTCCTCGCGCGACTGCCCGTCGCGATGTCCCAGTTCGGCAGTGTGCTGCTGGTCGCGCAGACCAGCGGCTCGCTCGCCACCGCCGGCATCGTCGGCGGCACCCTCTCCGCCGGGCAGGTGGTCTTCGGGCCCGTCCTGGGCCGGCTCGCCGACCGGTACGGGCAGCGGCCCGTGGTGCTCGCCGCCGCCGCCGTCAACGCGGTCGCCACGGGCGCCCTGGTGGCGGGGGCCCTCGGCGGTCTCGCGACCGCCCCGCTCGCCGCGGTCGGCGCCGTCACCGGGGCCTCCGTACCGCTGATCGGGCCGCTCGCCCGGACCCGCTCCGTGGCCCTCGCCCGCCGGTCCGGGTCCGACGAGGGCGTCGTGGGGGCCGTCCACTCGCTCGAAGGCACCCTGGACGAGGTCTCCTTCGTCTTCGGTCCGGCCCTCGTCGGACTCGCCGCGCTCGTCGCGCACCCCGCGTTCGCCCTCGGCGGGGCCGCCGCCCTCGTGGCCGTCTTCGGCACCGCCTTCGCCCTGCACCCGACCGCCTCCGTCACGGCCGGCACGGCCCCGAAGGGCGGAGCGCGGGACGGAGCCGGGGCCGCCGCCCGCCGCCCCGCCCGCCACCCGCGCGTCGTGTACGCCGTACGGGGCTCCCTGCTCCTCCAGGGCGCCATGTTCGGCGCCTGCCAGGCCGGAATAGCCGCCCTTACCGCTCGTCTGGGCGTCCCCGGCCAGGCGGGCATCGTGTACGCCGCGATGGGTGTCGTCAGCGCCGCCGTGGGCCTCGCGCTCGGCGCGCTGCCCGCCCGGATCGGGCTGCGGGTGCGCTGGCGGGCGGCCACCGCCGCCGCGCTGGTGTTCTCCGTACCGCTGCTCTTCACCGACGCCCTGTGGCCGCTGTACGCGGCCGTCACGGTGCTCGGGGCCGCCTACGCTCCGCACCTGATCACCGCCTTCGCGCTCACCGAGCGGGCCGTGGAGCCCGCCCGGCTCGCCGAGGCCATGGCCTTCGCCGCCAGCTCGCTCGTCGCCGGGCAGGCCGCGGCGCTCGCCGCCTCCGGACGGCTCGCGGAGCGGTACGGGCCCGCCGGGGCCTTCGCGGTCGCCGTCGGGGCGGCCGCGCTGTCCCTCGTCCTCGCCCTCGTGACCCGGGTGCCGGCCGCCCGGGCGCACCCGGCCGCGCCGAAGGCGTTCATCCCGGCGCAGCAGACCGCCTCCCCGGAAGGAGCCCCGTCCGGCACCCCCTACGCCGGGCGCTGAAGCACCACCAGGCACCTCCCCGTCAGGGCCACCCGGTCCCCGGCCGCGAACTGCGGTCCGGTACCGGGTGGCAGTACGTCCGGACGTGCGGTGTCCACGACGAGGCGCCACTGCGCGCCGTGCCCGGCCGGGATCGTGAACTCCTGCGGATCCGCCCCCGCGTTGAACATCAGCAGGAACGAGTCGTCGGTGATCCGCTCCCCGCGCGAGCCCGGCTCGGAGATGGCCTCCCCGTTGAGGAACACCGTCAGCGAGCGCGCGTGCTGCGCCTGCCAGTCGCGGGCCCGCATCGGCTCCCCGTGAGGGGTGAACCAGGCGATGTCGGAGAGCTCGTCGTCGGTCCCCTCCACCGGCCGGCCGTGGAAGAACCGGCGCCGCCGGAACACCGGGTGGTCGCGCCGCAGCCACACCATCCGCCGCGTGAACTCCAGCAGGGCGGGCGCCGGTTTGCCCGGCTCCGGCCAGTTCACCCAGGACAGTTCGTTGTCCTGGCAGTACGCGTTGTTGTTGCCGCCCTGCGTGCGGGCGAACTCGTCGCCGTGGCTGAGCATCGGCACGCCCTGCGACAGCATCAGCGTGGCCGTGAAGTTGCGCATCTGGCGCTCGCGCAGCTCCAGGACCTCCGGCTCCTCCGTGGGCCCCTCCACCCCGCAGTTCCAGGACCGGTTGTGGGTCTCCCCGTCCCTGTTCCCCTCGCGGTTCGCCTCGTTGTGCTTCTCGTCGTACGAGACGAGGTCGTGCAGGGTGAAACCGTCGTGGCAGGTGGTGAAGTTGATCGACGCCAGCGGGCGGCGGCCGTCGTCCTGGTACAGGTCCGAGGAGCCGGTCAGCCGGCCCGCGAACTCCGCGAGGGTGCGCGGCTGCCCGCGCCACAAGTCCCGCACGGTGTCCCGGTACTTGCCGTTCCACTCGGTCCACAGCGGAGGGAAGTTCCCCACCTGGTAGCCGCCCTCGCCCAGGTCCCAGGGCTCCGCGATCAGCTTCACCTGGCTCACCACGGGATCCTGCTGGACCAGGTCGAAGAACGAGGAGAGCCGGTCCACCTCGTGGAACTGCCGGGCGAGGGTGGCGGCCAGGTCGAAGCGGAATCCGTCCACGTGCATCTCGGTGACCCAGTAGCGCAGCGAGTCCATGATCAGCTGGAGCACGTGCGGGGACCGCATCAGCAGCGAGTTCCCCGTCCCCGTGGTGTCCATGTAGTGCCGGGGGTCGTCCGTGAGGCGGTAGTACGAGGCGTTGTCGAGCCCGCGGAAGGACAGCGTCGGGCCCAGGTGGTTGCCCTCGGCGGTGTGGTTGTAGACCACGTCGAGGATGACCTCGATCCCCGCCTCGTGCAGGGCCCGCACCGCCGACTTGAACTCCAGCACCTGCTGGCCGCGGTCGCCGGAGGCGTAGCCGTTGTGCGGGGCGAAGAAGCCGATCGTGTTGTAGCCCCAGTAGTTGCTGAGCCCGTCGTCGACCAGCCGGTGGTCGTTGACGTACTGGTGCACGGGCATCAGCTCCAGCGCCGTCACCCCCAGCTTGGTGAGGTGCCCGATGACCGCCGGATGGGCGAGCGCCCCGTACGTGCCGCGCAGCTCGTCGGGCAGGTCGGGGTGACGCATGGTCAGCCCCTTGACGTGCGCCTCGTACAGCACGGTGTGGTGGTACTCGTGGCGCGGCGGGCGGTCGTTGGCCCAGTCGAAGTACGGATTCACCACGACCGAACTCATCGTGTGCGGAGCCGAGTCGAGGTCGTTGCGCGAGTCGGGCCGGCCGAAGTGGTAGCCGTAGACCTGCTCACCCCAGTCGACGCTCCCGGCGATGGCCCGCGCGTACGGGTCCAGCAGCAGCTTGGCCGCATTGCACCGCTGCCCCCGCTCGGGCTCGTACGGGCCGTGCACGCGGAAGCCGTAGCGCTGCCCGGGCATCACTCCGGGCAGGTAGGCGTGGCGTACGAAGGCGTCGGTCTCGCGCAGTTCGACCGCGGTCTCCGATCCGTCGTCGTGCAGGAGGCACAGCTCGATGCGTCGGGCGGCCTCGGAGTAGACCGCGAAATTGGTGCCGGCGCCGTCGTACGTGGCGCCGAGCGGATACGCCTGTCCCGGCCAGACCTGCATGGATTCGGCTCTTCCCCTCGTTCCCCCGGCTGGCGGGCTGATGTCTCGGTGCCGATCCGGCGTGGACCGTGTCTGTTCCAGATCTTCCCCGAAAGTGGGCCCGCACGCGGGGACTTGGGATGCTCCTACCGGGTGACCCGGAGAGCTGATAGGCGGGTCAGCGGACTATGCGGGCATCCGATAATGGGTCAACGGACCACCCGTGTGCGGCCCGTCGGACCGCATCGGGCTGCACCGGGCGCCGAGCTCGGAGTACCCTTCCGTGATCACTGGAGACGGGCGTCCAGACGCAGAAGGCGGTGCACGGGTGAGCTCGGGAGGTCTGGAGCTGCCCCCTGGTGACAGCGGTCACGAGGGCGGCCCGGAGGACGCCCCAGGAGGTGCACCCGATGGTGCGCCCGGCGGGGTGTCCGGCGGCATGCCGACGGGGGTGCCGGCCGGGGCGGTGTCGCTGGCCCCGACGGCGGCCGGGAGTGTGCGGGCCGGCGCCGAGCTGGACTGGGGCGCGGACGCGTGGAGCGAGGTCCGCACCCGCGCGCAGCGGGCCGGCCGCGCGTACATCTGGCTGAATCTGATCGAGCAGCGGCTGCGTGCCGTCGTCGGCGCCGTGCTGCGGCCGATCTACGAGCCCGTGCACGGCGGGGACGACTGGGTGGTCGCGGCCGCCGGGCCCGCCGGGCAGGAGTGGGTGCAGCGGGCCGTCGCGGTCCGCGAGGTCAGCCGGCGCAAGGGCTACCTGCTCGACCCCGCGGACGACAACGTGCTGAGCTTCCTGACGCTCCCGCAGCTGCGCGAGCTCATGGTCCAGCACTGGCCGTGCTTCGAGCCGTACTTCGACGACCGGCGGGAGATCGAGCTCGCGCTCGACGAGCTGGAGGTCACCCGGAACGTGGTCTCCCGCAACCGGGCCCTGTCGCGGGCGGTGCTGGAGCAGGCCGAGCGGGCCTCCGCGCGGCTGCTGGAGGTGCTGGGCGGCGGCGCGGGCTCCCCGGGGGCGGACCGGCTGCCGATCGACGCCGTCGAGGACCTCGTGGGCGACCGGTACGCGGACGTCATCTCGGTCCACCCGGACCGGGTACGGCTGCAGCGGCAGCTCCCGGCCGAGGACCTGTTCGGGGGCGCGCGGCGGCTCGACGCCATCGGCATAGGGCTCAACCTGCTGGTGCAGAACTTCTCCGGGCGAAGACTCGTGCGCCTGACGGAGGCCGGCTGCCGGGTCCGGCTGCTGTTCCTGAACCCGGCCAGCAGCGCCGTGAAGCGGCGCGAGCGCGAGCTCGGCCTGCGCAAGGGCGAGCTGAGCCGCTCGGTGGAGATGAACATCCTGCACGTGCGCCGGGTGCGGGCGGGGCTGCGGGATCCCTCGCGGTTCGAGATCCACGTCTTCGACGAGACACCCCGCTTCACCGCCTACCTGGTGGAGGGGGAGACCTCGGGCATCGCGGTCGTGCAGTCGTACCTGCGCCGGGCGCGCGGCATGGAGGCGCCGGTGCTGGTCCTGCGGGGCGGCGGCACCCGCGGTCCGGCGCGGGACGCGGAGCACGGGCTGTTCCCGACGTACCGCGAGGAATTCGAGTCGATCTGGGAGGACTCCCGCCCGGTGTCCTGACTGTCAGTGCCCCGTGGCAGGCTGAAAGTCACAGACAGAAGGTGCACGGGGAGTGCGGGGGAGGGGCGCGGCATGGGGGACTGGCACGGCGGTGTGCTGATCGGATTCGACCTGGAGACGACCGGCACGGAGCCGGGGGAGTCGCGGATCGTGACGGCGGCGGTGGTCGAGGTGCGGGCGGGCGAGGTGCGCGGGCGGCGCGGCTGGCTCGCGGATCCCGGCATACCGATCCCCGAGGAGGCCGCGGCGATCCACGGGATCAGCACGGAGCGGGCGGTGGCGGAAGGCCGCCCGGTGCGGGAGGTCGCGGACGAGGTGGCGCGGGCGCTGGTGGAGCACTGGCGCCGGGGCGCGGTCGTCGTCGCGTACAACGCGGCCTTCGACCTGTCCCTGCTGACGGCCGAGCTCGCCCGGCACGGGCTGCCCTCGCTGGCCGACCGGCTGGGCGGGGCCGAGACCGGGCCGGTGGTGGACCCGCTGACCATAGACCGGGCCGTGGACCGCTACCGCCGCGGCAAGCGGACGCTGGAGGCGGTGTGCGGGGTGTACGGGGTCACCCTGGACTCCGCGCACGACGCGGGCGCCGACGCGCTGGCCGCGGTGCAGGTGGCCCGTGCGATAGCCGCCCGCCACCCCGAGGTGGCGGAGCTCACCCCGGCCGCCCTGCACGCCCGCCAGGGCGCCTGGCACGAGCGCTGGGCCCGCGATTTCCAGTCCTACCTGCGCCGCCAGGGCACCCCGGACGCGGTGATCGACCCCAACTGGCCGCTGCGCACGGCCCTCCCGGCGACGGCCTGACGGCTCGGGCCGGCCACTCCTCGCGGTGGACGATGTGCAGGTCGCGGTCGGCGGGATGGCAGTCCACGCTCCGGCAGCAGTGCCTCCCCCCGTGGTTGAACTGCCGGCCGGGGCCCGTGCGGGCGAGCTCGGCGAACTCCCCGGCGGCTTCCCGGCAGGTCCGGGCGCTGCCGGTCTTGAACAGCGTCTTGCCGTGGACGTCCTGGCGGAACCGGTCCCGGTTCTCCTGGTCGAACCAGCCGTTCACGTACCAGGGGTCGTCGACGAGCAGCGCGCGGACGGGGGTCCGGGCCGGGCGGATGACCTTGAACTCCGCCGCGCCCAGGCGGGCGGTGTGGATCGTGGTGCGCAGTGTCGTGTGCCGCTCCTGGTACGCCCTAGAAGGCGTGCCAGCGGGTTTCCGGGTCGCCGTCGCGCAGGGAGGTGACGCGGCGGCGGAATTCTGTCAGGGCCTTCGGGTTGGCCGGGGCGTGCTGGGCCACCCAGGCGCAGCTGGCCGTCTCTCGGGCGCCGCGGAGGACCGCGCAGCCCTCCCAGTCGCGTACGTCCCAGCCGTACGCCGTCACGAAGGCCTCGTACGACTGCGCCGGGAGGCCGTACCGGTCGCGGGAGAGGGCCATCACCACCAGGTCGTGCTCGCGCAGGTCGGCCGAGACGGTCTCCAGGTCCACCAGGACCGGCCCGTCCGGGCCCACGTGGACGTTGCGGGGCAGGGCGTCGCCGTGGATCGGGCCCCGCGGCAGATGCGGGGTGAGCGCGGCGACCTCCTCGGCGTAGGCGTCGCGCCGGGCCCGCAGGTAGGCGGCGTCGGCCGGGTCGACGGACTCCCCGGCCAGCCGGAGCCAGCGCTCGACCCCGCCCAGCAGGTCCCGCGCGGGCAGCGCGACCGGCGCCGCCGGGAGGGCGTGGATCCGCCGCAGCAGCACCGCCAGGTCTTCGGGGCCGGCCGGGCGGACCGGGTCCGGGAGGCGGTGCCACACCGTCACCGGATGGCCCGCCACCAGCCGGGCCTGAGGCTCGGCCGCGCGGACCGCCGGGATCCCGGCCTCTTCGAGCCAGCCCGCCACCGCGAGCTCCCGCCCGGCCCGCTCCAGCAGCGCCGCCTCCCGGCCGACCTTCACCACCAGCCCGCCCACCGCGAACACCGCGTTCTCGCCGAGCGCCAGCAGTGTGGCCGGACCGGCCGGTCCGGCCAGGCCCGCCGCCGTCAGTACGTCCCTGGCCTGCGCTTCGTCCATGCCCTCGTTCCGAGCCTCTCCGGATCCGGATCTTCGTGAATCCGCCCAGTTTCGCACCCCGGTCCGTGGGTGGCCGGAAATTCGCGTTGCACGAGACGTCTCGTCTCGTTAGGTTCGGTGCATGACCTCAGCCATCCCCGCCAAGCCCGCGCACATCGCCATGTTCTCCATCGCCGCCCACGGGCACGTGAACCCGAGCATCGAAGTGATCCGGGAACTCGTCGCCCGCGGCCACCGGGTCAGCTACGCCATCCCGGCCTCCTTCGCCGGGAAGATCGCGGAGACCGGTGCCGCTCCGGTGATCTGGAACTCCACCCTCCCCACCGACGACGACCCCGAGGCCTGGGGCGCCGAGCCCATCGACAACCTCGAGCCGTTCCTGCGGGACGCCGTCCAGGCCCTGCCGCAGCTCGCGGCCGCCTTCGAGGGCGACGAGCCCGACCTCGTCCTCCACGACATCACCTCCTACCCGGCGCGCGTCCTCGCCCACCGCTGGGGCGTCCCCGCCGTCTCCCTCTCCCCGAACCTGGTCGCCTGGACCGGTTACGAGGAGGAGGTCGGCGAGCCGATGACGGCCGCACTGCGCGCCACCGAGCGCGGACGGGCGTACTACGCCCGCTTCCGCGCCTGGCTCGACGAGAACGGCATCGAAGAGGACTGCGACCCCTTCGTCGGCCGGCCGCGCCGCAGCATCGTGCTCATCCCGCGCGCCCTCCAGCCGCACGCCGACCGCGTCGACGAGACCGTCCACACCTTCGTCGGCGCCTGCCAGGGCGACCGCAGCGCCGCCCAGGGCAGCTGGGAACGCCCGGAAGCGGCCGCCGGGAAGAAGGTCCTGCTCGTCTCCCTCGGCTCCACCTTCACCAAGCAGCCCGCGTTCTACCGCGCCTGCGTCGAGGCCTTCCGCGACCTCCCCGACTGGCACGTCGTCCTCCAGATCGGCAAGTTCACCGACGAGGCCGAACTCGGCGCCGTCCCCGCCAACGTGGAGGTCCGCCGCTGGGTCCCCCAGCTGGACGTCCTGCGCCAGGCGGACGCCTTCATCACCCACGCGGGCGCGGGCGGCAGCCAGGAGGGCCTCGCCACCGCCACCCCGATGGTCGCCGTCCCGCAGGCCGTCGACCAGTTCGGCAACGCCGACATGCTCCAGGGGCTCGGCGTCGCCCGCCACCTCCCCATGGAGGAGGCCGACGCCCGCACCCTGCGGGAGGCCGTCCTCGCACTCGTCGCGGACCCCGGGGTCGCCGCCCGCGCCGAGGCGGTCCGCGCGCAGATGGCCACCGAGGGCGGTACGCGACAGGCCGCCGACCTCATCGAGGCCGAACTGGCCGCACGGCCCACACCGCCCGCACCGCCCGCATCGTCGGCGCGCCGTCCTATCGTTCGGTCATGACCACGAAGAAGTACGCCGCCCTGCTGCGCGGAATCAATGTCGGCGGTGCCAGGAAGGTCCCGATGGCCGAGCTGCGCGAGGTCCTCGAGGGGCTCGGCCTCACCGAGGTCCGGACGTACCTGCAGAGCGGCAACGCCGTCTTCACGAGCCCGGAGAAGGACCCGGCCGCCCTGGCCCGCGAGCTGGAGCGGGCCATCGAGGCCCGCTTCGGCTTCGCGGTGGCCTGCCTGGTGGCCGACGGGGAGTACCTGCGCGCCGTCGCCGAGGCCTGCCCCTTCCCGGCCGCCGAGTTGGAGGGCCGGCAGCTGCACGCCACCTTCCTCTCCGCACAGCCCGCCGAGGAACGGTTCGCCTCGATCGACGGGCCCTCGTACCTCCCGGAGGAGTACCGGATCGGGGACCGGGTGGTCTACCTCTACGCCCCGGACGGCCTGGGCCGCTCCAAGCTGGGCGAGGCGCTCCACAAACCCGCCGTGTTCAAGGGCATCGACGCGACGACCCGCAACTGGAACACCGTCGCCAAACTCGTCGAGCTCACGGCCGGCTGACGGCGGGCCGACGGCCGCGACGGCGCCGGGCTACCGGCCGAGCGCGTCCAGTACGGACATCTCCCGCGGCGTCAGCCGGACGGTCGCCGCGTCCAGGTTCTCGGCCAGGTGGGCCGGGGACCCGGTCCCGGGCGTCGGACACAGCACCGGCGACCGGTGCAGCAGCCAGGCCAGCGCGATCTGCCCCGGCCCCGCCCGGTGCTCGGAGGCCACGGCCGTCACCGCCGCCGCGCTCTCGCGCGTCAGGGCGCCGCTGCCCAGCGGGTAGTACGGGAGGAAGGCGATCCCGCGCTCCTCGCACAGCGCGAGCACCTCCGCCGAAGAGCGGTCCATCAGGTTGTACGGGTTCTGCACGGAGGCCACCGGGACCACCTCCAGCGCCTGCCGCAGCTGACCGGCGGTCACCGTGTCCAGGCCGATGTGCCGGATCTTGCCCTCCGCCCGCAACGCGGCCAGCGCGCCCAGCTGTTCCGCCACCGGGACCGCCGGATCGAAGCGGTGCAGCTGGTAGAGGCCGATGCTCTCCACCCGCAGCCGGCGCAGGCTCGCCTCGCACATCGCCCGCAGCTGCTCGGGCCGACCCGCGGCGTGCCACCGGTCGGGGCCGGTGCGCACCACCCCGCCCTTCGTGGCGACGACCAGCCGCTCCCCGTACGGGTGCAGGGCCTCGGCGATCAGCTCCTCGGCCAGGTCGGGGCCGTAGTTGTCGGCGGTGTCGATGAGCGTGACACCGCGCTCGACGGCGGTGCGCAGCAGTGCCCGGGCCCCGGCGCGACTGCCGCGCGGGCCCCAGTAACCGGGGCCGACCAGGCCGCCCGTGCCGAGACCGAGCCGCCGTACGGGGAGTTCTCCGCCGAGAAGGAACACGTCGTCCACCATGCCCCCGACGGTAACGCAGGGCACCGGATGTGCCAGGCTCCGGAGCATGCGTTACATCATCATCGGCGCCGGGGCGATCGGCGCGACCATCGGCGGACGGCTGACGGAGGCGGGCGCCGAGGCCGTCCTCGTCGCGCGCGGCGCGCACGCGCAGGCCCTCACGGCGGACGGGCTGCGGCTCACCACGGCGGACGGGGCCCGGGTGCACCGGATCCCCGTGGTCACGGGCCCGGCGGAACTGGGTGAACTGCGCCCCGACGACGTCCTGTTGCTCACCGTGAAGACCCAGGACGCGATCGCCGCGCTCGACGCGTGGGGCGACGCGGAGGTGGCGGGCGGCGGTACGGCGGCCCAGCGGCTGCCGGTGCTCTGCGCCCAGAACGGGGTGGAGAGCGAGCGGCTGGCGCTGCGCCGCTTCGCCCGCGTGTACGGGGTCTGCGTCTGGCTGCCCGCCACCTTCCTCGAGCCGGGCGTGGTCTCCGCGCTGTGCGCGCCGCTGACGGGCATCCTGCACATCGGGCTCGCGGCCGGGGGCGCGGACGCACGGGCCCGGCGGATCGCCGCCGACCTGGAGAAGTCCGGGTTCGAGGCGCCGGTCGTCGAGGACGTGATGCGCTGGAAGTACGCGAAGCTGCTGGGGAACCTGGGCAACGCCGTCCAGGCGACGACGGGCCCGGAGCCGCACCCGGCGAAGGCGGCCCTGCTGCTGCGCGCGCAGCGGGAGGGGCGGGCGGCGCTCGGGGCGGCGGGGATCGCCTACGCCTCCGACGCGGAACAGGCGGCGGCCCGCGACGGCAAGGTCGGCCAGCCTCCGGGCGTACGCGGCGGCTCCTCCTGGCAGTCCCTGCACCGGGGCACCGGCTCCATCGAGGCGGACTACCTCAACGGCGAGATCTCCCTGCTGGGCCGCCTCCACGGGGTCCCGACCCCGGTGAACGACACCCTCCGCCACGCGGCGAACATCTTCGCCCGCGAGGGCCTGCCGCCGGGCGCGATGGCGATCGAGGACCTGACGACCCTGGCCGACGAAGCGGCGGCCAGGGCCTAGGGGGTGTCCGCAAAGTGGCGCCGTCCGCCCGAAGGGCGGTCCCGCGGCGTCCGGTGCGCCGAGAGCGCGTGCCGGGCGTCGCGGGACAGGCGGGACTTTGCGGACACCCCCTAGGGGTTGTCCTGTCGGTCCCTGGACGGTGCGTCGGAACGTGCGGTCGCCGTGCCCGCCGGGCGGGCACGGCGTCAGGCCGCGGCGAGGAGGGGTGCGGTGCGCGGCGCCGTGTCGTAGCGGCGCAGGAGCAGGCGGGCCAGCTCGGGGGCCGCGCCGAGGACACCGGACACCAGGTCCGCCCCGGCGGTCTCCGCGCCCGCGGCGATACGGTCCGGCAGGCGCCCGGGGGCGATGACGTACGGGGCGACCGCCACCCGGCGGACGCCCTCGGCGCGCAGGGCCCGTACGGCGTCCTCCGTACGGGGCAGGCGGGCGGAGGCGAACGCAGGCCGCACGGCGCACCAACCGGTGTGCCGCCACTCCCGCGCGATTTCAGCGATCACTGCGATCGCCTCCGGGTCGGAGGAACCGGCGGACGCGAGCACCACGCCGGTGGTGGCGCGGTCCGCCGGGGTGAGGCCGGCTTCCGCGAGGCGGCGCTCCAGGGCGCCGACCAGCAGCGGGGACGGGCCGAGGACGTCCGCGATCCGGACCGAGAAGCCCGGCAGCCGGGACGTGGCATCGGCCAGCACCGCGGGTATGTCGGACTTCGCATGGAACGCCCGGGTCAGGAGCAGCGGGAGGGCGACGACCTCCCGTACGCCCGACCGGTACAGGGCGGAGGTCACCTGCGCCACCGTCGGGGTGTCGAAGTCCAGGAAGGCCGTCTCCACCCGCAGCCCCGGCCGCAGCGCCCGCACCCGCCGGGTGAGGGCGCGCACGGTCGCGGCGTGCCGCGGGTCGCGGCTGCCGTGGGCGATGACCAGCAGCACGGGAGCCGGGGCGGGGCCGGCGCCGGGAGTACGGAACACGGAACGCACGGCGCGCCTCAGCTCTTGACCAGCAGGCCGCGGCTGCGCAGGACCCGGCGCTCGACGGGGCTGAAGATGAGGAGGTCGATGGCGATGCCGACGACGAGGATGAGGAGG